>DKIJ01000009.1:0-956 GCA_002454195.1 Flavobacterium sp. UBA6721
GCCCCAAATCTATCAACTTAATATCAAAAAAAAGAGTTTATAATCCCCCAATTATAAACTCTTTTTTTATTAATAGAAAAATATTATCCTTTATCGTATTTCATTTTGTTAAAAGATAATGATTAAGATGGATCTTTTTTTTATGTTGTTTTGAAATTTAGTTTTTAATTCGAAGTTATAGTTTTTGGGTGATTAATTGAATTTTTAATTTTTCCAAAATGAAATTAGCCTTTTCTATGTCATCTATAGCAGTCAAAGCTTTAGCATATTGATGGTAATATGATATATCTAAATCGTAGGTTAATGAAAAAAGTTCACCATACCATTTAGCTGCTTTAGGCATATTTTTTTCAGCATAAAAAATATTACCAAGTTTTTGGAATAAATCAACAGATTTATAACCCTTTTCAGCAATGCGCTCATAGGTTTTGGTAACATTCACATAAGCATAATTTTCCCCTTTTTTATCTGTAATATAAACTTTTTGAATTTGAGTTTGGGATTGTACATTTTGTACAAACAAACAAAATAAAAAAGATATAAAAACATTGGCTCCTTTCATAGGTGTAGTAGCAATAAAATGAAAATTAACTTAATCTATTCTGATTTTAATTGACTAAAAAAGTAATATTATAAACAATATTTATCTTATAATTTTTTAGTAAATGTATAAGAAAAAAATATATTTTGTAAAAAAAAATGCTTTTAAATTATTTTTTTACCAGTTATTGTTTTTTATGATTGAGTAAAAATAAATTTTTTACTACAAAAAAATATTTTTTAATAATTGGATAATTTAAAAATTAAGGATTCGTATAATAGTGTAAATTATCAATATTTTAGTTTATTGAAGAAGAGTAAATTACTTGATTAAATTGTGAGCAATATTATAAATGTAGAGAAAAAAAGAAAATGATAACCGATAGCAGAAAAGTGTTTTTTTTTTTTTTTTTTTT
>DKIJ01000009.1:1025-3039 GCA_002454195.1 Flavobacterium sp. UBA6721
AGTGTTTTTTTTTTTTTTTTTTTTCAGTTGTACAGATTTTTAATAAAAAGTAATTAGGCTATTTGAAAAGGCATAGCCTAATTACTTTTTTAGTATTTATTTGAAATAAGAGAAAGTTTCTCCGTTTTCTATTTTAAGGATAGTTTCATAAATCAAATGAATTACGTTTTCGACATCTTCCTTATGAACCATTTCTACAGTTGTATGCATATAACGCAAAGGGAGTGAAATCAATGCCGATGCAACCCCACCATTGCTATAAGCAAATGCATCAGTGTCTGTACCTGTAACACGCGAAGAAGCTAAACGTTGGAATGGAATTTCCTTTTCTTCAGCAGTTGAAACAATTAATTCTCTCAGGTTATTTTGTACTGCAGGTGCATAAGTAATTACAGGGCCTTTACCTATTTTGGTCTCACCTTCAATTTTCTTATCAATCATTGGAGTGGTAGAATCGTGACATACATCAGTAATGATAGCAACGTTTGGTTTGATAGTTTGAGTAATCATCTCAGCTCCACGCAATCCTACTTCTTCCTGAACGGCGTTAGTAATATATAGTCCAAAAGGTAATTTTACTTTATTTTCATGTAAAAGTCTCGCAACTTCAGCAATCATAAAACCACCCATACGGTTATCAATTGCTCGACAAACAAATTTATTTTCGTTCAAAACCATGAACTCATCTGGATAAGTGATTACACAGCCTACATGAATTCCTAATTTTTCAACTTCTTCTTTAGTAGAGCATCCACAATCGATAAATATATTATGTTGTGTTGCGGCTTCTTCTTTTCCTCTTCCTCTTGTGTGTATTGCAGGCCATCCAAAAACTCCTTTTACAATTCCGTTTTTAGTATGAATGTTCACGCGTTTTGAAGGAGCAATTTGGTGATCAGAACCTCCATTTCGAATCACATATATCAAACCATCATCTGTTATGTAATTTACATACCAAGATATTTCATCTGAATGTCCTTCAATTACAACTTTAAAATCGGCTTCAGGGTTAATAATTCCAACAGCTGTTCCGTAAGTATCGGTAATAAATGTGTCAACATAAGGTTTTAGATACTCCATCCATATTTTTTGTCCGCTACTTTCGTAACCTGTTGGCGAAGCATTATTAAGGTAGCTTTCTAAAAAAGCCATGGATTCATTGTTTAAAATCGATTTTGTGCTCATAAAAATATTTTTTTGCTAAATTATAAATTTGGTATTACAGTTGTGTATATAATGTATAATTTTACATCAAATTATAATAAGGTATGAAGTCTGTTTGTTTTATAGCAATTTTATTTTTAATTTCTTTCTCTGGTTTCAGTCAAGTGGTACCATATAACCCAAATGCTATGGGGTATGTTTTGACTGAAAAGGATAGTCTTTTAAATGATACAATTAAATTGCCTGAAATTATAATTTCAAAATCAAAATTAGACGAAGAGGGTAGAAAGCAATATTTGATATTACAAAGTAGAGTTTATAAGACTTATCCATATGCTAAATTAGCAGCTGACAGACTTACGAGTCTTAATTTTGGTATGGCTAGACTTTCTTCTGAAAGAGAAAAAAGAAAATATTTTAAAATAGTTGAAGATTACCTTACTAATGAATTTGAAGCAAGGTTAAAAAAATTATCACGCAGCCAGGGTCGAATTTTAGTCAAATTGATACATCGTCAAACGGGGAAAAGTACCTATGAATTAATTAAAACTTTAAAAAGTGGATGGAAAGCTTTTTGGTCAAATACTACAGCTAGTGTTTTTGACATCGATTTGAAATCACAATACCTGCCATTCCAAACTAATGAAGACTATTTAATAGAGAATATACTTCAAGAAGCTTTCGATACTGGAAGACTTCAAAATCAACCAGCAGCTAACCCTGTAAATCTGGATCAGTTAAACCAGCATTGGGAAAGTAAATTGCCTTAGTCTTAATTAATTGTGATAAATCAAAGTTTATACTATAATATAGTATGAGCTTTGTTAGGAGCTATTTCCTGCTATTCATT
>DKIJ01000004.1:0-2843 GCA_002454195.1 Flavobacterium sp. UBA6721
CACGCAACGAATCCCTTGCTGTTATAGGGCGTTTTTTATTTCTTTCGTTCTGTAAATACATAGAGTAACATATGGGTTTTCTTTTTCGAGTTTAGCTCGTCCGCACCTGTCCAAATATAATTTACTTTTAATTCAGGGTGCTTTTGTTCAAACTCTTTGAGGGTATTTTCCATTGTGATTTTGTCGCTCAAAAAAGGTAAGTCAAACTTGTAAACATCCTCCACGACTTCTTCGCCTTGAACTGGAAGTGTCTTGTTGTCGAAAGTGCTATTTGAAAAACTGAAAAGCGAAGCGGAAGTAATAACAGTAAATACTGTTCCAATAAATAAACCAATTTTAATGTCTCTGGTCATTGAAAACTTTATTACTCTTTCATCTGTCAATGAATTGTATTTGTAAATCACCCAAGAAAAAATCAGTATTATCCAAAATATGGTGTGTTCAAGCAATGTAAATCTGTCGCCAAAAACTTGGTCGCCAATTGAAAACAAACTGAATGTGAGAATAGAAAAGCCTATACCACGATAAAACCATTGTTCCGCAATTTTGTCTTTGACTTTATATAAGTTGAGCAAGGAAAATGCAAAACAAACAAATGCAGCTATTTCTAGAAATGAAATTCCAGCTAATGCAATTGTCGCAAAAATAGGGTCAGTTAGTCCTAATGAAGCGAAGAATTTTATGAATAGCGTATAGAAGTCCGCCCCAACCCACAGTGGATAAACGTCCGGCACAATTTTATCAATGACAGTCGTTGCTGAAAATAATGTCCAATGAATGAGGATTAAGTATTGAATTAATTTTTTCTCTTTCATTTTTTCTCGGTTTGAATGTAAATAATTAGTCCGTCAGATTCCCCTAATCGCAACTGAGCTGGTGCTGTGTATATGTAAGTTATTTTCTCTGTTGGATTGTCTGTCTTGAATTTTGCAATTGAATTTTCAAATGCCTTGCTTCCTGCAAGAAAAGGAAATTGAATTTTGTATTTGTTTTCCGTTATTTGAACTGCTTCAACTGCCTGTGTTCTTTCGACAAACGAAGTGTGATTGTGCCAAAAAATTGAAAAAGTCGTTACGACTGTTACTGCAATTACTACAATGGTCGAAGAAATAAACTGCTTTTTGCCAATCGAAAAATTGTCAAAGAGTTGAATTTTGTCCACCCGAATAAAAATAAACCACGACAACAAAGCGATAAACCAAAATAAGCCGTGTTCTAAAAGTTCAAAATGGTCGCCAAATACTTGGTCGCCAACAGTAAAATAGGTATATGTAATAAGCGTTAAAGTAATACCAATAAGAAACCAAGAACGTGCAGCGTCAATATTTTTCTTCGCAAAATGATATAATGCTCCAAAAAAGAAAACAAAAGCGAATGTTTCTAAACCTGCTGTGATAATCAACGCAATGTTGGCAATAATTGGGTCGCCAAGTCCAAGTGAGTCAAAAAATCGTTCAATTTGAGCAAACCTGTCTTTACCTACAAATAGGAAATGAGCACCGCCAATTACTTTGTCCACGATGTTAAATAACCAAAATAGTGTCCAATAAATAAGGATAAAATACCTAATGAGGTCTTTCCCAATTATTCTGGTTCTGTTGTCTAAGTTTTCACTTTCCATTTCTTAAATTTTGTCTGTTTGGAGCTGTTGTCTAATGTTGATGTCGGTCTCTATAAAATGCCCTATAACGGTTTGCAGCTTGGCGAAGTGGCGGAAATCGAAGCACAAATGTTCAGTTTTGCACAAAAGTTCAATCGAAGAACTGAACTTGAATTTAGCACTGAACCCGCCATTTTGCCAAACTGCTGTTGGCAGAAGGTTACATTTTTTCCAATTGTCCTACTTTTTCCCAATTCGGATCAATTTCTAAAGCAACTGCAATATAAACATTATTTTTATCGCTTTTAAAAGCAACACCTTTTTGCATCTCAGCATTTACTTCTGAAGGTGATAATTTATACATTGCACCTGTAATTGGGTCGATTATAATTCCTATTAATCCGCCAAATGCAATGTTTCCAATATACCAAGCATTAAATTTTTTTGTTAAGTTCGTTTCATAAGTTTTATAACCATCTAATTTTATCATTACGTGATGTTCTTTTTTTCTTTGAAGTTTGATTTCAAATGGTGTTTTACCTACTTCAACTTCGTCAATAAAAATTGTAGCAGAAGATGGATTACTTGTAAACTTTACCAATTGTTTTGAACCTGAAATGATTGTTGCACAACTTGACAATAGAATAGATGCAGTAAAAGCTGTAATAAAAATTGATTTTCTCATTTATATAAATATTTATTTGGTTTTATTTTAAATTATTTAATTTGTAGTTGATATTGTGGGATTTCTGAAACATTTCCATCAAAATAATAGTATTCAATTTTCATTCGATAACAAGAACTCCACAAGTCTGGAGTTTTTTTCTCTGTTACTTTTACAATATTAGCTCCGTTCTGTCGAGCCAATTTTCTTGCTTCTACTAAATTTGAATTAAAATCACAATCTGTTGAAAATCCAGTATCTCCAAATTTTCCTTCACCTAATTTCTTAGCTGTTTCGGGAACTTTATGATGAACATCTAAAAAAGCCACTTTGTCGTCAATTGTCAAAGGTTTATTTTGTGTTTGAAAATTTGATTTAATTGCCGCACCACAGCTTAATAAAGTTGAAGTAATAAATAATAAAAATAATTGTTTCATTTTTCTTGATTTTATGTTTTTACGTGTCGTTTTCATAACTTTCTGCCAACTTGTATATATGCGAAACAAACCTTCGTATATACACCCAAAATAGGGTAGATTAGCGAAGGTTTGTTTCGCTTTTTTTTTTTTTTTTTTTTTT
>DKIJ01000004.1:2937-4520 GCA_002454195.1 Flavobacterium sp. UBA6721
TTTTTTTTTTTTTTTTTTTTCAAAAGTAATGAAAAAAGATTACAAATCATCAAAAGGACTTTTTATTTGTTGAATACTTTTCGTACTTACATGAGTGTAAATTTCGGTTGTTTTGCTACTGTTGTGTCCCAAAAGTTCTTGAATGTATCGCAAATCGGTACCGCTTTCTAGCAGGTGTGTGGCGTAACTATGACGTAGCCAATGTAGTGTAACAGGTTTCTTAATGTTAACTTTGGTCAAGGCTTGCTTTAGAATAAGTTGAAGGCTCCTAGAATCATAAGGCTGTCCTTTAGTTTGTCCTTCAAATAAATAAGTGGTTGGTTTACAAATAGTGTAATATTCTCTTAACATTTCGAGTATTTTGGGACTCAAAGGAGCAATTCTGTCTTTTTTGCCCTTTGAATTTTTGAGCAAAACTATATTTCTTTTAGAATCGATATGAACGGGTTGTAAAGCCAATAATTCGCCACTGCGCAAACCGCAACTGTAAATCATCGAAAGCATCATTTTGTGTTTGAGGTTGCTATGGGCATTCAATATCAATTTGATTTCTTCCTTGCTCAAAACATTAGGTAAAACTTTGGCGCGTTTAGGTCGGGGAATTTTATCAACCTCAATTTTTGTATCTTGAATAGTTTTAAAATAAAGTTTAATTGCATTGACAATTTGATTCTGATAGGAGGCAGATAGATTATTTTTCAAAATATAATCGTTATTATAGATAATCACATCATCGTTTGTAATTGCTGCAATGGCCTTTTCTCTGTAAAACAGTAAAAAAGATTTCAAAGCTTCGCAATAGGTTACAATAGTACTTTTGCTATATCGTTTGGAACGCATCCATTGTTTGAATTTTTCTATTTGTACTTGAGCTTCTTCTGATGGAATAGTTTGAGAGAGAGGTGTAATTTTAAATCGTATTCTATTTTCTTCAGTATCAGGAATATGCCACACTGTTTTTTGCTGACTCCATCGGGCATCTTCAATTTGTTTAATTCGAGCAATTAAATTGGTGTTTTTTTCGAAATATACGCCAATTCGTTTTTCTCCTTTGTGGACAATAGGTTTAGCTGACCATTTCATATTGTGTTGATTTTCAAATTTAAAGATAATAATTTCAATAACAATTTCAATAGTAATGACAATGACAATTTGAATGATAAATTTTAAAAGAAGCACCGACTTGCGTGAAGGATGGAAGTGGAGCTCTCCCGATTTTTCATCGGGAAGCGGGAACGGACAGCCTGACCTCGTTGCTGCACTGAGTCTCTTTTTTTGCACAATCGTGGTGCAACGAGGGCACGCCCAAAAATATGTAATTGTTGTGGTTCTCGACACTTCGTCTATGCTCAGTGCAGGCTAGCTCGAACTGACAAAAAGCTGAATTTAATTTAGTTAGTTCTCGACACTTCGTCTATGCTTAGTGCAGGCTAGCTCGAACTGACAAAAGTTGGATTAGTTTTTACTGAGTTCTCGACACTTCGTCTATGCTCAGTGCAGGCTAGCTCGAACTGACAAAAAGCTTGTGCTTAATTAAAAGAAAAGATTTTGAAACAAGTTCAGGGATTCTGAAACAAGTTCAG
>DKIJ01000004.1:4651-54502 GCA_002454195.1 Flavobacterium sp. UBA6721
TCAGGGATTCTGAAACAAGTTCAGAATAAAAAAATCCGACTTGTGTGGACAAATCGGATTTGGATATTAATTTTCGATGCAGCGTAAGTTTTCGATGAAGTAGGTTTCGGGATGATAGGTTTTTCCGTCCATCTCTGAAACTAAATTTTTCTTGATGATGTAATCCTCGGTGTCGGTGAGGTATTTGATACGCATCAAGGATACTTTGGAACTTTTTAAGTCTTCCATGGTTCCTTTTAAAAACATAAAGGTACCTACTATGACACGGTTGTCAAAGCCTTTTTCATCGCGCAACATGCTTCCGCAAAATTCGTTGTCGATGTGAAAAAGAGTGATCACTTTTCCGTTGTCTAATTGCAAATAGAGTCTTGAATTTTTGTCAAAACAATTGGCTTTCATGAATCCTTTGCTTTTTTGGATTAATTGTACACTGAGCGTAGGTAAACCATCGGTCATAGACAAGGCGCAAAAGATGTAACTGGATGTTCCTGCAAAGTTTTTTTCGGACATTAGGTATTCTTTTGTACGCTTGTAAGTGCCTAGTGAATCGGTTACATTAATCGAATAGTCACATGGTGTTTGGGCTAGGGTACTGAGTGAAATAAGAAATAAGGCAGTTAATAGTAGTTTTTTCATTCGGTATTTATTTGTTTTAATCTTTAGTTGTTATTTTATTTTGGCGCAAATTAATACAATTTTATTAGTATTAGCATCGGTTGTAAAAAAAGAATAATGATTGCCGCCCTCTTTAATTTTCCATTTTTTGCGAATGTTTTCTACCGTTTCAGGGAAATTACGGGTGGTTATATTAAGAGTTTTTCCGCTCATGTGATTTTTCATTTCGCTTTTGGTGTAGTGAAATGCAGTCTGAATTTCAAAAACACGCCCAGGAAAATCTACTAATTCCTCCGAAGTATACAAATGAGAGTGTTTGTGTAGTTTGTGAATGGGGAAGGCCGCGGCAACTTCGTCAAATCCGCCCGATTTCATAATGGCGCTATTGGGTTCGTACAAATAGCGCAAGGGCAAGCTGTAAGCAGGGGAGTCCGTAGCTTGCTGCATGACAAAGTCAAAGCGGTCTAGATTTCCCTTAGTAATGTTGGCTGTTTTTAGGGTAATAGCGCCACCATAGTCGCGATGCAATTCCCATAAAAGTTCTTTTACTTCGTTTTCTAAGGCAATGATATGAATGTTTTTGACGTTTTTCAATTCGGTCAATCCTGCCGAAATATCTAATAAAGGTGCTGTTTTGATTAAAATAGCATCCGATTTTTCAAAATAGAAATCCAAATTTTCAGGCACATTAGGCAAACAGTCTTTGAGCATAAAAACCTTGCCTTTGGCATCATGACGTCGTGAAGGATCGATGTAAATCCAATCCCATTTTTGATTGAGATTCTTTAAGGTTTCGGCACTGTCGCCAGCATAACATTGAATGTTTGATACCTTAAGTTGGTTGAAATTGTGTTGTACCAATTCTGAAAGTTCAGGATTGATTTCGCAGTGCGCCACTGCTTCCATTTTTTGGGCAAAATAATAATCGTCTACTCCAAAACCACCGGTTAAATCAATCAAGCTTTTTCCAGAAACCAATTGGCTTTTGTATTGCGCAGTAGCTTCAGAAGAGGTTTGCTCCACCGAAATTTTACTTGGATAGAGGATATTGGTCGTGTTAAACCAAGTAGGCAATTTGTGTTTTGCTTTGGCTTTTGCCTCAATTTGACCTAATATCTGTTTCCAATCTACTGCTGGAAATGGATTTTTTTGCAAAGCCAATTGTGTAACCGAAGCATTAATGTGCTTGTTGATATAATCTTGAATATCGATTTGTAAAATAGAATCTTGCAATGTTAAATATTTTCGGTTAGCACAGTAACAATTTTGTTGTTTGGAAAAAACTCTTTTGCAATTACTTTTAAACTGGTGTAAATAGGAATTGCGACAACCATTCCAAAAATCCCAAAGGTAATTCCGCTTATCAGTGTTACTAAAAAGATTTCTAGGGGATGAGAATTGACACTTTTAGAAAAGATTATCGGTTGACTTACATTGTTGTCTATTACCTGAACGATTAAAAATCCGATAACAATGTAAATGGTGTTAGGTAGCATTTCGGAACCAAAATGGCCTCCAATATTGCTAATTAAAGTTAAAATTGCTGCTAAAACAGTCGCGATTATAGGACCTATGTAGGGTATAATGTTGAGCAAAGCACATAAAAAAGCGATGATTAACGCATTTTCATTTCCAAAAATCAGCAGTACAATAAAATACAAAATAAAAACAACAAGTAACTGAATCAATAAACCGGTAAGATAACGGGCTAATAACTCGTTGATTTTCTCAATTGAATTTAGAATTTTTTCCTCGTTTTGATCTGGAAGTATCATTTTGGCTTTTTCTTTAAAAAGGCGTTGGTCCTTAAGTAAAAAGAAAGTGATAAAGAAAACGGAAGCCATTCCAACTCCAAAACTAGCAATAGTATTGATCACTGTATTTAAAAAATCGGAGAAATAGTTGAAATCAATTTTAGAGGAAAGGTTCGATTCTTTAACCATTTTTTCGACATCTATTTGATGTAAATTAAAGTAGGTTTCTATGTTAGATTCAATAATTCCTACTTGATTTTGAAGTGTGTTAGTATCTAATAAAGATAGGTTGTGTGCCTGAGAAATGATTAAAGGAACAAATAATAAAACAAATCCAATTAAAATTAATACGAATACTAATAATACTGTTATTGAGGCTAGTAAGTCGCTGAATTTTAATTTTTTCTTTAAGAAACGCGCAAAGGGATTAGCAATTAAACAGAGTACAAGTGAAATTGCGATGTATAAAATAACGGTTTGAATTTTGTAGATAAAAAAGAGAACAAGACTTAGCAGTACTAAACTGCCTACTGCTTTTAAAATTCCTCTAGAAATAGTTCTTGATGTTATCATTTGGGTGCGATTTAGTCCCTAAAGATAAAAAATATCAGATTAATTTAGAGGTTATTTCATATAAAGCTATACTTGCTGCTTGTGCCACATTCATACTGCTGTTTTTACCGTACATAGTAATGTGTACAATTTGATTTGAAACGGCTAAAAGGGACTCGCTAATGCCGTATATTTCGCTCCCAATAAGCAGTGCAATTTTTTTGTTTTGAGGTAAATGTACTTCTTTGAGTGCTTTGCTGTTAGAAGCAATTTCGAGTGAGATAATCTCATAATTTTGTTCTTGAAGGTGTTGTATTAAACTCTCGTTTTCTTCAAAAACTTGGTAAGGAACGCTTAAATGAGTACTTCGGCTTGTTTTGTTTATCTTTCTGGGATTCAGTGGGATATCTTTACCTATAAATAGTATCTTTTCTACACCAAAAGCTTCTCCAATTCTAAAAAGCGAACCAATGTTTTGCTGAAAATAAATGTGGTCGCAAACTAGGGTTATTGGGAATTGAGAAGTTTCAAAAGTTGTTTCTTGGTGAGTTAATTGCACAGCTATTAATTGTTAAAAATATAATGAATAATATTAGCTCCCATTTTTAAAGCTTTTTCGCGAACTGAAATTGGGTCGTTGTGTACTTCGGTATCTTCCCAACCATCGCCTAAATCACATTCGAAAGTATAAAGTAATACTAATCGATTGTCGATAAAGATGCCAAAAGCCTGCGGACGTTTCCCTTCGTGTTCGTGAATTTTAGGTAAGCCATTAGCAAAAACAAATGGTTTTTGAAAAAGCGCATGCGTACTTGGGATTTCTACCAAGGCTCTATCTGGAAATATTTTTTTGATTTCTTTACGAACGTATTGGTCCATACCATAATTATCATCGATATGTAAAAAGCCCCCGCCTTTTAAATATTTTTGAAGATTATGTACGTCCGAAGGACTAAAAACGACATTACCGTGTCCTGTCATGTGGAGGAAAGGATAAGAGAAAATATCAGGATTTCCTGGTTCTACCGTTTTAGGTTTGGGATTAATAGTCGTGTTGATATTGCTATTGCAAAAACGTATCAAATTAGGTAACGCCGTTGGGTTAGCATACCAATCACCACCACCACTGTATTTTACCAAAGCAATTTCTTGGGAAAAAGAAGTGAAAGAAATACATAGTAAAACAAGATACAATTTTTTCATTTTTTAAGTCCTTAGTAGTTAGTCCTTAGTTTTTTAGTCCTCTGTTAATTAATCCCGTCCAGTGCTATGGACTAAGGACTCAAAAGCTAGGGACTATTCTTCATTAAAAAACACCACACTATGACAAGCGACCACTGCTGCGGTTTCAGTTCTCAATCGGGTGTTGCCTAAAGATACCGGAATGTAATTGTTTTCAAGAGCCAAATTGATTTCTTTGGTCGAAAAATCGCCTTCTGGACCTATTAGTAAAGTAACGTCTTCATTGGCTTTTAAAACCGATTTGAGTGTTTTTTTGTTGGTTTCTTCACAGTGAGCGATGAGTTGTAAACCTTTGTGTTGTTTGCGGATGAATTCCTTGAAAGTTAGGGCATCATTCAACTTCGGTAAAAACAATTCGTTACATTGTTTCAAGGCAGATAAAACAATTTTGTCAAAACGCTCTTTATTGATGACTTTTCTTTCGGAGCGATCACAGATAATTGGTGTGATTTCCTGAATACCAATTTCGGTTACTTTTTCTAAAAACCATTCAAAACGGTCGTTCATTTTTGTAGGTGCAACAGCTAAATGCAAATGGAATTTTGAAGCTTCTTTTTTCTCAAACGCATTAATTTGAACGGTGCATTTAGTATCGGAAGCTAAAATTATTTCGCATTCAAATAAATAGCCCAATCCATTGGTTACAAATAAAATATCGCCATCTTTTTTTCGTAAAACTTTAATGATGTGTTTGCTTTCTTCTTTATCAAATGAAAAAGAAGTCGTTTGTTCGTCAATCGTTGGATTGTAAAATAATTGCATGGTTAAAATTGGATTCGCGCTTTTGAAACTACCGAAGCACTTTCAAAATGTTGGGATAAGTATTTTTGATAACCTACAATTCCTATCATTGCTGCATTGTCGGTTGTGTATTCAAATTTTGGGACAAAGGTTTTCCAACCGTATTTTTGTTCCGCTTCTTTGAGGTTTTTTCTAATTCCAGAATTAGCCGAAACACCTCCACCAATAGCAATTTGTTTGATACCAGTTTCTTTTATAGCTAATTTTAATTTATCCATTAATATTTCAATGATGGTGTGCTGGATAGAAGCACAAATATCATTGATATTCTCATCGATAAAATTAGGATTCTCGGCTTTGTTTTTTTGGATAAAATACAAAATAGCTGTTTTTAATCCTGAAAAACTAAAGTCTAATCCGGGAACTTTTGGTTTGGTAAACGAAAAAGCTTTTGGATTACCTAATTGGGCATTTTTGTCTACTAGTGGGCCACCAGGGTAGGGTAAACCAAGAATTTTAGCCGTTTTATCAAATGCTTCACCAACAGCGTCATCTGTAGTTTCGCCAATGATTGTCATATCAAAGAAATTATCAACTCTAACAATTTGGGTATGACCACCGCTGATTGTCAATGCGATAAAAGGGAATTCGGGTTTGTCGTATCCTTCTTCGTCAATAAAATGCGCCAAAATATGTGCTTGCATGTGGTTTACCGCAATTAAAGGAATATCTAAGGCAAGTGCCATCGATTTGGCAAAGGAACTTCCTACTAGCAAGGAGCCCATTAGTCCTGGGCCTTGGGTAAATGCGATAGCTGATAGTTGTTCTTTTTTAATATTAGCTTTTTTCAAAGCGGCATCTATAACGGGAACTATATTTTGTTGGTGTGCACGTGAAGCTAGTTCAGGAACTACACCTCCATATTGGTTATGAATTAGCTGATTAGCTACAACATTCGATAATACTTTATCGTTACATAAAACAGCTGCGGCAGTATCGTCACAGGAACTTTCGATAGCTAGAATATAAACCTCGGGATTTAGCATAAAAAGGCACAAATTTTGGGTTATCTTTTTAGAAACCGATTTTATTTTTTATAATTTTACGGCGCAGCCAAAATTAAAGAATTTTTATTAAAGGTTTCGCTCTTTCCTCGAGCAAAATAATATTTAATCAATAATAAACGAAACTATATCAAAAAAGCGATTAAAATAACTTCGAATATAATTCTGGGGCTCATCATTCTTTTGTTGGTGCTTTCTATAGCTTTGTCGTTGCCTTTTGTCCAAACCCAAGTGGGTAAATATTTGATGAATGAAATCAATAAGGATTTTGGGACTAATATTAGTCTTGATAAAGTAAAGATTTCTGTTTTTGGTGGAGTGAAAATCCAAAATGTCCTGATATTAGATCATCATAAAGATACTTTAATCTATTCGAAAATTGTAAATACTAATTTATTAGACTTAAATGCGGTTTTAGAAGGCGATTTGATTTTTAAAAGGATTCGTTTAGACGGGGTTTTATTTGACATGAAGACCTACAAGAACGAGAAGAAAACCAATATGGATGTTTTTATAGAGTCTTTTGATTCGGGAAAACCTTCAACGGGTAAGCATACTCTTTTTATTGCTGATAAGGCTTCTATTAATCATGCTCATTTTAGATTGTATGATTACAACAGAGCCATTCCTAAAGATGTTGATTTTACGAGAGTCAATGCCGAGTTGACCAATTTTAAACTCTACGGTCCAGACGTAGATATCTTGATTGATAAGTTGTCTTTTTTAGATGACAGAGGTTTATTTGTTGAGGATTTAAGTACTGTATTTAGTTATACAAAGAAAAGAATCCAACTTAAAAAATTAGAATTACAAACGCCCAATTCAAAAATCAAAGCCGATTTGACTTTGAATTACAAGATACAGGATTTCGCCAAATTTAATGATAGGGTAAAATGGGATTTGAAGATTCATTCTGCCTCAGTAGGGACAAACGATGTGCGGTGTTTTTATGATGGGTTGGCTAAAAATCAGGTTTTTTATCTTAAAAAGACAAATTTAAGCGGAACTTTAAATGACTTGTATGTAAATCATCTTCGATTTGTGGATTCTAATCAATCGCGCATGGAAGGCGACATTCGATTCAAAAATATTTTTGGCAAAACCCATCAGCGTTTTTATATGGATGGCGATTTTAGTCAAATCAATTCTAGTTATGTGAAGCTAGTTAAATTGATGCCTGAAGTTTTAGGAAAGAAATTGCCTTTAGAGTTAAAAACCTTAGGTGATTTTTGGATGGAAGGTAGTATCCAGCTTACGGCTACTGCTGTAGATGCGGCTTTAAATATGCGTTCACAAATAGGTAGAGTACAATCGGTTTTTTCCATGACTGATATCGATTTTATTGACAAAGCAACCTATAACGGCAATGTAGTCTTTGAGGAATTTGATGCGGGTGCATTTTTAAATCGTAGCGATTTAGGATTGGTTAGTATGGATGTGAACGTTGATGGAAAGGGATTTACTAAAAAATATTTGAATACTCAAATTAAAGGGGATATTAGAAAAGTGCATTATAATAGTTATACTTACAATAATATTACACTTAATGGTAACTTTAAGTTGCCGTACTACAAAGGGCACATAAATGTTGAAGATCCTAATTTAAAAATGGATTTTGATGGTTTGCTAGATTTGAGTGCTAAGGAAAACAAATATGATTTCCGAATTCAAGTGGCTGAAGCTAATTTGAGTAAGCTGAAGTTGGTTAATGAACCGATTTCTAATTTTAAAGGTGATGTTGAAGTGCAGCTTACAGGGAACACTATTGAAAACTTACAAGGGAATGTTTACATCAAAAAAACATCCTATCAAAATGTAAAAGATACCTATACTTTTGATGATTTTACGGTTCATTCTGCTTTCGATAAAGCAGGAATTCGAACCCTTACAATTAACTCTCCTGATATTGTAGAAGGTGAAGTGGTAGGACGTTTTCAGTTTAAACAATTGGGTAAATTGACCCGAAACTCTTTAGGAAGTTTGTACACGAATTTCAAACCAGAGAAAGTAAACAAAGGTCAGTTTTTGAAGTTTAATTTTACGGTGTACAATAAAATTATTGAAATTTTATATCCTGAAATTGGTTTAGCTACTAATACAGTTTTGAAAGGTTCGATTAAATCAGATACCCAGGAGTTTAAATTGAATTTTAATTCACCTAAAATTACCTATGCTAAAAACAGCTTTGATAATATCCGTGTATCGGTAGATAATAAAAATCCCCTGTATAATGCTTATGTAGAATTAGATAGTATAAAAACGCCTTACTATAAAATGCGTGATTTTAGTTTGATTAATATTACAACCAAAGATACTTTGCTATTCCGTTCGGAATTTAAAGGAGGAGATAAAGGCGAAGATTTTTTCAGTTTGAACTTGTATCATACGATTGATAAGGATAATAACAATGTGGTGGGTATCAGTAAATCGGAAATGAAGTTTAAGGAGAATTTTTGGTATTTGAATCAAAAAGATAGTCCCGATAATAAAATTGTCTTCGATAAAATGTTGCATCATTTTGTTTTTGATGATATTATTTTGTCACATGAAAATCAGTCCATCACTCTTAAAGGCGATTTAAGTGGTCCTTCAAAAAAAGATTTAGAGCTTAATTTTGATAATGTCGATTTGTACAAGGTTACGCCATTGAGTAGTAATTTTGTTTTTAATGGTAATCTAAATGGTACCGTTCATTTTAAGCAAAATAATCAAATTTACAAACCAACCGCTTCTTTAGTAGTCGATAATTTGAATATTAACAAGACCGAGTTAGGAGTGCTTAAGTTTGATATTGAAGGCGATGAAACTTTAGAGAAATTTACAATTGATACCTATTTGAACAATGAAAATTTAGAATCACTAAATGCTAATGGATCTTTCGAAATTGTAAATAACAAGACGATTTTGGATTTAAAACTCTCCCTCGATAAATTCAATTTAGGGGTTTTTAGTTCGCTAGGTGGCGATGTTCTTTCGAATATTAGAGGATTTGTTACGGGGAACTCAGTGATTAGTGGTGATGTTAACAGTCCAAAAGTAAGTGGACGTTTGTTTGTGGATAAGGCAGGTTTGACTATTCCTTATTTGAATGTAGATTATCAGTTAAATGATCGTTCGATAGTTGATTTGGTCGATGAGACATTTTTATTTAGAAATAATACGATTGTCGATTCTAAGTTCAATACCAAAGGCTACTTAAATGGAACTATCCAGCATAATAAATTTTCCGATTGGAAATTAGATTTCGGAATCAGTTCTAAAAAACTATTGGTTTTAGATACGAAAGATTCGGAAGATGCCGCTTATTACGGAACTGCTTTTATCAATGGTAATGCAACGATTAGTGGTCCTGTGAACTCCTTATTCATTAAAATTGCTGCTAAATCAGAAAAAGGTTCAGATGTTAAAATTCCAATCAATTATGCCGAAAGTGTAGGCGAAAATTCTTTTATTCATTTTATAACAAAAAAAGAAAAATACAATATTAAGAATGGAATTGTAGAAAAGACGAATAAGTACAATGGTTTAGAGTTGGAATTTGATTTAGATATTACACCTGATGCTGAAGTGGAAGTAATATTAGATCGAAATTCGGGACATGGAATGCGAGGAAAAGGGTATGGTTCACTTTTGTTCAAGATAAATACGCTGGGTAAATTCCAAATGTGGGGCGATTATCAAGCCTATGAAGGAATTTATAATTTTAAATATGGTGGGTTGATTGATAAAAAGTTTGCAGTAAGAAAAGGAGGTTCTATTACATGGGAAGGAAATCCAATGCGTGCGCAGTTAAATCTTCAGGCAGTATATAAAACCATTGCAAATCCTGCTGTATTATTAGAAAACTCTTCATTTAATAGAAAAGTGCCCGTGGATGTGGTTATAGGAATTCAAGGAGATTTAGCGAGTCCAAATCCTGATTTTAATATCGAATTTCCAACGGTTAGTAATGTCTTGAAATCAGAAATACAATATAAGTTATATGATAAAGATGTGCGACAAACACAAGCTTTGTATTTACTTTCATCAGGAGGTTTTTTGAGTCCTGAAGGGGTAAATCAATCTGATTTTTCGGGAAGCTTATTTGAAACGGCTTCAAGTTTGTTAGGAGATATTTTGAAAACCGATAGTGATAAGTTTAAAGTTGGTTTAAACTATGTATCAAGAGATAGGAGAATTGGTAGAGAAACCGATGGTAGAGTGGTGGCCACTATTTCTTCTAAAATTAATGAACGTATTTCTATAAATGGAAAAGTAGGTGTGCCATTTGGAGGGATTAACGAATCGGCGGTTGTGGGTGATGTAGAGGTGCAGTACAGAGTGAATCAAGATGGGACAATGAATTTGCGATTGTTTAATCGTGAAAATGATATCAATTATATCGGTCAAGGAATAGGGTATACTCAGGGATTAGGATTGACTTATGAAGTAGATTTTGATACTTTTAGAGAATTGTTTAACAAGATCTTTAAAAAGTACCGTGTACAAAAGACAGATACTATGAATGAGTATTTTCAAGATTCTAATGTAACTCCTGAATATATAAATTTCAACAACAAAAAAACGCCTAAAAAGGGGAAAGAAAAAAATAATTCTGAAGCGGTAAGTACTGAAGAAGATTAAAAAAGTTTAGTTCCTTTTAAAAAAATGGTATTGAGAATAATGGGAAGTTTTTTGGGTTGATAAAATGTTAATTAAATATCAAAAATAGGTTATACTTATTTTAATTATCTAAAAATCGATATCTATCAAAAAAAATAAGTTTTTTTTTCTTTTATTTGAAACTTATTAACGAAAACGTTTGAATTTGTGATTAATGGTTAAAATTATAAAACATAGGCTTTTAAAGTTAGTTTTGTTTCTTAATTTTACCCTTCAAAACTAAAACTATGCTAAAGACAATTAAGAAAATAGGTGTTCTAACTTCTGGAGGAGATTCGCCAGGAATGAATGCTGCGATACGCTCAGTTGTACGTACCTGTGCTTACCATAATATAGAATGTGTTGGTATTTACAGAGGTTATCAAGGAATGATCGAAGGAGACTTTGAAGAAATGGGACCTCGAAGTGTAAATAATATTATTAATAAAGGAGGAACAATTTTAAAGTCGGCTCGTTCTAAAGATTTTAGAACCCCAGAAGGAAGAAAAAAAGCGCACGAAAATTTAGTTAATGCTGGAATTGAAGCATTAGTAGTTATTGGAGGTGACGGAACTTTTACTGGAGCTTTAATATTTAACTCTGAATATAATTTCCCAGTAATGGGAATTCCAGGTACTATTGATAATGATATTTATGGTACGAGTCATACTTTAGGTTATGATACCGCTTTGAATACAGTTGTTGAAGCTATCGATAAAATTAGAGATACAGCTAGTTCACACAATCGTTTATTCTTTGTTGAGGTAATGGGTAGAGATGCTGGTCATATTGCTTTGAACGCTGGAATAGCTGGTGGTGCTGAAGAAATTTTAATTCCTGAAGAAGATTTAGGTTTAGATCGTTTATTAGAATCACTTCAAAAAAGTAAGGCTTCTGGAAAATCGTCAAGTATTGTAGTTATTGCAGAAGGAGATAAGATTGGTAAAAATGTATTCGAATTAAAAGATTATGTTGATGCTAATTTACCAGAATATGATGTTCGTGTATCAGTACTAGGACACATGCAACGTGGCGGTTCACCATCTTGTTTTGATAGAGTTTTAGCAAGCCGTTTAGGTGTTAAAGCAGTAGAGTCATTAATAGAAGGAGTGTCAAACTTTATGGTTGGTTTAAAAAATGATACTGTAAACTTGACTCCATTATCATTAGCAATTAAAGGAAAATCAGAAATTGATCGTGAGTTATTACGTGTTTCTGATATTATTACCACTTAGTAAATAGTAAAGAAAAGTTAATCCTCAATTTGGAGAAATTTTCAATCGAATAATAAACAATAAATAAATAAAAAGAAATGTCAAAAGTAAAATTAGGAATAAACGGTTTCGGGAGAATCGGAAGAATTGTTTTTAGAGAGTCTTTTAACAGAGACAATGTAGAGGTAGTTGCTATCAACGACTTATTAGATGTAGATCACTTAGCTTACTTATTAAAATATGATTCTGTACACGGTCAATTTAATGGTACTGTTGAAGTAAAAGAAGGAAAATTATATGTAAACGGAAGAAACATCCGTATTACTGCAGAAAGAAACCCAGCTGACTTGAAATGGAATGAAGTTGATGTTGATGTAGTAGCTGAATGTACTGGTATCTTTACAACTGTTGATACAGCAAGTGAGCACTTAAAAGGTGGTGCTAAAAAAGTAATTATTTCTGCTCCTTCTGCTGATGCTCCAATGTTTGTAATGGGAGTAAACCACGAAACTGCAAAAGCTTCTGATTTAGTTGTTTCTAATGCATCTTGTACTACTAACTGTTTAGCTCCTTTAGCTAAAGTTATCAATGACAATTTCGGAATTGTTGAAGGTTTAATGACTACAGTTCACGCTACAACTTCAACTCAAATGACTGCTGACGGTCCTTCTAGAAAAGACTGGAGAGGTGGACGTGCTGCTGCTATCAACATCATCCCATCTTCTACAGGTGCTGCTAAAGCTGTTGGTAAAGTTATCCCTTCTTTGAATGGAAAATTAACAGGTATGGCTTTCCGTGTTCCTACTGCTGACGTTTCTACAGTAGATTTAACTGTAAAATTAGCTAAAGAAACTTCATACGAAGAAATTATGAAAGTTTTAAAAGAGGCTTCTGAAACTAACATGAAAGGTATCTTAGGATATACTGAAGATGCAGTTGTTTCTCAAGATTTTATCTCTGACAAAAGAACTTCAATCGTTGATGCTACTGCAGGTATCGGATTGAACTCAACTTTCTTCAAGTTAGTATCTTGGTATGATAATGAGTACGGATACTCAAGCAAATTAATTGATTTATCAGTTCACATCGCTGGATTAAAATAATAATTTAAATTTGTTAAAAATCCCGTTCGATGCGTCGAACGGGATTTTCTTTTTTAATACCGCTTTAAAATGTAGTTTTTACATTTTTAAATTGATAGTATGTAATTAATCCAAAAACTGAAAAAATGAAATTAATAGTTGATAGTGGTTCTACTAAAGCCGATTGGATTGCGATAGATGATCACGGGAAAATATTGTTTACAACCCAAACCTTAGGATTGAATCCTGAAATTTTAGAAGGAGATCAAATCATTGAACGTCTTGATGACCGTTTTGATATTCAACAAAATAAAAAATTAGCCACTCATTTGTATTTTTATGGTGCAGGTTGTGGTACTGATAGAATGAAAATTGCTTTGAAAGAAGTATTTCAAAATTATTTCATAAATGCGCAAATTGTAGTAGAAGAAGATACTTATGCTGCAGTATATGCTACTACACCAAAAGACGAAAAAGCAATTGTGTGTATTTTAGGTACAGGTTCTAATTGTAGCTATTTTGACGGTACTGTTTTACACCAAAAAGTACAATCATTAGGGTATATCGTAATGGATGATTCTAGTGGTAATGTGTATGGTAAAGAATTAATTAGAAAATACTATTTTAATAAAATGCCTAAGGAATTAGCGGTTGAATTCGAAAAAGAATACAATGTTGATCCTGATTTTATTAAAAATAAATTATATAAGGAAGAAAATCCAAATGCTTATTTAGCGACTTTTGCTAAATTCTTAATTCAACATAAAGACACTGAATTTTGTCAAAAAATCATTCGTAAAGGAATGAAATCTTTTATCAAGAATTATGTAATGCAATTTGATAATTGTAAAGAAGTTCCAGTGCATTTTGTAGGTTCTATTGCTTTTTATTTAAAAGAGGAATTAGAATGTGCTTTTGATAAATATGATTTACAATTAGGAAATGTATTGAGAAGACCTATCGATGGTTTAATTTCATATCATATTGCAAACAAATAATAGAAAAAAAATGGAGATTGCTATTATTTCTCACGATGGAAAAAAAGTTGACATGGTTCAATTTTTAAATAAGAACAAAGAGATTTTATCTAAAGAAAATGTTCAGCTTATTGCAACTGGTACAACTGGAGGAAGAGCCGAAATTGCTGGATTTAAAGTAATGAAAATGCTTTCTGGTCCAGTAGGAGGTGATGCTCAAATTGCAGCTAGGGTAGCGGAAGGGAAAACAAATATGGTATTCTTTTTTAAAGATCCTCTTGCGAGTCACCCACACGAACCAGATGTTAACATGCTCGTTCGTGTTTGTGATGTGCATAATGTGCCATTGGCAACAAATGAAGCTACGGCACAATTATTATTAGATGCAATTGCTTCTAGACTGTAGCAATTACAGAAATTTCAATATTTACATTTTTAGGCAAACATGCCACTTGAACCGTTTCACGAGCTGGAGCGGTTTTTTCGTTAAAATAAGAACCATAGATAGTATTGATTGTAGCAAAATCGTTCATGTTCATAATAAAAATAGTCGATTTAACTACGTTTTCAAATGTCATTCCTGCAGCTTCAAGAATAGCCTTAATATTTTCCATTACCTGTTTGGTTTCGGCTTCAATAGATGAAGTTACGATGGTTCCATCTTCAGGATTGATAGCGATTTGTCCTGAAGTATAAAGCATGTTTCCTACAAGTACAGCTTGATTGTAAGGACCTATTGGTGCTGGTGCTTTTTCGGTAAAAATTATTTTTTTCATTTTTATACTGTCTTAGTGTTAAATCTAGGTTCAATTATTGTTGGGTTAAAAAAATTATCGGTTAGGATAATTACGTTTTTCCCATTTGATATCGCTTAACATTCCTGATTTAATTCCAATAAAGAAATTCCAGTTAGCATTAGTTCCAAAAGGCGTCCAGTTGAAACTCATTCTCCAACTAGATAAATCTCTTTCAAAACGGAATTGAGTATAAGTAACTCCTTTTTGAACAAAATCATAACCTGTAGAAATTCCCACTTTCCATTTAGGTGTTAAATCAGTATTGGCAGAAATCATTAAGGAGTTCCCAGATATTTTATTTTCACGGTTGTTATTGCTGTATGTAAATGCATAGGCAAAAGTCATATCCCAAGGAATTTTTGATTTAAAAAATTCAGAAATCGTATCTTCTCCTTCTTCTTCGCTGCCATCAAACATACTCTTTCGATTGTCATTTAAATCCGTGCTGGTTCCAAATAAGTCATCTTCTCGACCACCATTTCTTTCGGTTTGGGTATCTTTGGGTTTATCTTTTTTATTGTCTTTGTCTCTACTAGATAACGAATAATTTAGTGTAATATTGGCGCTCGTCATTCTGAACAAACTTCCCCCGTTTTCAATATTGTATTTGTTAATTCTTTGACCTGAATTATCAATAGCGTATGGATCTAAGGTTGCGGCTAAATTGGCATTTAATTTATTTTCAAAAAATTGAGCTCCTGTGCTTACACGAACTGGTGACCAAGCTAAATTAGTTACACCATCTGCGTCTAAATTATAACTAGTAGAAAAGTTCAAGTTGTTTAATAACATTACTTTTTTAGCTTCTGTCTTAGTGGTATCTTTATCGGTAACTTTCGCTTCAAAAGTATTGCTTACACTTATTCCTAAAATATTTGAATTGCTTAAACCTGGAGCACCAAAAATTCCGCCTTCAAAGCGCGTATATTGTTTATCCATTCTACCACTTGCGTCAGAAGAGTAAGTGTCATAATATTTCTCAAAGCTAGGAGTATAGGAGTAGGAGAATGAAGGTCGAATCACATGTCTTATGGCTTGAATTTTTTTGTTTTCACCAAAATTAAAAGTACCATAAATCGTGGTTCCTAAACTGGCAGATAAGTTGTAGGTTCTAAAGGCATCAAAACCGTTTACTGTCCTGTCTACTACTGTGCTTTGTTCTGTATTGTATTCTTTACGAATGGTTTTAGTATACCAGATTTCTTCGTAGTTTGCAGTTGTTGTAGCGCTAAAGTATTTAAATATTTTAAAGTTTGTACTCAAAGGGATGCTATGTTGGAAACCTACTTTCGCATCTTTAAACATCTGTGGTTTGAAAAATAAAGAATCTGTTGTATTGATATAATTTCTTCCGTTCAAGTTATATTGTAAGTTGATGTTTTTAATAAACCCTTTTTTTACACCATCTTTTCCAGCAAAGGGATACATCCTGTCTAAGCTAAATTGCAAAGTAGGAAGTGTCATATTGATGCTTTCTGTTTGGGTGTTTTGTGAGTGTGTAGCCGATAATGATAATCGGGCTTGTGGTATAGAATTAAATGTTTTTGAATAAGATATGGAAGAACTTAGGGTGTTATTTAATTGAGAACCCATGTTCGTTTGGTTGATCGATTGTTTGAAATATTTACTACTACCCAGGTTTACAGAAGCTGAAAAGCTCGAACTTGGATTCGCTTTTGAGTCTCTTGAATGTGACCATTGTATATTGTAAATATTTTGTTTGGAATAATCTGGGTAGCCTCTTTCGCTGGTGATTAGGTTTTCAAAACGAACGTTGACATTACCTCTAAATTTATATCTTTTAGCATAGGCAGATTCAAATCGCATCCCATAACTTCCGTTAGTGTAATAATCTCCTAAGACAGTCAAATCGTAATTATCGCTTAAAGCAAAATAGTAACCTCCATTTTGTAAAGAGAAACCACGGGTGTTTGAATCATTATAACTAGGTAGTATCAATCCCGAAACGCTAGTTTCTTTACTCATAGGAAAAAAAGCAAAAGGTAAAGCAATTGGAGTTGGTACATCTGCGATGACCAGATTAGTAAGTCCTGTTATTACTTTTTTGCCTGGTATGAATTTTACCTTTGATGTTCTAAAATAATATTCAGGATTGTCTTTGTTAGTGGAAGTCGTAAATCGAGCTCCCTTTAAAAAATAAACCGAATCATTCTCCTTTTTAGTGATGGCTGCTTTTACATTGAACTCTCCTTGGTCTGTTTTGGAATTCCAAATTAATGCTTTTTGGCTTTTAAAGTTAAAGCGAATTGAATCGGGTTCAACCACATTTTCTCCTTGTTTGAAATTGGGGTATTGGGTGAATTTTCCAGTAGAATCCTTGATTCGACCAGCATAAACCTCATTTTTTTCATAATCCAGAATGATTTTTCCGGCTTTCAATTCAATATCTTGATAGTAAAGCTCCGCATTGTCGTAAAGGGTAATTAGTTTACGTTTTTGGTCTATTTTAGCATAATTAGTGGCTTTGTATTTTACTTTTCCATCTAAAAATGCTTTTTTCGGTTTTATACTATCAGTTTTGGTGCTGTCTTTTAGCTTTTTTATAGTGTCTTTTATAGTTACTTGGGTATCTTTTGTTTTTGTATCAACTTTTACAGCTTGTTTTGCAGCAATGTTTTTGTTTTTCTTTGAAATATCTTGAGAATATATGTCAACTGTTCCAAAAGTTAGGAAAATTGATAATAAAACGATATGAAATAAGTTTGTGTGCAAAGGGATAAATACTATTTTTGTAAAATTATGGCTTGTTTTTTGAAGTGTCAAACTTACAGATTATTTTTCGCCAAAAATAGTCAATTAATCAATTTATAGTCGTAGTCTTTAATTAAAATTAACTTTAAAATTTATGTTTGTAATTAATAAAACAAAAGTTGTACTGTCTTTTATTCTTCTTTTTTTCGCTTTTACTAATTATAGTCAGTCCGGGAATTTTAAAGTGACTCTTGATGCAGGTCATGGAGCGCATGATTTTGGAGCTTCCTATAATGGTCATGTCGAAAAGAATATCAATTTGGCAGTAGCACTAAAAGTAGGTAAGCTATTAGAACAAAATCCGAAAATTGATGTCATTTATACTCGTAAAACCGATGTGTTTATAGATTTAGTGGAAAGAGCTAATATAGCGAATAGAGCCAATGCAAATATTTTTGTATCCATTCACTGTAATGCAAATAGGAACACTGTTGCCGATGGAACAGAAACCTATGTGATGGGTATGACTAAGGTAGCGTCTAACTTAGAAGCAGCTAAAAGAGAGAACTCTGTAATTACTCTTGAAAAGGATTATAAACGAAAATACGAAGGTTTTGATCCTAATTCGCCAGAAACTATGATTGGTTTTACATTGATGCAGGAAGAATATTTGGATAATAGTATTTCGTTAGCGAGTAAGATAGAAGAAGAATTTGCTGCAATAGGAAAAAAAATCAGAGGAGGTGGTGTAAAACAGGCTCCATATATGGTTTTGCATAAAGCCTACATGCCAAGGGTTTTAATAGAGATGGGTTTTATCTCAAATTACACCGAAGGAAATATTCTTGATTCTGAAGAAGGGCAGAACGAAATAGCTAGAGCTATAGCAAATGCGATTTTGAGCTATAAAAAAGAATATTTTGGTACAGGTGAATCTGAGCCTGAGGTAAAACCAGCTCAAAGAATGCACGAACGAAATACCGAAACATCAAAAACGAACAGTGTCAAATCGGATTCTGATTCTTTGGGGACTAAAGTATCGGTATCTAATAAAGCAAATTCAGATGTGGTATTCAAAGTTCAATTAGCTGTTTCTAGTCGTAAATTAGAGTTACATCCTAAAAATTTTAAAGGTTTAAAAAATGTAAACATGGAACCACTAGGTAAGAGTTATAAATATACTTATGGTGAAACTGCTGATTATGAGGATTCCAAAAAACTTTTAGAGGAAGCAAAGTCTAAAGGATATACTTCAGCATTTTTGATTGCTTATAAAAATGGAACTAAAATCGATATTCAAGATGCTATTAAATAACGTCGGGTTCTAATTATTTATATTAAATTTGCACTAAATACATATATTTTGAAATTAACAAGAGAAATTAAGACTGCGATTTTAGTAATCTCAGCAATATTATTATTTATTTGGGGTTATAGTTTTTTAAAGGGTAGAGACCTATTTAATAGTTATACAACTTTGTATGCTGAATACGAAAGTGTTGAAGGTTTATCGCTTTCTGCTCCTGTCACCATAAATGGATTGGTAATTGGTAAGATTGAACAAATTACAATTGATCCTAATACGGGTAAATTATTGGTGGAGATGCAAATTAAAACTGATTTTCCAATTTCTAAAAAGAGTTTGGCAACAATATATGAGCCAGGATTCATCGGAGGAAAGCAAATAGCTATTGAGCCTGATTTTTCAGATAAAACAACAATAGAACAAGGCGACAAGTTAGTTGGGAATGTTCGATTAGGGATGACAGAATCTTTAAGTAAAAAATTAGTTCCGCTTCAAGATAAAATTGAAAAGCTCTTAGTGAATGCCGATAATATGTTGACTAGCGTGAACACTATATTGGATAAAAACACACAAGAAAACATCAAGAAAAGTCTAGCGGAATTGAGTAAAACAATGGAACAATTTCATCAAGCTTCTGCGGGTGTTAACTCATTGATTGCTGATAATAAAACACAGATTAAAGGCATGGTTGCTAATTTTAATAAAGTTTCGGGTAATTTTTCTAAAATTTCTGATTCCATCAATAAAGCTGATTTAGGCAAAACCATAAAAAGTTTAAATACCACATTGGCTAAAGTAAATGGAATCATGGCAGGTTTAGAAGCAGGAAATGGAAGTATGGGAAAAATGCTTAAAGAGGATGCTTTTTACACCAATTTGTCGAAGACCTCAAAAGAGTTAGAATTACTGCTTCAGGATGTACGTTTATATCCTACTCGTTATATCAATGTTTCTCTTTTTGGTAAGAAAAACAAGCCTTACACAGGACCAAATGATTCTATTGTGAAAGCTAAAAAATAATATTCGATGAGTTATTTAGACAATATAGTATTTGCAATCGTTTTAGTTGTAAGTATCGGGTATTTTGCTAAAAATGTAAAAAAAATCATTAGAAATATCAAGCTAGGGCAAAATGTAGACCGTACTGATAATTCGGCAGCAAGATGGAGAAACATGACATTGGTGGCTTTAGGTCAAAAAAAGATGTTTACCAGACCCATTCCAGCTTTGTTACATTTTATGTTATATGCTGCTTTTGTTATTACCCAAATTGAACTTTTAGAAATTATTGTTGATGGTTTGTTTGGAACACATCGTTTCTTTAAAATAAGTTTGGGAGGATTTTATACGTTTCTAATCAGTTTTATAGAAATTCTTTCATTACTGGCCTTAATAGCAACAGTCCTTTTTTTAATAAGAAGGAATCTTTTAAAATTACCACGCTTAAATAAGGAAGAGTTATTAGGATGGCCAAAAAAAGATGCTAACTTAATTTTAATTATGGAAATTATTTTAGTGTTGTGCATTTTTACCATGAACGGTACTGACGAAGTGTTGTATTCATTAGGGAATTCACATTTTGAAGGGATAGGTTCGTTTAATTTTGCTATTTCACAATTTTTAGGTCCTGCTTTTTTTGGAGGTTTGAGTGAAGGTACTTTGCATATTTTAGAAAGAATCGGGTGGTGGGGGCATTTTTTAATGGTCATGGCATTTTTAAACTATCTGTATTATTCTAAGCATTTACATATTCTTTTAGCTTTCCCAAATACCTACTTTGCTAATTTAAAACCTCAAGGTGAATTTGATAATTTAGAAGCTGTAACTAAAGAGGTAAAATTAATGATGGATCCTAATGCTGATCCATTTGCAGCTCCTGCAGAAGGGGCAGAATTGCCAGCAAAATTTGGAGCAAGTGATATACAAGATTTAAACTGGGTTCAATTATTAAATGCTTATACATGTACCGAATGCGGTAGATGTTCTTCAGTTTGTCCAGCAAATACAACGGGTAAAAAATTATCTCCTCGTAAAATTATGATGGATACTCGTGACAGAATGGAAGAAGTAGGTCGAAATATTGATGCTAATAAAGGTGTTTTTGTTCCTGATAATAAGTCTTTGCTTAATGATTATATCACACCTGAGGAACTTTGGGCTTGTACTTCATGTAATGCTTGTGTTGAAGAATGTCCAGTAAGCATCAGTCCGTTATCAATTATTATGGATATGCGTCGTTATTTAGTAATGGAACAAAGCGCTGCTCCAGCTGCTTTAAATTCAATGATGACTAATGTCGAGAACAATGGAGCGCCATGGCCATACAATCAGCAAGACCGATTGAATTGGAAAAACGAATTATAATTGGTTTGTAGTTTGTAGTTTGTAGTTGGAATGTCATTATCTGCAAACAATAAACAAAAAACTACTAACAACAAACAATAAACATAAAAAAAATGTCAGAAAATTTGATAGTACCTACAATGGCCGAAATGCTGGCCCAAGGAAAACAACCTGAAGTTTTATTTTGGGTAGGTTGTGCAGGAAGTTTTGACGATAGAGCCAAGAAAATTACAAAGGCTTTTGTGCGTATTTTAAATAGTGCCAATGTCTCTTTTGCTGTTTTAGGAACGGAAGAAAGTTGCACCGGAGATCCGGCAAAAAGAGCAGGAAATGAATTTTTGTTTCAAATGCAGGCAATGATGAATATTGAAGTGCTTAATGCTTATGAAGCAAAAAAAATTGTTACTGCTTGCCCGCATTGTTTTAATACTTTAAAAAATGAGTATCCTGAATTAGGAGGAAAATACGAAGTGGTTCATCATACGGAATTTTTAAAGTCGTTGTTGAATGATGGACGATTAACTATCGAAGGAGGTCAGTTTAAAGGTAAGAAAATCACTTTTCACGATCCTTGTTATTTAGGAAGAGCGAATAAAATATATGAAGCACCTCGAGATTTAATTGAAAAATTAGATGTTGAATTGGTTGAAATGAAACGTTCTAAAGCTAATGGATTGTGTTGTGGAGCAGGAGGAGCACAGATGTTTAAGGATGCCGAAAAAGGCAATAAAGAAATAAACATCGAAAGAACGGAAGATGCACTTGAAACCACTCCTGATATTATTGCAACAGGATGTCCATTTTGTAATACCATGATGACAGATGGAATTAAGCATAAAGAAAAAGAAGGAGAAGTGAAAGTGATGGATATTGCTGAGTTAATCGCTAATGCACAGGATTTATAGACTAAATTTATAAGTTTTATTATTGAAGTCATTACATCTGAAATCTAAAATCAACAATTTAAAAACAAAATCAAAATGTACGTACCATTTGAAAATTTACCAGAAGATTCCAGAATTTGGATTTATCAATCGAATAGAAAGTTTTCGGATGCCGAAATTTCAGAAATAACGAATGATTTAGAATTGTTTTTGAACGGATGGGCGGCACACGGAACCAGTTTAGAAGCTTCTTATCAAATTAAATACAATCGTTTTATTATCATAGTAGTCAATCAAGAAGTACAGGCTGCAACAGGATGTTCCATTGATGCATCAGTTGCGTTTATTCAAAAATTAGAGCAAAAGTATAGTGTTGATTTGTTAGATAAAATGAATGTTACTTTCAAACTAGGTGAACATATTGCTCATAAACCTTTGATTGATTTCAAGAAAATGGTAAAGGATAAAGCGGTTACTCAAAATACAATTGTATTCAATAATTTGATTAATACTATTCAGGAATATAATGATTCTTGGGAAGTGCCCGCGATAGACAGCTGGCATAGCCGTTTCTTTTAAACCAAATTAAAATATTCTTTTATGAAAAATAGAGACATCAGGATTATACTTCTTTATGTCTTATTTTTTTTGTAGCAGCATGTAGTACAACAAAAAGGAATAAGCAGGAAGTAGTTATTTCTAAAAATCCGCTAACTGCCAAAGTTGTAACTGATGAATTTCACATAGAACATTTGTCCGGAGAAGAATTAAATCAGTTGTATGAAGAATTTAATTCAGTAAAAACAACAGCTTTACAGTATGAATTATATGAAAAAGTAATTACGGTTTTAAAAAATTCTAATTCGGTTTTACCAATAAAAAATTTTGAGAATCAGAAAATCGCCTATGTGAAATTAGGGGATGCTTCTAATGATTCCTTTCTTGAAACGCTTAGAAAATATACTGAAGTAACTGAAATTAGTGATACAGACTTAAATAGTTTGCAGGCAAAATTAAAAGGATTTTCAACCGTAATTATTGGTTATCATAAATCAGATGCTTTATGGAAAGACCAGATATTTTCTAAAGAAGAATTAAATAAAATTACCTTTTTAGCTCAAAACAATCAGGTAATTTTAGATGTATTTGCATCACCTTCTACTTTATTATCCATCAAGGATTTTAGTACTGTTGAAGGATTAATTGTTTCTTATCAAAACAATGCTGTTGCCCAGGTTGTTTCGGCTGAATTGATTTTTGGTGCAATTAGTTCGCAAGGGAAATTACCCATTCATTTATCTTCTGATTTTCATGAGAATTTTGGTTTAACAACTGAAAAATTAGATGTTTTAGGCTTTTCTACTCCTGAAAATGTCGGAATGAAAACGGAGGTTTTATCTAAAATTGAAGGGATAGCCCAAAAAGCAATGGATAAAAAAATGACTCCGGGGATGCAAATTCTTGTCGCTCGAAAAGGAAAAGTTATTTATCAAAAGGCTTTTGGTTTTCATTCGTATCAAAATGATTTAAAAGTATCTAATTCGGATATTTACGATTTGGCTTCGTTGACTAAAATTATAGCGACTTTGCCTAATGTGATGCAGCAATACGATCAAAAAAAGTTAACTATGGAAACGACTTTGGATTCGTTGCTGCCAGTTTTTAAGAACACTAATAAAAAAGATATTACATTCAAAGAATTGTTATCACATTATGCCCGTTTACAAGCTTGGTATCCATTTTACAAGAATACCATCGATAGAAAAGGAAATCCTAAAGAGGCTTATTATCGAAAAGTAGGTGATGCCAATTTTTCTATCAAAATTGCCGATAATTTGTATTTGCGTACCGATTATCAGGATAATATTATGAAGATAATTGCCGAAAGTAAACTTTTACCCCAAAGGGTTTACAAATACAGTGATTTTACTTTTATGATTTTAAAAACATATTTGGAACATGCTACAGGAAAACGATTGGATATTTTATCTGCTGAAAATTTCTTTCAGCCAATGGGTTTAAATAATTCCATGTATAATCCAATAGAGAAAATCAATAAAAACCGTATTGTGCCAACAGAGGTAGATACTTATTTTAGGCATCAGATTGTGCAAGGTTATGTATATGATCTAGGAGCAGCCATGCAAGGAGGAATAGGAGGACATGCTGGATTATTTTCAAATAGTATGGATGTTGCTAAAATGATGCAACTGTATTTGCAGAAAGGAAGTTATGGTGGCAAACGTTTTTTTTCAGAACAAACATTTGATGAATTTAACAACTGTTATTATTGTTCGCATGGAAATAGAAGAGGAATTGGTTTTGACAAACCACAATTAGGTGATTCTGGACCTACTTGTGGGTGTGCATCGATGACTAGTTTTGGTCATACTGGTTTTACAGGAACGATGGCTTGGGCTGATCCTGAAAAGGAAATTGTGTATGTTTTTCTATCCAATCGTACTTTTCCTAACGAGGCAGAGAATAAATTATCGAAAGAAAATATAAGAGAAGATATTCAATCGATTATCTATGAGGTAATTGATGCTTCTATTGATGACAAATAAATAGGAAACTAGTTTTAGTTTTCTTTTAAGAAAAGACACTCTTATTTTTATTAATTTAGGCGTATTAAAAATTACAGATGAAAATAGCAATTGTTTGTTATCCAACCTTTGGTGGAAGTGGTGTAGTCGCTACAGAATTAGGTTTAGAGTTAGCTCGTTTAGGACAAGAAGTTCATTTTATAACCTACAGTCAGCCAGTGCGTTTGGCTTTATTGAATCCAAATGTGTATTATCATGAAGTAAACGTTCCAGAATATCCTTTGTTTCATTATCAACCTTATGAATTAGCTCTATCAAGTAAATTAGTTGATATGGTTAAATTGTACAAAATTGAAGTTTTGCACGTGCATTATGCAATTCCTCATGCTTATGCGGGTTATATGGCAAAGCAAATGCTAAAGAACGAGGGAATAGAAATTCCAATGATAACTACTTTGCATGGTACTGATATTACTTTGGTTGGAAATCACCCACATTACAAGCCGGCAGTGAGTTTTAGTATCAATAAATCAGATGTGGTAACTTCTGTTTCTCAAAGTTTGAAAGACGATACGTATAAGTTATTTAAAATCAAGAGAGATATTCATGTGATTCCAAATTTTATCGAATTGGATAAAAGCAGAGAATTTACAGGACCATGTCAGCGTTCTTTGATAGCTAAAAAAGAAGAGCGTATTATTACACATATCAGTAATTTTAGAAAGGTGAAACGAATTCCTGATATTATTCGAATATTTCACAAAATTCAGCAACAAATACCTGCTAAACTATTAATGGTAGGTGATGGTCCTGAAAAAGAAAAAGCCGAATATTTGTGCCAGGAATTAGGAATATTAGACAAGGTAATTTTCTTTGGAAACAGTAACGAAATCGATAAGATTTTAAGTAATTCGGATTTATTTTTATTGCCATCAGAAACCGAAAGTTTTGGATTAGCAGCATTAGAAGCAATGGCGTGGGGGGTTCCTGTAATTTCAAGTAATTCAGGAGGTTTACCAGAAGTTAATTTTGATGGCGTTTCGGGTTATTTGAGTAATGTAGGTGAAATTGACGAAATGGCTCAAAATGCCCTGAAAATCCTAAAAGAGGATACTGTTTTGTGTCAATTTAAGAAAAACGCTTTATCGGTAGCAAATAAATTTGATATCAAACTTATTTTGCCTTTGTATATTGAAATCTATGAAAAGGCGATTAAGAAGTATCAAAAAAAATCCAAACATTTGTCTAAACCAGAGCACGATTAATACCATTAGAAAATGAAAAAGAGTATTTTATTAGTATCTGTTGCTGTATTATTCTTGTTTTCTTGTAAATCAACAACAAATACTAATGGGAAAAAAGTCCTTTATGAAGTATTACTACAGCAAAATGATGGTGGGGGAAATATTAATTTCTACGAAATTCTAACAGAGGCGAAAGAGATTAAAATGTTGCAAAATGATAAAAAGTTGAAAGGAAAAATCAGTACGGATGATTTGCAACAGTCTAACTTTGTAATTCTTAATATGGGGCAAAAACCTACTGGTGGTTATGCAATAACAGTAGAAAGTGTTACTGAAACTGATAAAAATATTGTTATTAAGGTCAAAGAAATTAATCCAGATTCAGGAGCTATGCTTACACAAAGTATTACTTATCCTTATACGGTAGTCAAAATTAACTCGAAAAAACCTATTACAGTACAATAAAAAATGCCACTATTTCTAGTGGCATTTTTGGTCGTAGTAATTGTGTATTAGAATGTGAATCTGATTCCTAGAGCAAGGTCTGGACCAAAGTTGTCACCATAATAGTTGTCAGAAAAATACAATTCAGGACGGATATCTAATGAAAGTTGGATTGGCACTTCATCAAATTTGTACTCAATACCTAAATCACCAGCTACAAATGCATATGTTTTACTGTCATCTACTCCAGGTGCATCAATACTCCAGTTTCCAACACCTCCACCTACACCAGCGTACCAGTTGAAACCTCCGTCAATGTTCCAAACCCATTGGTAAACACCTGTTAATTTGAATGCGTCCACGTTGTTGCTGTTTCTCCATCCCAAATCTAATTCTAAACGGTTGTTGTCAGACAATCCTCTTTGGTATGAAAGCTCACCACCAAATCCATCATTGTCACCTAAACGTAAACCTAAAGCGTTTTTTGAAATTTCCTGTGCTTGAGTGCTAAATGCTAATCCCATTAGCATAAAAGCTGATAAAATAATTTTTTTCATAATTAAAGTTTTGTTTCTTGTAAATCTACAACTAATATTTAACGTAAAATTTATTATAAAAGTATACTATTTTGTAGAATTTCCTGTTTTTTTAAGTCAGAAAGTAAATACATAATTTTATTTAGGAAAAATGATCGACGCAATGAGTTGTTCCCCAGTAGGTTCATCTTTTTCGTGACTGCTTTTAGTTTCTGTGAATTCTGACTCCTGATAATAAAATAATTTCCATTTTTTTCTATTGTATTCTAAAGCGGTTAAATTTTCAACCCAATCTCCGGAATTTAAATAGGTAGTTGAACCGTTTTTGTTTTCTTTTTTGATGATTTTTGGTTCGTGAATATGCCCGCATAGTACATAATCGTATTGGTTTTCGATGGCTAATTCGGCAGCGGTTTCTTCAAAATCTGAAATATGTTTCACCGCTTTTTTTACACTAGCTTTGATTTTTTTAGAAAAAGAGTAGGGTTCTTGACCTATTTTTTTTAGACACCAATTAATAAATCGATTCATAAGAATTAAGTAATCATAACCTAAACCACCTAATTTAGCAATCCATTTAGCGTGATTAACAGAAGCATCAAATACATCTCCGTGGAAAATCCAAGCTTTTTTATCGTTTAATTCTAAAACAATTTTATCGGCTAATATAAAGTTTCCCATATTCATTTCGGTAAACTTTCGAAGCATTTCGTCATGGTTACCCGTAATATAATATACTTTGGTTCCTTTAGAAGCAAAGCTTATTATTTTTTGAATAACTTTTAAATGAGATTTGGGGAAATAGGATTTTCTAAATTGCCAGATATCAATAATATCGCCATTTAAAACTAAAATTTCAGGTTTTATAGACGATAAATAGTTGTTTAATTCTTTGGCGTGGCTTCCGTAAGTCCCAAGGTGAACATCGGAAAGTACAACTACTTCAACTTTTCTTTTTTTCAATTGATTCAATTAATTTGTTGTTATGCAAATTAACGCTGATGATGTAAATTCATCTTAAAGTTAAGGTTAATAAAAAAGGTTTCTATGTAAACAAATAGTGCAAATTTATCCCTCATTTTAAAAATCTTTAAATCTTTAATTTTTAAAGCTAAAACTAAAATAGTACTTTTGTTCAAAATTATTTATAATGGCAGGAAATAGCTACGGAACACTATTTAGAATAACAACTTTTGGCGAATCACACGGAGAAGCTTTAGGAGGAATAATTGATGGTTGTCCATCAGGAATTGCATTAGATTTTGATGCAATTGAATTAGAAATGTCAAGAAGAAAACCAGGACAATCTGCTATCGTTACTCAAAGAAAAGAACCAGATGCTGTACAGTTTTTATCTGGAGTTTTTGAAGGAAAAACAACAGGAACACCTATCGGTTTTATTATTCCAAATACCAATCAAAAATCAGACGATTATTCACATATAAAAGATAATTATAGACCAAGTCATGCCGATTATGTGTATGATCAAAAATATGGTTTTAGAGATTATCGAGGAGGCGGTAGAAGCTCTGCTCGTGAAACAGCAAGTAGAGTAGTAGCGGGTGCTATTGCCAAACAAATGTTGTCAAACATCAAGATAAATGCCTATGTGTCTGCTGTGGGTTCATTGTCATTAGAAAAGCCTTATCAAGATTTAGATTTTTCAAAAATAGAATCTAATCCTGTACGTTGTCCAGATGAAGCAATGGCTGCTAAAATGGAAGATTATATCAAACAAATTCGTAAAGAAGGTGATACTGTAGGAGGTGTAGTTACTTGCGTAATTCAAAATGTGCCAGTAGGATTAGGCGAGCCTGTTTTTGATAAATTACATGCCGAATTAGGAAAAGCGATGCTTTCGATCAACGCGGTAAAAGGTTTTGAATTCGGTAGTGGTTTTGAAGGTTCAAAAATGAAAGGAAGTGCTCATAACGATTTATACAATGCTGATGGAACTACTAAGACCAATTTATCTGGTGGTATTCAAGGTGGTATAAGCAATGGTATGGATATCTACTTCAGAGTAGCTTTTAAACCTGTAGCTACTATTATGCAAAAACAAGATTCCTTAAACAATAAAGGTGAAATAACAGAGATGACAGGAAAAGGGCGTCATGATCCTTGTGTGGTGCCTCGCGCAGTGCCTATTGTTGAAGCTATGGCTGCGATTGTCTTAGCGGATTTTTATTTGATAAATAAAACCTATTCAAAATAAAAGTTAGTTAATTTTTATTATTTTTACCCCCAAGAGGTGAAAAATTACATAATTCTTTTGAATTTAGTCGAAATGCTAATAATGATGTAATAAAAAATACAACAGCTTTGAAGAAAATAGAAAAAGCTCCTCTAGTTTTACTTGAGGAGTTTTTTTATACCTTAAATTATTTAAAATTTAAAATAAGTTAAATGCATACTACGGACGAAACTACAACTAAGAAATCATTTATTTCAGGATTGACTGGGCAGATTTTAATAGCGATGCTTTTAGGAGCAGTGTTGGGTGTTATTATTCATAATTCAGTTGCTACTGAAGTGGCAGAAACATTTAGTAGCCGAATCAAAATGCTAGCTACTGTATTTATTCGTTTGGTTCAAATGATTATTTCGCCTTTGGTGTTTACCACTTTAGTCGTAGGAATAGCTAAATTGGGTGATGTTAAGGCTGTTGGACGAATTGGTATTAAGTCTTTAGCTTGGTTTTTTACCGCATCATTTATTTCGTTGTTATTAGGGATGTTTTTTGTTAATGTTTTAAAACCAGGTGAAGGACTTAACCTGCCTACAGTAAATGCTGATACGGTAGCAGAATTTGCAGCAAAATCTCAGAGCATTTCTTTCGATAATTTCATTGAGCATATTGTGCCTAAAAGTGTTTTTGAAGCTATGGCAACCAATGAAATTTTACAAATTGTAATTTTTTCTATTTTCTTCGGTTTGGCAGCTGCTTCGTTAGGAGATTATGTAAAACCTGTAATTACGGCTTTGGATAAAACGTCCCACATTGTTTTAAAAATGGTCAATTTTGTAATGAAGTTTGCACCAATTGGTGTTTTTGGTGCCATTGCAGGTGTTTTTGCAGTTAGAGATTTTCAAGAATTAGCGATAACTTATTTTAAATTTTTCGGTTCATTTTTGATTGGTATATCTTCTATTTGGGCAGTATTAATTTTGGTAGGATATATTTTTCTTAAAAATAGGATGTCGGTTTTGCTTAAAAGAATTTTAAATCCTTTAATCATTGCTTTTGGGACTACAAGTAGTGAAGCTGTTTTTCCTAAACTAACTGAAGAATTAGAACGATTTGGTGTAAAAGATAAGATTGTATCTTTCATGTTACCTTTAGGGTATTCTTTTAATCTTGACGGAAGTATGATGTATATGACTTTTGCTAGTATTTTTATTGCGCAGGCTTATGGAGTTCATTTGGATTTAGCTACACAAATGACGATGCTTTTAGTTTTAATGCTTACAAGCAAAGGAATTGCTGGTGTTCCAAGAGCTAGTTTAGTGGTTGTTGCAGCCACTTGCGGAATGTTTGATATTCCAGTTGAAGGAATTGCTTTGATATTACCGATTGATCATTTTTGTGATATGTTTAGAACAGCGACTAATGTGTTAGGTAATGCTCTAGCTACCTCGGTAGTAGGAAAATGGGAAGAGGGTAAAGAAGAACAGTTACATTTGAACTAATGTATTTGCAAACTTGGAAATATAAAAAAAACCTATTTGAAAATCATCAAATAGGTTTTTTAGTATTAATACCAACGTTTTTTATTTTTCTTTGCGGCATCAGATTTTCTCGATTTATTGGATTTTCCACTTCGATTATTGCTTTTCGGTTTGGCTTCTGCTACAGTACCGGGATTTCCAGAATGCCAAGGGTAAGGATGATCCGTGATGGTTTTTACATCTACTTTGATTAATCGCTGGATATCTTTCCAGTAACCATGTTCGTCTTTGCTACAAAAAGAGATAGCGATACCCCCATTTCCAGCACGCCCCGTTCTACCTATTCGGTGTACATAGGTTTCGGGAATATTAGGTAAATCAAAATTGATTACATAAGGCAGTTGATCGATATCAATTCCTCGAGCAGCAATATCAGTAGCGATTAGTACGCCTATTTCTTTATTTTTAAAGGCGTCTAAAACACGTTGTCTGGCATTTTGCGATTTGTCTCCATGAATCGCTTCTGCGGCAACATTTTTTTTGCGTAAAGCTTTTACAATATTGTCGGCACCATGTTTGGTTCTTGCAAAAACCAATACATCTGTCAGGTTGTCGTTTTGTAGTAAGTTGTAAAGAAGGTTTCTTTTTTCTCCTTTTTCAACAAAATAAATGCGTTGCTCCACTTTTTCAGCCGTTGATGAAACTGGAGAAACGGTAACCGTTTCAGGATTGGTTAAAAACATTTCGGCCAATTCTCTAATCGCGATTGGCATTGTAGCAGAAAACAATAGCGTCTGACGGTTTTTAGGTGTCAGTCTTACAATTTTCTTAACATCATTTACAAATCCCATGTCCAGCATCTGGTCTGCTTCATCTAGTACCAAAGCGTGTAGATGGTCTAAGTCGATAAAGCCTTGTTTGTGTAAATCTAATAATCTTCCGGGAGTGGCAATTAAGATATCTACACCGTTTTTAAGCACATCAACTTGTGGATTTTGAGAAACACCACCAAAAATAGTTAATTGTGTTAGGTTGGTGTATTTTGCATAAGTATCAAAACTTTGCCCTATTTGTACAGCAAGTTCACGAGTTGGTGTAACTACTAATGCTCTAATTTTTTTTGGTTTTTTAGAAGAACCAACAATTCGATGCAGTTGATGGATAATAGGTATAGCAAAAGCAGCAGTCTTTCCTGTTCCTGTTTGTGCGCAACCAATAAGGTCGTTTCCTGCTAAAATAAGAGGAATAGCTTGTTCTTGGATAGGAGTGGGGTTTGTATAGCCTTCTTCAAATACGGCTTTTTGGATACTTTTTGAAAGTGATAATTCTTCGAATAACATATATTTTGTATTAATTATCCTGTAAGCGTTACAGGAATAAGTGGTGCAAAGATAGTATTATTATTCGGGATGCTTGTTTTTAGCTTATTTTCAGTAGGAATAAAAATAAAAAGACGTTTGGTTTATAGGTTATACTTAATAGAATTTGACTTGATAAAGTCGGTCACTAAATATCCAATTAATTTTCCTATCAAGTGATTGTTCTTGTCTACATCTAGGTCAGGTGCGCCTTCGCAAATGTGTAAATAACTCGCATTTTTATTTTTAGCAAAAAAAGAAACAAATTGGCGCAATTCTTCAACCGAAAAACCACTCAAAGTCATGGCACTACTCGCTATGTTTGGGATTGCGTCTAGGTCGACTTCGATTCCAAAAGAATCACTTTTTATAAACTCTAAAGCTACAGCCAGTTCTTGCGAAAAGTTTTTTTCCTTTCGAATATTAATACTATCGTAAGTATTGTACCGCACTCTATCATCGATTTTTTTGATGATATTTAGTACGTTTTTAGAAGTATAATTTTCGTGTAAACCAAAAATGAAATATTTTTTCAAAAATCCTTCTTCATAGGCATAAGAAAAACCGTTGCCACTATGGCGTCCTTCTAAAATTCTAAAATCAGAATGGGCATCAAAGTTAACTGCATTGATGGGTTTTCCTTTGGCCAAGGCCGTTCCTTTAATATTACCATAAGAATTATTGTGTCCACCGCCAATGATGATTGGGATTTTTCCTAATTTGACGATATTGAAAATGATGTGTGAAACATCTTTATCAATTTTTTTTACCAATTGGCTCAGTTTTACACGGTCATCAATTTTGTTAAAGTCTAAATTTTCAACTTCTGCCATTTCCTCAGCGACATTAATTTGTCCCATGACAATAATTTGATTCCCTTTACAAAAGCGATTGTGTTGAATATTGGCGATACTTTTAATGGCTTCATTCCAAGCAGATGCCGCACCGGGTCTGCCATAATTTGCTCTAATTCCAATGTCTTCTGGAATTCCAAAAAGGACATATTTTGCTTCAGAATTTTTTAAAAAATTGAGAGGATTAACTCCTGCTGGTACAGTTAGCATTTTCTCTCCAAATTTTATTTCTCCACTTCGATGGTTCGTTACTTTGGCAAGATCGTGAATGGTGAATGGTAGAAATTTGTCCATTGGCGTAGAAAATTTTTTCTACAAAAATAATATAAATTCTTTACAGACGTTATATGTTAAAATTATATTGTTAAATTTGCTATTAATATTAAAATTCAAAAAAGCTTAAAAAAATGGAAAAAAAACAAAGTAGTACAAGTCTAAAGGCTGTCATAGCAGTATTAGCAGTCTTATTAGTAGGAAGTTTGGTTTATATATTCAAATTGTCTTCTGATACTGAGAAAGTACAAACAGTTTTGACAACTACTGTTAGTGAAAAAGAATCAGTATTAAAAGATTTAGAAGAATTAAAATCTACTTATGATGCAGCTATTGCGGAAAACACCTCAATGTCTGATGAATTAATTCAAGAAAGAGATAAAGTGGTTAGTTTGATGGCAGAAGTAAAACAATCTAAAGGAGATTTATCCGCTTTTAAAACTAAAATGAATCTTTTACAAAACAAATTGAAAGCTTTAATGGCTGAAAACGAAGGTTTGAAAAATGAGAATACAGTAGTTAAAGCACAACGTGATAGTACCGTTGTGGTTTTGAATGAGTCTAAAAAGTACAATGAAGCTTTAGTAGGTCAAAATGATGAATTGTCTAAAGTTGTTGAAAAAGGTTCTAAGCTAACTGTTTTGAATATTCAAAGTTCAGCGTATAAAGTGAGAAGTTCAGGTAAAGAAATTGAAACGGATAAGGCAAGAAGAACAAATATGCTTAAAATTAGTTTTACTATTGCGGGTAACGAAATTGCTAAATCAGGAGATAAAACCTATTATGTGCAAGTGATTGATAGTAAAAATAATGTCTTAGGTGAAAAGAAAACAATCAACTTTGATAGTATGAATTTGACTTATAGTTTTACAAGTACTGTAAAATATGAGAACAAAACAGTTCAAGTTTCTGAAAACCTTCCAGGGAAAGATTTTCAACCAGGTACTTATTTTATCAATGTTTTTGACAAAGGAGAATTGGTTTCTAAGTCAAGTTTTAATTTGAAATAATAAACTTTAGAGACATAAAAAAAGAGGAGTTTTTGCTCCTCTTTTTTTATGCATTGTATTGAAAAAAATTATTCATTAATTTTTATTTCAAATGTTTTGTCCCAATTTTTACCAGTAACAAAAACAGTCTTCGTTTTAGGATTATAAGCTATTCCATTTAAAACATCATCTGGAGTGGCTTTTGTTAATTTTCTTAAAGAAGATAAGTCTAAAATACCTTCAACAGCTCCATTTGTTGCATTTATTACAGCGATGGCATCTTTTTGCCAAATGTTAGCATAAAATTTACCATCGATAAGTTCTAATTCATTTACAGATTTAATTTTTGAACTTCCTGAATACACATTGATATAGTCAACCATTTTTTGAGTATTAGGATCCATTTTCCAGATTTTTTCTGTCCCATCTGATTGATAAATGTATTTGTCGTCATGAGTCATTCCCCAACCTTCAATTTCTTTTTCATAGGTAAAAGTTTTTTCCAGTTGTAAGGTATTGGCATTGAAAATGAATCCTTTTTTATCTTGCCAAGTTAATTGAAATAGCTTCCCGTTTATGAAAGTAATTCCTTCTCCAAAGTAGGCAGTATCCATATCAATCTGTTTGAATATTTTACCTGTTCCATAGTCGTATTTTCTTAAATACGAAGTGCATTTAATTCCAGAGCCAGAGGTTCCAGATCCTGTACTTTCATATAAAGTATCATTATAGAATTCAAAACCTTCGGTAAAAGAGTTGGTATCGTGAGGATAGGTGTTTACGATGTTAAATTGTAATAATTTAGGAGTTATATTGGATACAACTTCTATTCGGGTAGTGGTTTCGGCATTTTCACCTTCAAAATAAACTACCGCTTTTATATTTTGATAACCTAGTTTTTGATTTTTTAATTCAAAAGAAAGTTTTTCAAGTCCTTTAACTGTTTTTATTTTAGTGTCATTAATGTAGTAAACAATACTGTCAACCGCTTTCGCTTTTGGATTCAAAATACTTAAATCAAGACGTTCTTGAGGTTGGTATTGTGCTGAAATAGTCGAAGAATCAAAATTAAATATCGTATTTTCTCTATTTTTTGTATCTCCACAATTAGAAAGTATTGTTCCTAATAAAATGAAAGATAGTAAGTTATATTTTTTCATGCTTTGTTTTTTAAAAGTTCTAATATACAATGTTATTTTAAGCTATCAAAAGGGCTTGCAAAAATATAAAAAGATTGTATATTTGCAGCGGCAAGTCCTACACGACCAGCTCCTGCAGACTCCCCCAGGATGGGAACATAGCAAGGGTAAGCGGTTGAGCGGTGCGATGTAGGTCGCTTGCCATTTTTTATTTAATCTGATTTTTTTTCGGGTTAATTCTTCAGAATTAATACAAAAGTAGTCTTCCTTCGGGAGGATTTTTTTATTTTTGGCCTTTCGGTAAGTTAAAAGTTATAGGTTAGAAGTTAAGAGTTTTTGACTCAAATTCAAAATAGAACTATAACCCATAACTCATAACTAATAACCCATAACTAAAAAAAAAAATGAGTAAAGTAGTATTGATTACCGGAGGTTCTTCGGGAATAGGAAAATCTATTGGTGAATTTTTACATCAAAAAGGGTTTATAGTTTATGGAACCAGCAGAAATCCCGATGCAGTTTTGAACTCTGTATTTCCATTAGTAGCTTTGGATGTTAGAGATGTTAATTCTATTCGTTCTGCTGTCGATACGGTTATTGCTACAACGGGAAGATTAGATGTGTTGATTAATAATGCGGGAGTAGGGATTACAGGCCCTTTGGAAGAAATTCCAACTTCGGAAATCAAAAACAATTTCGAAACTAATTTTTTTGGTCCTATTGAAGTGATGAAGGCGGTGTTGCCACAAATGCGTCAGCAAAAATCAGGTTTGATTATCAATGTGACTTCAATTGCCGGCTATATGGGCTTGCCGTATAGAAGTGTTTATTCGGCATCCAAAGGCGCTTTAGAATTAATTACTGAAGCCTTACGAATGGAAGTGAAGTCTTTTGGAATCCATATTACCAATGTGGCTCCGGGTGATTTTGCAACTAACATTGCGTCGGGTCGTTTTCACGCTCCTTTGGTTAAAGGTTCGGCATATGAAGTTCCTTATGGTACTACTTTAAAAATGATGGATGAACATGTTGATAGTGGAAGTGATCCTAATGATATGGCAGCGGCAGTTTATAACATTATTGAATCACTAAGACCTAAGATTCATTATAAAGTAGGCGCTTTTATGCAAAAGTTTTCTATCCTTCTTAAACGATTATTACCAGATGCAGTTTTTGAAAAAATATTGATGAATCATTATAAATTATGATAACTATGGAGAATTGGTTTGATACGATTGGAATTGTTTTTCCTTTAGTATTTTTTATCCTTTTATGGTTGATTATCCGAAGAATACTAAAGGCGATAAGTGATCGAATTAATAATGCTGAAGAGCATCGAAATGAATTATTGAACGTTTTAGAGGAAATTCGTGATGAATTGAAAGAATTGAATAGAAATAATTCGACTAAGTAATTTAAATTGTAAATTTGCAAACGTTGATTAAAATTAAGTGTGTAAAAAACACTTTTTAATAAAAAAACTAAAAACAATTAAATATATAAATTATGAAATTTTTTATTGATACGGCTAATTTAGCTCAAATTAAAGAAGCACAATCTTTAGGGGTATTAGATGGGGTAACAACTAATCCGTCTTTGATGGCTAAAGAAGGAATCACTGGAAAAGATAACATCTTGAAACACTATGTTGACATTTGTAATCTTGTTGACGGTGATGTAAGTGCTGAGGTAAATGCTTTGGACTTTGAAGGAATGGTGAGAGAAGGAGAAGAGTTAGCTGAATTACACGAGCAAATCGTTGTAAAATTACCTATGACTAAAGAAGGTGTTCAAGCTGCTAAATATTTTTCTGATAAAGGAATCAAAACGAATGTAACCTTAGTATTCTCTGCTGGACAGGCTTTATTAGCTGCAAAAGCAGGTGCTACTTATGTTTCTCCATTTTTAGGAAGATTAGATGATGTTTCTACTGACGGTTTAAACTTGATTCAAGAAATTAGAGAGATCTACGATAACTACGGATACGAGACTCAAATCTTGGCTGCTTCTGTACGTCATACAATGCATATTGTTAACTGTGCGAAAATTGGTGCTGATGTTATGACTGGACCGTTATCTGCAATCGCTGGTTTATTGAAACACCCATTAACTGATATCGGATTAGCACAATTTATTGCTGATTTCGAAAAAGGAAACAAGTAATTGTTCCTTTTTTATTCAAATATAAAAAGTCCCGTTTGAATATTCAGACGGGACTTTTTTTTATAAAGTGTTATTATTTTCTCACAAATGGTGGAAGTAATTTACTGGTCACTTCACCAAAGCCAATGCGAACCTGACTGTTTTCGCAATATCCTTTGAAAATTACCGTGTCATTGTCATTGATGAATTTTCGTTCGCTACCATCATTCAGTTTTAATGGTTTTTCACCACCCCAGGTTAATTCTAACATCGAACCATAGCTATCCGGTGTTGGTCCTGAAATCGCTCCTGAGCCCATCATGTCTCCTGAATTGATTCGGCAACCGTTAGAAGTATGGTGTGTTAATTGTTGGTTCATCGTCCAATACATGTGTTTGAAATTGGATTTTGAAACTACAGTAGGCTCTGCTTTTTCGGGCTGTATTGCTACTTCAAGGTTAATATCAAACGAATGTTTCCCTTTTTGTTGTAAATAAGGCAACGGACTCGGATTTTGTTTTGGACTGGCTACTCTAAAAGGTTCTAAAGCATCCATCGTAACAATCCAAGGTGAAATCGAAGTGGCAAAGTTTTTAGACAATAAAGGTCCTAAGGGCATGTATTCCCATTTTTGAATATCTCGAGCCGTCCAGTCATTTAATAAAACCATTCCAAAAATATAATCTTCGGCTTCACTAATTGGAATCATTTCTCCCATGATATTTGCATCGGTAGTAATGAAAGCTGTTTCTAATTCAAAGTCAACAGAACGTGAAGCTCCAAAAACAGGCGTAGTGGCATCAGGGGGTAAAGTTTGTCCTAAAGGTCTGTGAACCGGAATTCCCGAAGGTATTATAGTTGAACTTCTACCGTGATAGGCAATAGGCATTTGAGGCCAGTTAGGCAATAAAGCGTTCTCTTCGTTGCGAATCATTTTACCTACATTGGAAGCATGAATTTTACTGGAATAAAAATCGGTATAATCACCTATAAGAACAGGCAATTGCATTTCTACTTCATTGATGTTGAAAATGATAATATTACGATGCTGAGCATTGTCGCGCAATTTGGAATTGTTTTCGTCAAAAATCTCGGCAATTCGATTACGAACCAAACGCCAGGTTTTTTTTCCGTCAGAAATAAAGTCGTTAAGAGTGTCTTGAATAAACATATCATCAGTCAATTCAATTCCTGCAAAATATCCTAATTGTTGCAGTGCACCTAAATCTATAGCCGAATCCCCAATGCGAGTTCCTACCGTAACCACATTTTCTTTGGTTAAGAATACACCAAAAGGAATATTTTGGATTGGGAAATCACTATTCGCAGGAACTTCAATCCATGATTTTCTTTTAGTATCGTTGGCAGATAATGGCATATTTTGTTAATTTTTTTGTTGAAAATTATATATCAAATATATTATAATTTAACAGTTTAACAAACGTTTTTTTGTATTTTTGCTCTAAATTATTTAAAATTTAAAAAATGCAACGCGACAAACAAATTTTTGAACTTATTCTTGAGGAACAAGATAGACAAATTCACGGCTTAGAACTTATTGCATCTGAGAACTTTGTTAGTGATGAAGTAATCGAAGCTGCTGGTTCAGTTTTAACAAACAAATATGCAGAAGGATATCCTGGTAAAAGATACTACGGAGGTTGTGAAGTGGTAGATGTTATTGAGCAAATTGCTATTGATAGAGCTAAAGAATTGTTTGGAGCAGCGTATGCTAACGTTCAGCCACACTCTGGTTCTCAGGCTAACGCATCTGTTTTTCATGCTTGTTTGAAACCAGGTGATAAAATTTTAGGTTTTGATTTATCTCACGGTGGTCACTTGACTCACGGTTCTCCTGTAAACTTTTCAGGGCGTGTTTACAACCCAGTTTTCTATGGTGTTGACAAAGAAACAGGTCGTTTGAACTATGATAAAATTCAAGAAATTGCAACTAAAGAGCAACCAAAATTAATCATCGCTGGAGCATCGGCTTATTCTCGTGATATGGATTTTGCACGTTTTAGAGAAATTGCTGATAGTGTAGGTGCTATTTTAATGGCAGATATCTCTCACCCAGCTGGTTTAATTGCTAAAGGTTTATTAAGTGACCCTATTCCTCACTGTCACATTGTAACAACTACTACACATAAAACATTACGTGGACCTCGTGGAGGACTAATCTTAATGGGTAAAGATTTTGAAAACCCATGGGGATTAACTACTCCAAAAGGAGAAATCAGAATGATGTCTTCTTTATTAGACTTAGCTGTTTTCCCTGGAAACCAAGGTGGACCATTAATGCATATCATCGCTGCAAAAGCGGTAGCTTTTGGTGAAGCTTTACAAGATGAGTTCTTTACGTATGCTCGTCAATTACAAAAAAATGCTAAAGCTATGGCTGAAGCTTTTGTAAAAAGAGGCTACGATATCATCTCTGGAGGTACTGATAACCACATGATGTTAATTGACTTAAGAAACAAAGGAATTTCTGGAAAAGATGCTGAAAATGCATTAGTAAAAGCAGAAATCACTGTAAATAAAAACATGGTTCCTTTTGATGATAAATCTCCTTTTGTTACTTCTGGTATCCGTGTAGGAACTGCTGCAATCACAACTCGTGGTTTGGTAGAAGAAGATATGGAAACTATCGTAGCAATGATTGATAAAGTATTAATGAATCATACTAACGAAGATATTATCGAAGAAGTTGCTGAAGAAGTAAACGAAATGATGAGCGAAAGAGCTATTTTCGTTTTCTAATCAACTTTGGTACAAAGTTTAAGGTTTAAAGTTTTAAGTTTTGGGTTTACTGAAAAGTATCACATTATTTGAACTTTAAACCTTTTTCATTTTAGATAACTTTGAACCTTAAACAATTTAAACCTTAAACCAAAAAAAAATGGGAGTTTTACGTTTGCAACTACCAACTGACCCAAGATGGGTAAATATTGTTGAGAAAAATATAGAAGAAATTTTGACCGATCATGCTTGGTGTGAGCAAAAAGCGGCTACTAATGCCATGACGATTATAGTTAATAATTCAGAGCATCAAGATTTGGTTAAAGATTTATTGGCTTTAGCCAAAGAAGAAATTGACCATTTTGATCAGGTACATAATATCATCATCAAAAGAGGCTTAAAATTAGGTCGTGAACGTAAAGATGACTATGTAAATGAATTGTACCAATATATGAAAAGAAGTAGTACTGGAAGTCGCGTTTCTGGTTTGGTAGAAAGATTACTTTTTTCGGCAATGATTGAGGCCAGAAGTTGCGAACGTTTCAAAGTACTTTCAGAAAATATTCAGGACGAGGAGTTGGCTGTTTTTTACAGAGAATTAATGGAAAGTGAAGCAGGTCATTACACTACTTTTATCACTTATGCCCGCAAATATGGTGAAGGAATTGATGTCGAAAAGCGTTGGAGAGAATGGTTAGAGTTTGAAGAATCTATAATTACTAATTATGGGAAGAACGAAACCATTCACGGTTAATATATCGTTGATAAGTTTTTTTTTTCTTTGCATAATTCTCGTATAAAATTCATTACTTTTAATAAAAACAAAAGTTATTTTCCGATAACCCGTAAAAAAGTGATAATTATGCGAATAGAAACCGATCTCAAATTAGGCTTCAAGGATGTAATGATTAGACCCAAACGTTCTACGTTAAAAAGCAGGTCACAAGTTTCTTTAGAAAGAGAATTTACGTTTTTACACAGTACCACAAAGTGGAATGGCATTCCAATTATGGCGGCGAATATGGATACTGTGGGAACTTTTGAAATGGCATCCGAAATAGCCAAACACAAATTGTTTACCGCCATTCACAAACATTATTCCGTAGCGGAATGGAATGCTTTTCTTGCTACAGTTTCTCCAGAAATGTATGATTTATTGCTGTAAGTACAGGAACGGGTAAAAATGACTTTAAAAAGGTTATCGAAATCATTACAGCTAATCCCGAGTTGAAGTTTATTTGTATTGATGTGGCTAATGGGTATTCGGAACATTTTGTTAGTTTTTTAAAACAAACCCGAAAGCAATTTCCTGATAAAGTAATTATCGCAGGTAATGTGGTGACAGGCGAAATGGTCGAAGAATTGCTTTTGGCAGGTGCCGATATCATAAAGGTAGGCATTGGTCCTGGATCGGTTTGTACTACCCGAGTTAAAACAGGAGTAGGTTATCCACAATTATCGGCTATTATTGAATGTGCCGATGCTGCTCATGGTTTAGGAGGGCATATCATTAGTGATGGAGGATGTACCACACCTGGCGATATTGCCAAAGCTTTTGGGGCAGGTTCCGATTTTGTAATGCTAGGAGGGATGCTCGCCGGACATACTGAAAGTGGTGGTAAACTTCTGGATATTGACGGAAAAAAATTCAAACAGTTTTACGGAATGAGTTCGACAACGGCAATGAACAAACATGTGGGTGGAGTTGCCGAATACCGAGCCAGCGAAGGAAAAACATTGAAAATTCCTTTTAAAGGTGATGTGGTGAATACTATTTGGGATATTTTGGGCGGATTGCGCAGTAGTTGTACTTATGTAGGCGCATCCCGACTCAAAGAATTAACTAAACGAACGACTTTTATTCGCGTTAGCGAACAAGAAAATAGAGTTTTTACTAACGAATAATTCATGATACATATTGTTGAAGCAACTATTGAAGATTTACCCACTATTACAAGTATTGCTCGTAAGACTTGGCCTATAGCATATGGTGAAATTCTCTCTGAGGCGCAATTGGAGTATATGTTGAATTCATTTTATTCAGAGGAAGCTTTAAAAACCAATATCGCCAGTGGTCATGAATTTATTTTGGCAAAAGAAGATGATTTCGTTTTGGGTTTTGCTTCTTTCGAAAATAACTATCAAAAAACAGCTAAGACTAAAATTCATAAAATCTATATGCTTCCTGAATCGCAAGGAAAAGGAATAGGGAAGTTGTTAGTTGAAAATATTAAAAAAAGAGCTATTAATAAAGGCTCTAAAAGTCTTCTACTAAACGTCAATCGATTTAATAAAGCCATAGGTTTTTATCACAAAATGGGTTTTAAAATCGTTCAAGAAATTGATATTGAAATTGGATTAGGCTATTTGATGGAAGATTATGTGATGGAGAAGGAGATTTAAGAGATCTAATTAGCTTTTAAATAACCAATTTTTTTAAATCTTTTTATAAAAAAGAAAGGCTGTCTAAAGTTATTTTAAACAGCCTTTACAATTACAATAAAGAACAAGTATTTTTATTTACTCCAAGGACCATAGTTTTTGTATGCTGGTCCAGTTAATTTTTGTCTTTTAGAACCGCTAGTTTCTACTAAAACCAAATCTTCTTTTGCATAGGTTTCTTTACCTACTTGTTGGTTTTTATATTCAGGTCCTTGTAGTGTTTTTTTATTATTTACGGTATATATTTTAGTTGGAACCGCATTGTGCAACCAAGATTGATAATTTTTAAAAGCAGGACCTTTTAAATCATTGCGTTTTACTTCTGTTTGCTCTTGAGCAGATGCACCTAAAGAGATAACTAAAAATCCTAAAATCAAGACTAATTTTTTCATGACTATTACTTTTAATGTTTTTTACAAATTTACATTCAGTAATAGGCTTTTAGGATTATGTGAATTTACCCAATTTGTATCCGTATTTATACGGATTTTTATAACAGCTATTTTAGATTAGATTCATTTTTGCTGCTTTTTTAATCAATTCGGCAGTATTTTTTACTTCTAATTTTTTTAAAATATTAGCTCTGTGGGTTTCAATGGTACGAGAACTTACAAATAATTTTGTGGCTATTTCTTTTGTGGTTAAGCCTTTAGCAATTAGACCTAAAACTTCGGTTTCTTTATTGGATAAAATATTTTCACTGATACTTTGATTTGACATAAAGTTGATCATTTTTTCAGAGATTTCGGCACTGAAATATTTCTTCCCTTTGCTAACGCTTCTTATAGCTAGAATTAATTCTGATTCATCTGTGTTTTTCAAAAGATATCCGTGAGCTCCCATTTTGGCACATTTTGCAATATAATTACCATCGTTGTGCATAGAAATAACAATAGGTTTTATATTGGCATTTATGTTTTTTAATTCTTTTAAAACCTCGAAACCATCCATATTAGGCATCGTAATGTCTAGCAATACAATATCAGCCTCGCATGAACTATTTATGAGTTTCATAAATTCGATACCATCAGCTACACTTTGTACAATTTTTATCTCGTCATGCTTACGTAATAACTCGGCAAGACCATTTCTAAAAAGTTCATGGTCATCTGCTATTATTAATTTGATTTCTTTCATTTGTAGCTATTTAATAATTTTCAATAATGACCATTTTGGTCCTACTTATTTCATAATTCTATGGGTAATTCTATTTCAAAGATTGTATTTCCAGCTGATGCATTTATGAGTATTGTACCATTGCAAATTTCTACTCGTTCTTTGATGTTGATTATTCCGGAACCTAGTTTTACAGTATCTAAATCAAAACCTTTACCATCATCAAAATAGTATAACGAAATGAATTCATCAAATTCTGAAAGCGTGATTCGAATGTTTTTGGCTTCAGCATGTTTCAATGAATTATTTATTAATTCTTGGCTTATCCTAAATAGATTGATGGCTTGATGATTGCTAATGTTTGAATTGTCAGCTTTGGTCAAATCCTCATATTCAATGTTCACTGTTGTTGCTGTTTTTAGGCTTTCGATAAAATTTGTTAAGGTAACACCTATTCCAAAATCATCAATCGAAGCCGGCATCAACGCATTAGACATTAATCGGATTTCAGAAATGGTTTCATCTACGATTTTCTTCATTTCGGCCTTTTTTTCTTCATTTTTTACTCTGTTTTCGATGTAGTGTTTCAATGAAGTTAAATATGGGCCTACACCATCATGTAGTTCTCTAGATAATCGGCGTCTTTCGTCTTCTAAACCGTTTACCAGCATACGTTTAGAAAGTATTCTAGTGTTTTCTTCTTTATTTCTAAATTCAATCAGTTTGTCTCTCATTGCTAATAGACTTATTCCTAATTGATCATTAGAACTTTTGGGTTTAAAATCAGTATGCAAATTCATCTTACCAATATCATCCGAAAATTTTACAGCCCCTTGCAAGGAAGCTTTTAAATTGGCTAATGCATCAAACATTTCTTTTATTTCTTTCGAGTTTTTGATGAATTCATTGGTTTGATTATAGTCACCTTCAGCCATTATTCGAAGACTTTTTTGCATGTTTTTGATTGGATTGGTAATTATTTTGGTTAATAATAGTGAAAGCATAACGGCTAGTAAAAAAATAGCTAGCGTTAAACCAATCAATCGTTGTCTTAGTTCTTTTAATGGAATAGTTACCTCTTCAACATCTATTTCCGATAGAATAACCATTTTTAATTGGCCTACATTGATAAGGCTGTTCACGCTGTAAACTTCAACTCCTCTATAATCATTAAAGACACCTCTGCTATTAATTCCTTTCAACGCATTTTGAACCCCTTTTGTATTTACTACAATTGAATAAGGAATTTTATTAGGAAAAAAACGGGATTGAGAGCGCATCCTGAAATCTTCGCCTACTAGATAGGATTCTCCACTATCACCCATTCCGGTTCGTTCAAGAAGAATTTTTTTAATTTTAGTATAGTCTAAAATTTTAATTTTTTTACCGTTTTTCGAATTAGAGATGAAACCAATGGTTGTTTTTTTGTCCACATGGTAAGGGGTTAAATCATGGATTCCAACTTTGTTCGTAATACTGTCAGGTAGCTTTAATTGGTTTTTATCTGTATTTTGTTGGTATAGTTCAGAAGATTCAAATAGTTCCCATTCGGATTTTAATAGATGTTCAATTTGGTTTTTCTTGAGGGTTTTAATCGAGTTTAGTTGCAATAAAATACGATCATTCAGAACGTTGGAAAATTGGATGTAAAATGAAAAAGATAATAAAGCAATTACCAATGCTATTAAACTATTAATTATAATCAGTATTAATGTCTTAATGTTCATTACAATCTTTTTAAGTAAATAGAATAAAAAAGAAGAATCCAACGATATAGTTTACTCTCTTTACACAATTTTTTATGTAAATATAAAGCGTTTGTTTCTTTAAAAGAAACGGAAATGAATAGTTAAGCTGAATTTCTTCTCTATTATTTTTTAAAATGAAAACCAGGAATTCTAATTTGCCTTTTTCCAATATATGATTAATCCTCTTTATAAACTCTTGTTAATACAAAGCTAATATGGGATTGACGAAGGCTTAATGTTTCACCACTAATTTTGCTATCAATTTTTGTTTACATGTATAGAATTTTTTACGTTCTCGTTTTTTTTATCTCCTTTATTGTTTCCAGCCAAATGTAAATCGTCAGCAAAAAGTGTACTGATTTAAGTCAAAACTAAGAGAGTATTTTCAAAATCCTTAAATTTGAATTATTATGAAAACATCTTTTAACAAAATTCTCTACATCGGGTTTGTACTTTTAGGAGTATTCCAAGCCTTGTTTTCTAAAGACTATATGCAAGCGGGTTCCTCTATTGGTATTGCCCTAGCTTTCGATCCTTTTGATCAAGAACAAAAATGAAATGACAGGCCAACTTGGCAAAAAGCTGTTTTAATAGTTCATTTGTCTGTGGCAGCGGCTTTGTTGGGCTATGCAATAGGCTGGAATGATAAATAATAAGGCACTACAAAACTAATTTCATCATAATATCCGTTTGCTCGTCGTCGCCAAGTCTAAAGATATGTTGGTCAAAAGCCACAAATCCGTTTTTGGTGTAAAACTGAATGGCTCGGTGATTTTCTTCCCAAACGCCTAACCATACAAAGGCTACTTTTTTGTTTTTAGCGATTTGAATGGCTTTTTCGTACAGCAATTGTCCTACTTTTTTTCCGTGGAAGTCTTGCAAAACATAAATACGCTCTATTTCAAGGGCTTTGCCTTCTTGTACTTCTGTTTGTGCCTGTCCAGAGTTAATTTTTAGGTAACCAATGACCACCTCGTTTAGTGTGGCAAAATAGAATTCAGATGCTGGATTTTGTAATTCGGCAGTGAGTTTATCAGTAGAAAAACCACTTTCTAAATACGTTTTCATATTCTCTTCTGAGTTAGTAGAAGCAAAGGTTTCTGCAAAGGTTTTGCGTCCTATTTCTTGTAATTGAACTAATTGTTCAAGGGATATTTTGGTAATTTCAATACGATTCATAGTAACAAAGATAGAATTTAATTAATTCCCTATATTTATCGAACGAAATTAAATGGAACAGAAACAATATATGGATATTTTTAGAAAAATGTTAGCAGGAGGAATTATCGACAAAAACGATCCCGATTTGCCGCAACTTTGGAAACAGGTTTCGCAAACCATTGCCTTATCCTCGGCTTTGAATACCGCTACAGATATTAATCAAATTAGAGTACAATTAGGTAAAATTATTGGGAGTTATATTGACTCAAGCACTATTATTTTTGTGCCTTTTCATACTAATTTTGGGAAACATACCACTATTGGTAAAAACGTTTTTATCAATCATGGCTGTTCTTTTCTAGACTTGGGAGGTATAACTATTGAAGATGACGTGTTAATAGGGCCAAAGGTGAGTTTAATTACTGAAAATCATCCGACTGATCCTAACAATCGCAAATCGTTAGACTTAGCTAAAATTGTGATTAAAAAGAATGCTTGGATTGGTGCTGGAGCTATTATATTGCCAGGAGTAACCGTTGGCGAAAATGCCATTGTTGCCGCTGGAGCAGTTGTTACCAAAAATGTTCCCGATAACACAATTGTAGGGGGTATTCCTGCACAATTTATTAAAAATATTATATAGCTCTCGATTATGGAAGTTTCGATTACTATTACAGAAGTTGCTAAAATTCAAATCATAGAAATTTTAAAAGCAGAGAACTTACTGGATGCAAAATTCCGATTGTATATTGGATTAAGTCACCCCAACGGATATCAATATTCGTGTACCATTGATAATGAGATCAATGAAGATGATTTGGTTTTGAATTATAAAGTTCAGGAAAATAATTTCGACGTTGTAGTTGATAGCATGAGTATTCAATATTTGAATGGTGCTATAGTGGATTGTCTCCTGCAAGATGGCACACCTTCTTTGGTTATATCTAATCCTAATGCCCAAAAAGACTAAGATTTTGGCAATTGATTATCAACATATCCAAGATTGTAACAGCAGCCGTTTCCAAGAGGCAATGGTTATTTATAGTGAAGCTTTTCCTTCTAGTGAGCGTCAGTCTATGGTTACTGTCATTGAGCGAGTGAAGACCGGTCAATCTCAGTTGTTTGTTGGGATTGTAAAAAAGCAAGTAGTCGCAATGGCCTTGTTGTGGGGTTTTAAAAAATCACCTTTTGTATTATTGGATTATTTAGCAGTTAAAAATAATTGTCGAGGTTTAGAATTTGGCACTCAATTTTTTCAATTTTTGGTGCAAATGACAATCAAAAATAAACAATTTTTATTACTAGAGGTAGAGCATTTTCAATTTGGTTCCAATAAAGAGCAGCGCAAAAAAAGAATTCAGTTTTATATACGTAACGGCGCTTATTTACTGTCTAATGTTACTTATATTTTACCTTCTTTGGATGGTACTGCATCTACAGAAATGCTTTTGATGGTAGCCCCTAAACCTCCCAGAGAAATTCTAGAAAAAGAAAGTATTAAAGATTTAATTCAACGATTGTATCTTGAAATTTATGAAAAAGAATCGAACGACTCAGTTCTAATCTCCTTACTTGATAAAATCCCGGAACAAATTATACTAACCAATACCCCATTACCATGACAACAATTGAATTTTGAAGTTTATTAGTAGACTCTGTTGCTACCTTACTGGCAGCTGTTGCTATTTTATTATATGTTATCTTTTGGTTTAGAGACAAAACGACCAATTCGTATGATGTTTTTGATTCGACTTATATGGAATTGTTGAAAATAGCAATGGATAATCCTTCTTTTAGAAATTTTGAACTAACACAACAGTATGAAATGGCTTTTAGCGGAGATCAAAAAATTAAATATGAGTTGTATGCCTTTATGAGTTGGAATTTTTGCGAAACCGTTTTTGACAAACAAGATAAAGAGTTAATGAAAACTTGGGCTGTCATCATCCAGTATGAAAGCCAGCTGCATGCTAAGTGGTTTGAAAAGCTTGAGAATTACAATAAGTTTAAGCCTTCGTTCAGGAAGTATGTTGCCAAGTTGTGATGTTATGTGTAAATCGTCAGCAAAAAGTGTACTGATTTAAGTCAAAACTAAGAGAGTATTTTCAAAATCCTTAAATTTGATATTATGAGAACACCCAAGAAAAAAACAGCAGAGAATTTCATCAAAGACATTCGTAGAAACACACGAAGAATCTTTAGTTCTGAACAAAAAATTCAGATTGTTATGGAAGCTTTACGAGCAGAAATGTCAGTTGCAGAATTGTGTCGTAAGTATTCCATTAATGAATCTCAGTTTTATAAGTGGAACAAAGAGTTTTTAGAAGCTGGTAAAAAACGATTAGCCGGCGATGTAACAAGAGAAGCTACGAGTGATGAAGTAGCAGAGCTCAAGAAAGAAAATCAGACTTTAAAAGTAATGATTGCCGATTTAGTTTTACGCTACGATATTGTAAAAAAAAGCTTGGACATGCTGGATTAACTGAAAAGTTTAAGAAATATATGCGACTTACAGTATCCGAAAAGCAAGAAATTATTCACATGGTTACTCGTTCAGAAATTGGCGTAAATCGAACACTTCGGGAGATTGGAATCAATAAAAGTACGTTTTACAATTGGTATCATGCTTACAGCAAAAATGGTGTTGAAGGATTGCTTCCAACCAAAAGAGCAGCAAACAGGCAATGGAATAGCATTCCACAAGAGCAGAAGAATTTGGTTGTAAAATTAGCTTTAGATTATCCTGATTTGTCTTCTCGAGAATTAGCCTATAAAATCACTGATGAACAACAGATATTCCTATCAGAATCGAGTGTTTATAGGATTTTAAAGTCAAGAGGATTAATCACTGCTCCATCTCATATTTTTCTGAGTGCTGGAAATGAATTTACGGATAAAACAGGCTTTGTTCATCAAATGAGGTAAACGGATTTTACCTATTTTAAAATCTTAGGATGGGGATGGTATTATCTAAGTACGGTTTTGGACGATTACAGCCGATATATTGTGCACTGGGAACTTTGCTCAAACAAGAAAGCTGATGATGTAAAACGAACAGTTGACACGGCAATTAAAAAAGCAAAATTAATTACGAAACAAAAGCCAAAACTCTTGTCTGACAATGGTTCGTGTTACATTGCAAACGAATTAAAATCGTATTTAAAAGACAATTATCAAATGCAACAAGTGCATGGTAGACCCAATCATCCGCAAACACAAGGAAAAATTGAACGTTATCACAGAACCATGAAAAACGTTGTGAAACTTGATAATTACTTCGCTCCCGAAGAATTAGAAGCTGCTTTAGAAAAGTTTGTTTATCGTTACAATAACGAAAGATATCATGAATCATTAAACAACTTAACCCCAGCAGACGTATATTTTGGAAGAGGTGAATTGATTTTAAGAGAACGAGAACGATTAAAGAAAATAGCAATTATTAACCGTAGAAATGAGTACCAAAAAATAAAATTAACAAAAAATCAAAACAAACATTTATCTTTGAATTATTAACTAAATACTCTCTT
>DKIJ01000004.1:54595-141177 GCA_002454195.1 Flavobacterium sp. UBA6721
TTCACTTTAGTTTGAATACGTACATTCCGTTAGCTTTAGGATTTGTAAATCTACCGTTTGTGTTCCGAAATTATAATGAACGACATTTGAAATAGTATCTAATTCATATTTTCGGCATAATCTTTAGATTAACTTTTTATTAGCAAACATTTCAAATACCACACTATCTTTATAAAATGTCGTTTTTTCTGTTACGTTTTGCCCAGTTTGATCAACAACATCTTGCATTTTCCAACTTCCTATTATTTTTTTTGGTTCAATTTTCGGTTCAGTATTTTTGCACGACACAAAAAATATCAATATTGGCATTATAAAGCTGTATTTCATTTAAAAAAGCGAGATTAAAAATTGCTGATGAATAGTTTATATGTTTGACAAAGCCTCCTAATTTTGGATGGATATATGTGATAACTGGCACACAATATTTGTTTTTAAATATATTGTTTTTTTTCTTACAAACAAATAATAGGGCAATATCAATATCAATATCAATTTCAATGACAAATTTTAAAAGGAGCACTGTCCGCGTGAAGGATGGAAGTGGAGCTCTCCCGATTTTTTTTCGGGAAGCGGGAACGGACAGCCTGACCTCGTTGCTGCACTGAGTGTCTTTTTTGCACAATAGTGGTCCAACGAGGGCACGCCCCAAAAAAAAAACGACCAGAAATAAATCCTAGTCGTTTTTAAAAGTATTGTTGCGAATGTTTATCCTAAAAAGGCTTTCAATTCGTCGTAGGTTTTAATTTTTGTGCTTACTTTTTCTTTGTTGAGTACGCTTTCAATTTGTGTTGGGATTGGCAAAGTCACGTTTAAGGCTGGTTCTACCACGTCTAGGAACTTGATAGGGTGGGCGGTTTCTAAGAAAACACCAATTGCGTTAGGGTAGTTTTCCAATTCTTTTTTCAAGCCTAAATAACCTACAGCTCCGTGTGGCTCGGCAATGTAACCATCGGTGTTGTAGATTTTTTTCATGGCTGCCAAGGTTTCGTCGTCAGTGTAGGTATACGAAGAAAAGTCTTTTTTGAACTGTTCTAAATCGTTGCCATACATTTCCTGAATACGAATAAAGTTACTTGGGTTTCCTACGTCCATAGCGTTAGAAATCGTAGCAATAGAAGGTTTAGGATCGTACACTCCATTTACAAGGAATCTTGGTACGGTATCGTTTACGTTTGTAGCAGCTACAAAATGGTCGATGTTTAATCCCATTTTCTTAGCAATAATACCAGCACAAATGTTCCCGAAGTTACCACTTGGACAAGAGAAAACCAATGGGCGGTTTTGTGACTTCAACGCCTTGTAAGCAAAGAAGAAATAAAACATTTGCGGCAACCAACGCGCAATATTAATCGAGTTGGCCGAGGTTAGGTTTTTGTGCGCCAAAGTTTCGTCTAAGAACGCTTTTTTAACCATATCCTGACAATCGTCAAAAACACCGTCTACTTCTAAGGCTTTGATGTTTTGCCCCAGAGTCGTTAATTGTTTTTCCTGAATGTCGCTCACTTTTCCGGAAGGGTATAAAATAACTACTTCAACGCCTTGAACACCAAGAAAACCACTAGCAACAGCTCCTCCGGTATCTCCCGAAGTAGCAACCAAAACGGTATTGGTATTGTCTTTTTTCTCACGGTTAAAATATCCTAAACAACGTGACATAAAACGCGCTCCCACGTCTTTGAAAGCCATTGTTGGCCCGTGGAATAATTCTAGTGAATAGATGTCTTTTTCTACAGGAACTACGGGGAAATCAAAGCATAAAGTTTCAGCTATGATTTGTTTTAAAGTTTCGGCTGGGATTTCGTCGCCTACAAATTGTTGGATCGCCTCGAAAGCAATTTCTTCGTGACTTAAATTTTCGATGTTATCAAAAAAAGATTGTGGAAGAGGGGTAATATTTTCGGGGAAATACAAACCTCTATCAGAAGCTAATCCCTGAATTACGGCTTCCTGAAAAGATACTTTTGGGGCGTTATGGTTTAAACTGTAATACTTCATTATGATTTTTGATTTCTGATTGAAGAGTAACGATTTTTGATTTTTTAGATCTGAAATAGTTAATCTAAAATCTTAAATAATTTTCTAAATTCTAATTTCTGCCTTCTAACTTTAAATCACTCTCATTCCCGTGTCATTCACTTTACATACATGGATTTCGTATGGTAAATTGATTTCGTCGTAAACGGCACACATTCCTTTGGCAATTTTTTCGGCTGCGTCTTTTCCTCTGCTTAAAGCAAAAATAGAAGGTCCTGAACCGGATATCCCTGAACCTAAAGCACCGTTTTCATAAGCTGATTGTTTGATTAAATCAAAACCAGGAATTAATACGCTACGCAAAGGTTCTACGATTTCGTCGTGCAAAGAACGCCCGATTAAATCGTAATCCTGAGTGTATAATCCCGCTACTAATCCGCCTACATTTCCCCATTGCGTAATGGCGCTTTTTAAGGAAACGTTTTGTTTTAAAACGGAACGCGCATCTGACGTTTTTAATTCAATTTGGGGATGAATTACGGTAGCGTACAATTCGTTTGGACTGTCAATTTTGATGATGTCCAAAGGATTCGAACTTCTTACTAAGGTAAATCCACCCAAAAGGGCAGGAGCCACATTATCGGCATGGGCATTTCCTGAAGCTAATTTTTCACCTTGCATCGCAAACTTTACCAATTCTTTTCGGGTAAATGGATTACCTAATAATTCATTGGCACCAAAAACAGCTCCAGCCGAACTGGCCGCACTACTACCAATTCCGCTTCCGGCTTTGATGTGTTTGTAAATTTCAATTTCGAATCCAAATTCGGCATCTACTTCTTCAAGCATCGCTAATAAAGCCACACCAGCCACGTTTTTCTCTGCTTCCAAAGGTAAATTAGCTCCTTCAATTTTAGTGATGCGAACACCTTTTTCAGCCGATTTGCGAACAATCATTTCGTCACCTACATTGTCCAAACACAATCCTAGTACGTCAAATCCACAGGACAGGTTGGCAATGGTTGCAGGGCAAAATACTTTTACTTCATTCATATATTTTTGTTTCATGTTAAGGTTTCATGTTTAAGGTTTATGTTGTTTGTGTGACAACTTTCAACTTTAAGCAAAGAAAACTTTAAACTACATTATACGTTTCCTATTCTAATTACATCGGCAAAAATTCCCGAAGCGGTAACCGCTGCTCCCGCACCAGCTCCTTTGATTAATAACGGTTGGTCTACGTAACGATCCGTATAGAATAATACAATATTGTCTTTTCCTTCTAGGTTATAGAAAGGATGGTCTTTTGGTATAAATTGCAATCCTACGCTGGCTTTTCCATTTTCAAATTGAGCTACAAATTTTAAGCGGCTGTCTTTTGCTTTGGCTTCCGCCAAAATTCCTTCAAAATGGCTGTTGTATTCAATCAACGATTTGAAGAAATCTTCGTTATTGGTTGTTGCCATACAAGCAGCAGGTAAGAAAGATTGGTTTTCAATATCTTCAATTTCCATTTTATAACCGCTTTCGCGAATTAAAATCAGGATTTTACGCGCTACGTCAATTCCGCTCAAGTCAATTTTCGGATCAGGCTCTGTAAATCCTTGTACTCCAGCTTCTTTAACCACATCATGGAACGAATAATTTTCGTCAAAATTGTTAAAGATAAAGTTCAGACTTCCTGATAAAACTGCTTGGATTTTGTGTACTTTATCACCTGAAGCGATTAGGTTTTTTACCGTATCGATAATTGGCAATCCAGCTCCCACGTTTGTTTCAAATAAGAAAGGAGCATTGTATTGTCTTGATAATTTTTTCAGGTTTTTGTAATTATCGTATGCCGAAGCACAAGCAATTTTGTTACAAGTTACCACGCCTACACTTTGTTTTAAGAAGCGCTCATAGATCGCCGCAACATCTGCATTGGCAGTAATATCTACAAAAATAGAATTACGCAAGTTTAATGAAGTTACTTTTTCGATAAACAATTCCTTGTTGGCCGCTTCTCCGTTTTCAAGAGTGGCTTTCCAAGAATCCAAATCAATTCCGTCATCGTCAAAATGCATTTTTCTGGAATTGGATAAAGCAATGACACGAACGTTGATTTTTAGATTTTCTTTTAAGAATTTCTTTTGTTGGTGGATTTGCTCGATGAATTTTTCACCTACATTACCCACACCCATTACGAATAAGTTCAGCTGTTTGGTGTTTTCTTCAAAGAAATTTTCGTGCAAAGTGTTCAATGCTTTTTTAACGTCTCTTTCGTTAATTACAGCCGAAATATTTCTTTCCGAAGCACCCTGAGCAATCGCACGGATGTTTACGTTATTTTTTCCCAAAGTACTAAACATTCTTCCGCTTAGACCTTGGTGGTTTTTCATGTTTTCACCCACTAATGCAATGATGCATAAGTTTTTCTCCACGATGCAAGGCTCGATTTTGTTTTGCGCAATTTCGATTTCAAATACGTTGTTAATTGCTGATTCTGCCACATCAGCATCGCTATTCAAGATACCAATACAAATAGAATGTTCTGAAGAAGCTTGAGTGATAAAAATAACATTGATTCCTTCTTGTGACAATACTTCGAATAGCCTTTTAGAAGAACCTGAAACACCAATCATTCCTGGACCTTCAAGAGTAATCAATGTAATATTATCAATATGACTAATTCCTCTTACCGGACTTCCGTTTGGAGTTGAAATATTTGAAATATAAGTTCCTTCGGCCTCTGGTTCAAAAGTATTTTTGATATGAATAGGAATGTTTTTTCTTAAAACAGGTTGGATAGTTGGTGGATATAAAACTTTGGCACCAAAATGCGATAACTCCATTGCTTCTTGGTACGAAATAGTAGCAATAGGTCTGGCTTGTTTTACAATTTTTGGATTAGCTGTAAACATTCCGTTAACGTCTGTCCAAATTTCTAATTCGCTTGCATCTAAGGCACCAGCAATTATTGCAGCAGTATAATCAGAACCACCACGTCCTAAAGTAGTATTGATATCATCCAAAGAAGAAGCGATAAAACCAGGCATAATGGTTACTTGTGCGTCATTTGAATTGAAAAATGCAGTAGTTAAAGCATTAGTAACTTCAAAGTTTACTGCCGCCTTACCATAATTATTATTGGTTTTGATTAATTCACGGCTGTCTTTGTAGCCACTGTTTTTTAGGTTTTGTTTTAGTGCTTCGGCAATAATATAAGAGGAAAGTAATTCTCCAAAACTTAAAATTGTATCTGATGTTCTAGCCGATAATTCACCTAGAAGGAAACAACCGTCCAAGATTGTTTCTAAGTGGTTAACGATTCTTTTAATGTGACTTAAAGAACTACTTTGTTCGCTTACAGGAATTAATTCTTTTAGAGCGTCTAAGTGTTTTTTCTCAATTTCAGCAACGATATCTTTGTAGGTTTCATCGTTTAAGGCTGCTTTAGAAGCAGCTAGTTGTAGCAAATCAGTTACTTTGCTTAGTGCTGAAACGACTACTACTAGTTTATCATTTTTAGCTTTGTTAAGAACAATATCAAGAACTAGTTTTATATTTTTTGCATTGGCTACCGAAGTTCCACCAAATTTTAATACTTTCATTTTGTATGTTTTATTTTAAAAGCAATGTTTTTATATACACCCAAGAACTTTCTTCTAATGAAAAAAGCATCTACGGTTATTGATTATATGTAATTATTGAATACCCCTAAGGGGTAGTAGTAGTTGTAACAGAAATAGCAACCCAAATAGGACTGCTTGTAAGAGAATAATATGTAGTACTGTTGTTTTTCATAAGAGTTCCCAAAAATACAGTTTTTTATAAAAAGCAAAAAGCTTTTGATGGTTTTTGTGAAAAAATTAAAAAAAAGAGCAAATATAGACTATTTGCTGATTTTAATCCGAATGATTGCCTTAAATTTTTACGATATTCTTTCTTTTAGTTGTAAAGTTTTGCAAATATTTTTATTATGTTCTGTCCGACTGGAAGTTTATTCAAAAGGTATTTTGAAATTCTATTAGTAATCGGTTTTGGAGTGGTTTGTTTTTTGTTTAGAATTTACTTATTTTTTGGTTCTAATACTTTGTTAAGGTATTGAAAGCGGTTTTTTGGTTAGAGAAAAAGGGTTTTGTTATAAAAAATAGCGCTAAAAAGAAGCATTATTTTTAAAATAACTTTATCATCAAATAAAAAAAAGTATTTTTGCTGTCTAAAAAATTAAGTAAAACAATGTCGATAAACCGTATTTTCCAATTTTTAGTACCGAAGGATAAAAAATTCTTTCCACTTTTTGAAGAGGCTTCTAGTAATTTAATTGAATTAGCTTCTAATTTACATGAAGCAGTTAATCTTCCATTGAAAGAAAGAGAAGTGCTTTTTCATAAAATTGACGAATTAGAACAAAGAGGTGAGGATATAACACGTCAAACGAATTTAGAGTTGAGTAAAAACTTTATTACGCCTTTTGATCGTGAGGATATTCACTCTCTAGTTACTTCTATTGATAATGTTGCCGACCGTTTGCACGGTGCTTCAAGTATTATGCGTTTGTATCAAGTAGACAAGATTACAAAATCGATTCGTAAATTGACAGAAATTAATCTTGAGGCTTGTCAAAATATTGAAATTGCCGTAAAAGAATTGAGAGATTTTAAAAATGCACACAAAATTAAAGCGGCCTGTGCTAAAATTTCGAAGTTAGAAAACAAATCAGATAACGTTTATAACAAAGCGGTATTTGAAATTTTTGAGAATGAAACAGATGCAAAAAGCATTATTAAATACAAAGAAGTATTGTCTATCCTAGAATCGGCTACTGATAAATGTAAAAGTGTAGCTAGTGTTTTAGAATCGATTGCGGTTAAACATTCTTAATTTAATTTATTCTTTGAAGTAATAAGGTATGACTTTACTTATCACAATTATAGTTTTAGCGCTAATTTTTGATTACATTAATGGTTTTCATGATGCGGCTAATGCTATTGCAACAGTAGTTGCTACCAAAGTATTGACTCCGTTTCAGGCGGTTGTTTGGGCTGCTTTTTTTAATTTCCTTGCCTATTGGGTTTTTGGTTTTGGAGTGGCGGATACAGTGGCAAAAACGGCGCATACAATGGAGATTAATCTCGTTGTAATTTTAGCTGGTGTTATTGCTGCAATTTGTTGGAATTTACTAACCTGGTGGTTAGGTATTCCATCGAGTTCTTCTCATACATTAATTGGAGGATTTGCTGGAGCGGCTATTGCTCATGCTATTGCTGTTCACGGTTTTTCAGGTTATATAGGAGAAGATGGAGAAACTCATTATTGGTATCAAATCGTAAGTTGGTATAAGGCTGGTAAAGATGGAGGTATGCCTTCAGGTGTAATAATTATCATTGCTTTTATTGTTTTAGCGCCATTGTTAGGAGCTTTAGCATCTTATTTGATATCGATTTGGTTGTTAAATGCTTCTCGAAAAAGTATTGGTCCTAAAATTTTTACTGTGGCTTTGATGCTTGCTACGATTTGGTTTGTAAGCCACCAAATGGTTTCTTATGAGGAAATAGAAAAGCCTCGTTTTGATTCTCATTTTTGGAGTGTTGCGTTTGATTCCCATAATATTAAATGGCTTTTAGTTGGTTTTATTGTATTGACTGTAAGTGGTTTTTGTTTGATATTTAGTAGTTTAAATTTACATCAGGCAGAAGCAGCTTTGAAGAAAATGCAATTATTGTCTTCTGCTGCATTTAGCTTAGGGCACGGAGGAAATGATTCTCAAAAAGTAATGGGTATTATTGCAGCAGCAGTTGCGGTATATATCCATACTAATCCTGGAGTTCATATGGATTCATGGCTCGATGTGGTCTTGCCTAATGAAGATAAAGGGATAAAAGGACAAATGCCTGGTTGGATTCCATTAGCTTGTTATTCGGCAATTGCTGTGGGGACATTAAGTGGTGGTTGGAAAATTGTCAAAACCATGGGGTCTAAAATCACTAAAGTGACTTCTTTTGAAGGGGTAGCGGCAGAAACAGCTGGAGCTTTGACTTTATATTTTACAGAGCATTTAAAAATTCCAGTAAGTACAACCCATACAATTACAGGATCAATCATTGGAGTTGGATTGACAAAGCGTGTGTCTGCTGTTCGTTGGGGTGTTACGGTAAGCTTGATTTGGGCTTGGATTTTAACGATTCCAATTTCGGCGTTATTAGCTGCTTTATTTTATTATATATTGACTATTTTTATATAGAATAATAGTTCAATATTTAGAAAAACCTCAAATGACCTATCGTTATTTGAGGTTTTTTTGTTAAAATTTGAAACATAAAGACATAAAACAAAAGAACCTGAATAAATCAAGTTCTTTTGTTATTAACTTACTTAACTAAAAACATTTCTGTTTTGGTTTTTTTTCTCTTTTAGTAAAGTTTAGGGTATTTTGTAGGATTGCTTTCGGATAGTATGGAATATACTTTTTCGAAAATATCTTCAATAGATGGCTTAGAAAAATAATCGCCATCTGTTCCATAAGCTGGTCTGTGTTCTTGAGCTGCTAAAGTTTGAGGTTGGCTGTCCAAATATTGGTAAGCACCTTGTTCTTCAATAATCTTTTGTAAAATATAGGCAGAAGCTCCTCCAGGAACATCTTCGTCTATCACAAGCAAACGATTCGTTTTTTGTACACTCTTAGCAATATCGTGATTTTTATCAAAAGGGATTAAGGATTGAATATCAATTACCTCACAATTGATACCAACTCCCTCTAATTCTTTTGCGGCTTGTTCCACTAATCGTAGGGTAGATCCATAGGATACCAAAGTGATATCTGTACCTGTTTTGATCGTTTCAACAACTCCAATAGGGGTTTTAAATTCACCAAAATTAGTTGGTGCTTTTTCCTTTAATCGGTAACCATTTAAGCATTCGATTACAAGAGCTGGTTCATCACATTCTAAAAGAGAATTGTAAAAACCGGCAGCTTTTGTCATATCTCTAGGGACTAAAACATTAATTCCTCTTAACGCATTTATAATCATTCCCATTGGAGAACCAGAATGCCAAATTCCTTCTAGTCGATGTCCGCGAGTTCGGATGATTAAGGGGGCGTTTTGTTTTCCTACAGTTCTATATAACAAGGAAGCCAAGTCATCGCTTAGAATTTGTATAGCATACAATAGATAGTCTAAATATTGAATCTCAGCAATGGGTCTTAATCCTCTTAAAGCCAGTCCAATACCTTGCCCTATGATGGTTGCTTCTCTGATGCCTACGTCGGCAACTCGGGTAATGCCGTATTTTTCTTGCATCCCCTCTAGGCCTTGATTTACGTCACCAATGTTTCCAGAGTCTTCACCAAAAATTAAAACTTGCGGATATTTAGCAAATAAAGCATCAAAATTATCACGGATGATCATTCTGCCATCGGTATCTTTTCTGGCATTCTCCTCGTAAGTTGGCAATACTTCATGAACTGAAAACACATTGTTTTTTGTTTCAGAATATAAATTGTTACTAAAAAGAGGTTGTGTTTTTGAAAAGTAGTTTTGAATCCAAGTAGCTAATTCTGAGCGAACGTTTTCATTTACCACAAGGCGTAATGATTTTCTAGCAGTTGCTAAAATTTCCTTTTTTAGAGGATCTTTAATCGCTTTTAGACTATTAGATAGTTTAAGAATTTGATCTTTGTTTTTGCTTGCAGGAGCAATTTTTTCTAATAAACTAACTAGTTCATTTTTTTCATTAATGATTGGGTTAATAAAAGAAGTCCAACAAGCTTTTTTTGTTTCTAAAACTTCTTTTTTTATGGCAATCTCTATTTCGTTTAATTCTTCTGCCGAAGCGATATTGATTGCGATCATCCACAAACGCATTTGTCGGATGCAATCAAATTCTCTTTCCCAGTTTAGTCGTTCGGTGCTTTTGTATCTTTCGTGCGATCCTGAACTTGAATGACCTTGAGGTTGTGTAAGTTCTGTAACGTGTACTAAAACAGGAACATGTTGTTCACGAGCTATTTTAGATGCTCTTTCGTATGCTGTTATTAAATCAGAATAATCCCAGCCTTTTACAGTGATGATTTCAATTCCATTATTGTTTTTATATCTTTGAAAACCAGATAAAATTTCAGAAATATTCTCTTTTGTAGTTTGGTGTTTAGCATGAACAGAGATTCCGTATTCATCATCCCAAACACTTATAACCATTGGTACTTGTAATACTCCTGCTGCATTAATGGTTTCAAAAAATACCCCTTCGGAAGTACTGGCATTACCAATAGTACCCCAAGCTACTTCATTACCGTCTATTGAAAAATTTTCTTTATTAGGTATGTTGTCTAGTGCTCGATATACTTTTGAAGCTTGTGCTAAACCCAAAAGGCGAGGCATTTGAGCAGCTGTAGGAGAAATATCGGAGCTAGAATTATATTGCTGGGTTAAGTTTTTCCAACTTCCGTCTTCATTTAAGCTATGAGTAACAAAATGGCCTCCCATTTGTCTTCCCGCAGACATTGGTTCTTGTTTAATATCGGTGTTTCCGTATAATCCAGCAAAAAAGTTAGAAGGGGTTAATTCGCCTATGGCCATCATAAAAGTTTGATCGCGATAATAACCAGAACGAAAATCTCCTTTCTTAAAGAATTTAGCCATTGCAATTTGAGGCACTTCTTTTCCATCGCCAAAAATTCCAAATTTTGCTTTACCAGTCAAAACCTCTCGACGTCCTAAAAGACTACATTCGCGACTAGTTACAGCTATCTTATAATCATTCAATACTTCAGTCTTGAAATCTTCAAATGTCAATGTAGTATTGGTTTGTTCTTTTATCATAAATGAAAGATTATAATTCTTTGGCGCAAATTTACTTAAAAAGTAGGTATAATCATAATCAATCAAAATAAAAACAAGCTATATTTTAATGTTTTTGTTTAATAAAAACAGGTGTTTTTTATTGAAATGTAAATTTTTTGTCAAATATTTGGTTTTTTATCAATGTAATGTTTTAAGTAATTTGTTTAGAACCATTTTCGATTGAAAAGGTTTAAAAGTGCTTTTGGCGAAAAGGTAATTATAAAACGTATTTTTTCATTGTATCTGTTTTGAGTGATTTCCCATCCATTTGAAGAATATACAGGTAAGTATAACTCAAGATAATCCGTAACTAAATTAAGTCGGATACCACTATCAAAAATGAATTTTGGACTTTGGTATTTGTTTTTTACCAAGCCTACATCACCGTATACTTCTATCCAATTCCAAATATTATAACCAGCATTAATGGTGCTAATCCATTGATTAGCAAAGGCGGTATTTAGTTTAGATTTGAATCCTCCTTCGGCTAAAATAAATTGCTGACTAAAAAATCCGCTACTCTCCGAACGACCATACAAACCATAATCAAATAAATAATCGGTAGGTCTATCTACACCAAAACTAAAGTAGTCATTATTACTTTTGTTATATAAAAAACTACCTGCATAGAGGCGAATGTTAAACCGATGATTGTCCTCGAAAAGTTTTCGGTACTCTATTTCTCCTGAAAGTTTACCAAAATTGCTAGCCAATTGGACGTCATTTACAAAACTAAAATGTTCGGTAACTTCTGTTTTCGTATTGATATACCTCGCATTAAAAACGGAGTAATTATTTGTGGGGTTATTGGTTACAATTTCACTTTTTTGGCGATCAACCATTACGTGTCTAAAATAGATGAGTTGTTTTTTATTGTCTCTAATATCGTTTTCTCTGATTTGTAATAAAATGCTAGGATTTATTTTAGTATAAGTAGCATCAGGTGCATAATGAAAATAAGAACCGGCAAGCGAATATTTTACATTAAATAATCGGCTGTCTCGGTAGTTTTTATTTATTGAAAAGCCTCCAGATCCTGAAAAAGTATTCGAGTTGCTGGAGTAGGATGGGTTAATAGTAAAGGTAAAAGGTTTTTCAAGTATCGTCTTATTATGGAGTCTCATTCCTGCAATTAGCCCATCATATAGGTTGTATTCAAAAGAAGGCATGTATATAATTTGGTTATAGTAAGGGTCTTCTAAGTCTTTAGCGAATACAAATTTTAAGGGTCTATTGTTAGGAAAAAATGATTTTAGTGATCTCCAGTTGTTTCTTAAATTGTATTCAGGAACTTCGTTTTTATAATTTAAAATAATCTTGTTCGCTTCATTTCGCGCTAGGCTATAAATACTGTCTTTCGGTCCTGGTTCTATCCATTCCTTAAATACAATTTCACCTTTGTTTGTTCCATAAATCGGAATAGGAACATTAATCCCTGTTTTATTTTTTAGTGAAAATTGGATGCTATCTGTTGTTTTAGTAACCTTGTCAAATTTATAATCGATAAGATCTCTGGAGTAGATAATCGTTTTAAAGAACCAATTAATATCTTTAGTAGATTGTTTTTTTAGAGCATTTTCAAAATCCAATGCGTCTGTTTGTTGTTTGTTATTTTTAATGTAGAAATTATTGATGCTTTTACTCACGGCATCATTTTCTATATAGCTGTTTAGGAATCGCAAACTAAGTCCTGCTCTGTATTTGCTTGCAATTTGCTCATTGAATTTAATTAATTTATTTTTAGGTTCACCCAAGGCCTGATCTAAATTTTTTCTAGCCATAAGCATATAAAAATAACTGTATTGCTCGTTAAAATCTAGGTTGGTTAGGTTATAACTTTTAAGTAATTTATAGGATGCAGCACTACCTAACATTTTAGTTCCTGGGTAATTCTCCTCGATATATTTCATCATAATATAGATTTGAATTCCATTGTGAACCCAGCTGTCTTTTCGATTATTGATATAAAGGCTATTGTTTATAAAAACATTAATGTAGGTTTTTAAAAACTTAATTTCATAGGTAAACTCGTCCGAAAAAGGTCTGATGAATGAAGGAAGCTGATTTAAGCCGTAAAAAGGATTTCGTTCATAGTCAGTTTGTGAAATAATAATTTTTTTAAAAGGATAATCACCTATTAGTTTTTTTACAAATCGAACAACACAATCTATAGCTTGAGCTTGAGCATAAGGAGTAATTTTTTCTCCATTTAAATTAGTCAATACTTCAAAATTATCGTTCTTAAAACTCGTAAAACTTGCAATCGGTTCGATATGTAAACTAAAATCGATGCGGTTTTTTCCAATTAATTTATGAATTGAATAGTCATCATTAGCTATAATTTCTTCATTTTCATCTAAATCGGTACTAATTTCAAAGTCTTTGCTCACTCTTAATTCAACTTCAAAGTCTGAAACCGCATTAGGGATATCATCTAAATTTTCATTGCTGTATCTAACAAATTCGTGGTTTTCATATCGAGCGGGGGTTAAAAACCAATTTTTTAAGTTCATATTGCCAAAATCATCATATCCGAATTTAGTAAACTTGTTACTTGGAATTTTGGCATCATAAGTAAGTTGGAGTTCCGTTTTTTGATTTGGAGCTAATTTTTGAGGCAGATTTATAATTACTAAATCAGGATTTTCTTTTGTTCGTTCCCAAGATAATAAAGATTGTTTCTCTCCAGTAATTTTTAATTTTGAAGTATTGCCTCTTTCTTCCTCTTTGGCAAGGTGAAAACCACGATAAAATTCATCTGAAAACCTTGATGCTAAAGGAGTTTGTACATTAGAATAGGCATGATTCCAATCGTTTAATATAATTCTTGAAATGGTATCATTTGTTGTATTGAAATAGGTAATCTTTTGATTCACATGTAAAACATGAGTTTCAGTATCTACATCTACAAATAGTTGATTTTTATGCTGTGCCAAAACTTTCTTTTGGCCAGCAAAAATCACAATAATAGACATTAAAATTTTGAAAAATGCTTTCAATGTAAATTTGGGTTTAATTACTATTTCAGTATACATTTTTAGTTTTATTAATATACGAAATGTAAATAATAATAGTTCCTTATACGATGGTTAAAAATTAGGTTTCAAGGTATATTTTTTATAAAAGTTATCTAAAACGGTAACAACTTCGTCTTCATTGTCCACAATTTTAAATAGATTCAAATCTTCTGGACTTATGGCATTTTCTTGTTCTAATAATACTTTTTTTATCCAGTCGATTAAACCTGACCAATAACTACTCCCTACCAGAATAATTGGGAAACGAGCAATTTTTTTGGTTTGTATTAGTGTTATCGCTTCAAACATTTCGTCTAAGGTCCCAAAACCACCAGGCATTACTACAAAACCTTGAGAATATTTGACAAACATTACTTTTCTAACAAAAAAATAGTCAAAATTAAGGTTTTTATCATGGTCGATATAAGGGTTGAAATGTTGTTCAAATGGGAGGTCAATATTAAGTCCTACAGAAGTCCCTCCACCTAAATGAGCGCCTTTATTTCCAGCCTCCATAATTCCTGGTCCACCACCCGTTATTACACCATAACCCGCTTTACTAATTTTGAAAGCAATTTTTTCGGCTAATTGATAGTATTTATTTTCAGGTTTTGTTCGGGCAGAACCAAAAATGGAAACACATGGACCTATACGTCCCATGTTTTCAAAACCATTAACAAACTCCGACATGATTTTGAAAATAGCCCAGCTATCATTGGTACGAATTTCATTCCATGATTTTTGTTTTAATCGGTCTTGGATGATTTTTTCTTCATCATTTTCAAAATCTTCTAAAAGCATAATTTTAAGTTTTTGTTTAATGACTTCAAAATGAAGTATTAATGGTTAAATTAGGGTGAAAAAGCTAATTTTGCTATCTGCTTACACACTAAATTAAGTTTTTTTGCATAAATACTTCAGTGTAATCTCTTAAATTTTAGCTAAAAAAATGATTAATTGATTAATTCGTTGGTAAGTAAATGATTAGTGTTATTTTAGTAAACAAAAAAGGAACTCATATTAAACGAATTCCTTTTTGATATAGTGATTACGATTGTTCGAGTTCTTTTTTTAAGAATTTGGCGGTATAGCTTTTTTTGACCTCTGCTACTTCTTCTGGTGTTCCTTTTGCAACGACTGTTCCGCCGCCTTTCCCGCCTTCTGGCCCTATATCGATAATATAATCGGCTAGTTTGATTACATCCAGATTATGTTCAATAATCAATATAGTATTTCCTTTGTCGACTAATTTATGGATAACTTCCATTAGCACTCGAATGTCTTCGAAATGTAAACCAGTTGTAGGTTCGTCCAAGATATAAAAAGTATTTCCTGTATCTTTTTTTGATAATTCTCCTGCCAATTTTATGCGTTGCGCCTCTCCACCAGAAAGTGTAGTACTTTGTTGTCCCAAAGTAACATATCCTAAGCCAACATCCTGAATGGTTTTAATTTTTCGGTGAATTTTAGGGATATTTTCAAAGAAAGGAACTGCTTCATCTACGGTCATATTTAATACATCCGAAATGGATTTTCCTTTATAGCGAATTTCTAAGGTTTCTCTATTAAAGCGTTTTCCTTGACAAGTTTCACATTCTACATAAACATCGGGTAAGAAGTTCATTTCGATAGTTCGCACTCCTGAACCTTGACAAGTTTCACAGCGGCCACCTGCTACATTGAAACTAAAACGACCCGCTTTGTAACCCCGAATCATACTTTCTGGGGTTTTTGTAAATAAGGCTCTGATTTCGGTAAAGACTTCGGTATAGGTAGCTGGATTAGATCGTGGCGTTCTACCAATTGGACTTTGGTCAATATCAATAACTTTGTCAATATGTTCTAAACCTTCTATTTTTTTGTAGGGTTGTGGTTTTTTAACTCCATTAAAATAGTGAGCATTTAAGATAGGGTAGAGTGTTTCGTTTATTAAAGTAGATTTTCCACTTCCTGACACTCCGGTTACACAAATCATTTTACCTAAAGGCAATTCGATAGAAACATTTTTTAAATTGTTTCCCGTTGCACCTGATAGTTTTAAGAATTTTCCATTGCCTTCTCGACGTTTTTTAGGAATTTCAAATTTCATTTTCCCATTAAGATACTGTGCCGTGATGGTGTTGGATTTTAGAGTTTCTTTAGGTGTGCCAATACTAATAATTTCACCACCAAATTTTCCTGCTTTAGGTCCAATATCAATTACATAATCGGCACGTTCAATCATGTCTTTGTCGTGTTCTACTACAATGACCGAGTTTCCAATATCACGTAATTGTTCTAATGAATGGATGAGTTTTTCATTATCTCTTTGGTGTAAACCGATACTAGGTTCGTCTAAAATATAAAGAACTCCTACTAACTGGGAACCAATTTGTGTTGCTAATCGAATGCGTTGTGCTTCACCTCCTGAGAGTGATTTTGAACTTCGGCTTAAAGCCAAATAATCCAGACCAACATTCATTAAAAAATCCAATCGATCCTTTATCTCTTTGATTACTTCAGAAGCAATAAGAAGTTGTTTATCTGATAAATGAGAATTTAAATTATGGAACCATTTGGTTAAATCTGAAATATCCATATTGCACAATTCAGCAATATTTTTTTCATCAATTTTGAAAAACAAGGCTTCTTTTTTTAGACGAGATCCTTCACAAACAGGACATTCTAATTCGTCCATGAAATCTTTTGCCCAACGTTTGATGGTGGTTGAGCCACTTTCATCATGTTGACTTTTAATGAAATGTGCTATTCCTTCAAAATCTATTTTGTAATCACGGGCAACTCCTAAGTCTTTAGAATTGATGGTGAATTTTTCTTTTCCACCATTCAAAATCATTTCCATCGCTTCATCAGGGATGTTTTCAATTGGGTCCGTAATTTTGAAATTATATTTTTGTCCAATGATTTCTAATTGTTTAAAAATCCAGGAAGATTTATATTCGCCCAAAGGTGCAAAACCACCTGCTTTTATGGAAAGTTTAGGATTAGGAATAATCTTTTTAACGTTGATTTCGTTTACCGTTCCTAAGCCATTACAGTGTTCGCAAGCTCCTTTTGGAGAATTGAAAGAAAATAAATTAGGTTCCGGATTTTGATAAGAAATTCCAGTGGAAGGACACATTAAATTTCGACTAAAATAACGTACTTCTTGACTATCTTGGTCTAATATCATCAATACATTTTCGCCGTGGTGCATAGCTGTATTAATACTTTCGGAAAGACGCTTTTGATTGTCCTCGCTATTATCGATAAGCAATCTGTCTACCACAATTTCAATATCGTGGGTTTTATATCTATCCAGTTTCATTCCGGGAGTAATATCTAGAATATCTCCGTTAACTCGGACTTTTAAAAAACCTTGTTTGGCAATTTGTTGGAATAATTCACCATAATGTCCTTTACGCGCTCTAATTACGGGTGCTAAGATATTGATGCGCTTATTAGCAAAATCATTTACAATTAACTCTTTGATTTGTTCATCCGAATAAGAAACCATTTTTTCACCCGTATTGTAGCTATAAGCATCGGCACCTCGGGCATAAAGTAAACGAAGGAAATCATAAATTTCAGTAATAGTTCCTACGGTAGAACGCGGACTTTTACTAGTTGTTTTTTGTTCAATAGCTATGACCGGCGATAATCCGTCAATTTTATCCACATCAGGTCGTTCTAAACCGCCTAAAAACTGTCGAGCATAAGCCGAAAAAGTTTCCACATAGCGGCGTTGCCCTTCGGCATAAATAGTATCAAAAGCTAATGATGATTTTCCAGAGCCCGAAAGTCCTGTAATAACCACCATTTTTTCACGAGGAATCGAAATATCTATATTTTTAAGGTTGTGAACCCTAGCACCTAAAACTTCAATAGTATTATCTTTGTCTAACATAATTTTGGCTTATTGCTTCTTTCATCGCAATGACAGCAAAGTTACCATTTTGATTTGTTCTTTCACAGAAGAAAAATGAAGTTTTGATGCTTAAAACCAGTAAAAGGAAAACGAAAATGCTGAATTTGATTAGCGTTTTCGTTTTCTTGTAGCTATGTAATTATCTATAGCTTCTTTACTTGTGTACCAATTTCTACCTTCTTTATAGGCATCGATTTTTCCTGTTCTAGCAAGTAAACTAATATATTCTTGTCCGTATGCAGCATTAGGCTCATTAACTATGTCTGAAATTTTTTGATAATCGTTGCCGTTATCAGGCATTGCATTCAGATATATATTTAAAGTACGTTCAAGAGCCTGACTCATCAGGAGCATTAGTTTCTGATAATTGCCGTTGTTAGCTTGGTTTAATGCTTCGTAATATTTTTTACGATCATTTTTAAGTATAATCGCCGGAGGGAAACCACAACGCATTAAAATTAAATTCATTGATAATCGTACTGTTCTTCCATTGCCATCAAAAAACGGATGAATCCATACTAATTTATGATGAAAAATAGTAGCAAGCTCAATATCATTTAATTGCAATGGATTTTTATTGATAAATTCAATTAATTCATCCAGTAAATCAGGTACTTTATTAGCATTTGGAGGGATAAAATTTGCGCCAGTAATTCGAACCCCTCCATTGCGTAATCTGCCTGCAAAATCATCTTCAATGGAACGTAACACTAAACCATGAATTGAAAGGATATCGATACTTCTTAATTTATAAGTGTCATTTATTATTGAAAATAAATAATCTATGGCTTTGTCATGATTATGTGTTTCAAAGTGTTCCCGTAAGGATTTACCTTTTATAGTAATTCCTTCCTGTAAAACCATTTGGGTTTCTCTTAGGCTCAGTGTATTACCTTCGATACTGTTTGAATTATAGGTCCATTCTATAGAAAGACTTTCCCGAATTTTATTTAATGCCATAGAGGGTAATGGTCGAGAAGATTGTAAAAGTTGTTTTTTCTCATACAATCTATCGAATATTTCCTGAAATTCAGTTCTATATGTCGTGTCTATATTCCACATAATCACAAATATATATCGGCAAAGTTATAAAATTTACTTATCCGATATTAAAAATACTCCAAAAAAAAACATCACAAAGGATGTTTTTAATTTATATTTCCAGAAAATGCTTATTCTATAGTCATTGATCTTAACTTACTTCTATAGGCTTCTAATGCAGCTGCTTTAGAAATGAAACCAAAGTATTTTTCGTCTTTCACAACGGGAAGGAAAGTCGCTTTCGTTTTTTCAAATTTATCCATTACCACTTCCATACTGTTAAATGGATATACTACATCTAGCGGAGCTATCATAATTTCTTTGATAAGCGTATATTTTACGCGGTATTTATTAAAAATAATTTCACGGATATTGTTGAAATTAACAATTCCTAATAAGTGATTTTCTTGATCAACTACTGCAAAATAAGTTTGGTTAGAATGTGAAATTAAATCTACTAATTTTTCGAGGTTATCGTTAGGTGAAACGGTTAAAAAATCAGTTTGAATAATAGAATTGGTGTTTAATGTTGACAGCACGTTGTGGTCTTTATTACTGGTAAAAGCATGTCCCTTTTTAACCAAATCTTTTACATCCATTGAGTGTTTTTCAAATCGTTTTGAAATGGCAAAACTGATTGAAGCAACAATCATAAGTGGTAATAATAAACTGTAACCACCTGTAATTTCTGCAATTAAGAAGATGGCGGTAAGTGGTGCATGAAATAATCCGCTCAAAATTCCAGCCATTCCTACCATTGTAAAATTGCTTATGGGCAAATGAGCAATTCCTGTTAGGTTTATTGCTTTTGAAAATACATATCCTATGTACGAACCTACAAAAAGGGATGGAGCAAAGTTTCCTCCATTACCTCCTGACCCTAGGGTAATTGAAGTTGCAAAAACTTTCATCATCATCGTAGCTCCAACAAATAGAAGGATAATCCATCGGTTGTTTTGGTACGAACTAAATAAGGTGTTTTCTAATAATTCACCTGCATTGTTATCGGCAAGGATTTTGATACTTTCATAACCTTCTCCAAATAAAGTTGGGAAAACAAAAATGAGAACCGCTAAAATAGATGCCCCTAAAAGTCCCTTTTTGTAAGGATTCATTCTTAAATGGGAGAAAAAATGTTCTGTTCTTCTAAAATTTCTAGTATAATAGACCGAGAAAAATCCCGTAAGTATACCTAATAAAACATAAAAAGGAATTTTGTGATAGTCAAAATCTTGTTGTTGTCTAAAGTTCAATAAAACAGTTTCATCTAAAATGATTTCAGAAACCAATGCACCGGCAGCAGCAGCAATCATGATAGGCGTAAATGCCGAAATACTAACATCGACTAACAAAAATTCGATAGCAAATAAAACTCCTGCGATAGGTGCGTTGAAGGCCGCAGCAATTCCAGCAGCTACACCACAACCAATGAGTAGTGTTCTGTCTTTATAACTCAACTTGTAATTTTGTGCAAAATTAGATCCAAATGCCGCTCCTGTTACAACGATAGGGCTTTCTAAACCTGCGGATCCTCCCAGACCAACAGTTAAAGAAGAAGTCATGATTTGAGCATACATTTGTTTTCTTGGAATTATACTGGCTTTTTTAGCTACTGCATATAAAATTTGTGGTGTTCCTTTTTCTATTGTTCCTCCTAAAAGACGTTTGACAACTAAAATAGTAAGCAAGAGTCCAGCAATAGGTAAAATACTATTGATGAAACTTAACTTTAGAATACTGTTGACATAGGTAGCAAATAAATAAACCCAGTGCGCAAAAGTTTTTAATGCAATTACAGCAAATGCCGCCGAAATTCCCACTAAAACACTCGACAGAAAAATAAATTGCTTTGGGGTTAAGATAGATTGTGCCCAATCAATGATAATTTCTAGTTTAGAAAAATATTTTTTGAACATGTATGATTGTTTTTTAGTCGTACAAATTTACTATTATTTTTGGGCAAGATTAAGGTTTTTTGTAGCTTCTTTTCTGCTAAAAGGTTTTAAATTGCTTTTAGTGACAAATTCAATTATGGCCTTTGGATTTGTTTTAGCGTACTCTCGTAAAGACCAACCAATTGCTTTTTGAATAAAAAATTCTCTTGAATTTTGATGTTGAATACAAATAGATTTTAATAATTCAAAATCGGTTTTTTCTTTATAGCCTAATTGAAATAAAATAGCACTTCGATTTAGCCACATATTATTGGAATTGGAAAATTTTGCAACAGTTGTTTCTATGCAATCAGGAAATTCGATCAAATATTGCCCTAAAATATATTTGGCAATGGTGTCCACGCTATCCCACCAGGAATTTGTGATAATCAGTTTCTCGATAAAATCAATATCGTCTTTTTGGTAATTTCCTTTGAGTTCTTTTATTAGAAATTCAATGGCGCAATAGTGTAATTCCCTTTGCTCTTTTGTGTAGAGCGCTAAAGCAATTTCTCTGCTGTTTTTAGAAACTTCTTGTTTGTTTTGTTTCCAAATTTCTTTAAATAATTCTTTCCTTTCAGTAGTTTTAATGCCAAAAAAAGAAAACTTGTTTTTCATGTATTTTGCCATTGGCAATGCTTTTTCGGTATTACTATGTTCTTGAAAGGCTATTTCTAATTGATTTATAAACATGTTTAGAACGACATTAATTTATTTTTACTGTAAGTTCTCAATTCTTCGAAAAAAGTGATGAATTCCTGTTCAAATTGAGAATAGTACTCCTTTAGTTCTTCTGAAGCAAAACGCATGTTGGATTCGTTTCCTGTTCGGCGATCCATTCTGGTTAAAATCTCATGGATTCCCTCAATGCTTTGATAGCTTGAAAGCCAATTTTGTGTTTCCATATACGGCAGAATTCCTTTAGCCCTTTCGCTAAGTAAATCATGGTGTACCCTCATGGATTGGTAAAAACGGGCTATATATTCTTCTAAATCTTCCTCCGAATAATTCGTCCAGTTTTTAGCTAAGAAATGATCGTAAAAAATATCTACAATTACTCCTGCATAATGGTGGTAACGTTCGTGCAAACGTTTGGTACTTTTCCTGAAAACAGGGTGCGCGTCAGTATAAGTATCGATTGCACGGTGTAACAGAATTCCTTTTTGAATTTCCGGAGGGTAGTCTTCAAATTTTCTTCCACGGATACCATCGGCCATGAAATTGCCAATTTTTATATATTCGTTGTTTCCGGAAAGATAGATGTGCGCTAAGAAATTCATTCGTCTAAAATATGAAATCTAATTGACTTTTGTTAGCTGTCAATTGTTATATTTGTTCCCTATTTAACTTGTTGGGTGAAATTATTAAAACGTCAGTTCGAGTGTTTTTTTGTGTAGTGAAATGGAACAAAAAAATGTATCGAGAACCGTTTTTGATGAAATTTTCCTTGTTCTCGATACGATTTTCTGTCGAAAATCACTCGAACTGACGAAAAATTATCATCAAAAACTAATTTCATATAATGAGTTCTATTTACATTAAATTATTTAAATTTTAAAACATACAGAATGACATTAATTAAATCAATATCAGGAATTCGAGGAACAATAGGAGGTAAGGTAGGAGACAATCTTACTCCGGTAGATGCTGTAAAATTTGCATCGGCATATGGAACTTGGTTAAAAAACGCTAATGGAGATACCAATAAAAATTTAAAAGTTGTTGTAGGTCGTGATGCTCGTATTTCAGGACCTATGATTCATAATTTGGTAGTTAATACCTTAGTAGGTTTAGGAATTGATGTTATTGATTTAGGATTGTCTACAACGCCTACTGTTGAAGTGGCTGTTCCTTTAGAAAGTGCCGATGGTGGAATTATTTTAACCGCATCTCATAATCCAAAACAGTGGAATGCCTTAAAATTATTAAATGAAAAGGGAGAGTTTTTAAATGGAGTTGAAGGTGAAAAAATTCTAGCTATTGCTGAGGCAGAAGCTTTTGAATTTGCTGATGTGGATAGTTTAGGAGAAGTAATCGAAAACGATGCTTATATGGACATTCATATCGATGAAGTGTTGAATTTGCCTTTAGTAGATGTTGATGCAGTAAAAGCAGCTAAATTTAAAGTAGTTGTTGATGGCGTGAATTCGTCAGGAGGGGTTATTATTCCAAAATTACTGGAATTAATGGGGGTAGAAGTAGTAAAATTATACTGTGAACCTAATGGACATTTTCCTCATAACCCAGAACCACTAAAAGAGCATTTAACGGATATATGCGAATTAGTGGTGGAAGAAAAAGCGGATTTTGGTATTGTAGTTGATCCAGATGTGGATCGTTTGGCTTTCATTAGTGAAGATGGGGAAATGTTTGGTGAAGAATATACTTTAGTAGCAGTAGCTGATTATGTTTTGAGTAAGACACCAGGAAATACTGTTTCTAATATGTCTTCGTCACGTGCATTACGCGATGTAACAATAATGCATGGTGGAAGTTATGAAGCTAGTGCAGTAGGTGAGGTGAATGTGGTTGAATTAATGAAGAAAAACAAGGCTGTTATTGGAGGAGAAGGTAATGGTGGAATTATTTATCCTGAGTCTCATTATGGAAGAGATAGTTTGGTAGGAGTGGCGTTGTTTTTAACGCATTTAGCAAATAAAAACTGTAGTGTTTCTGATTTACGCGCTTCGTATCCAGAGTATTATATGAGTAAAAATAAAATCGAATTGACACCTCAAATTGATGTAGATGCGATTTTAGTGGCTATGACAGAGAAATACAAAAACGAAGATATTTCTACTATTGACGGAGTTAAAATTGATTTTGCTAACGAATGGGTTCATTTAAGAAAATCAAATACAGAACCAATTATTCGTATTTATACTGAAGCTCCATCACAATCACAAGCGGATGCTTTAGCATTGCGAATCATTGATGAAATCAAAGCGATTGCTGGAATTTAATTATTGTTTATAAAAAAATAAAACCCTTTCAAATTTGATTTTGAAAGGGTTTTTGTTTTGTTAATCCCATTCATTAGAATGCGAAAGAGCTATTTTTCCACCACCAGTAAATACTAAAGCAATACCGCCAGAAATATACAATCCTAATAACTCTAGTTGCCAGCCCCCATTTTCATTTAGTTGTAAAATCTCGTTAGTGTGAACTAAGAACAAAGCAAACAATGCCCCAAAAACATAGGCAATTGATGAAAGTCTAGTTCTATAACCAATAAGAATTAGTATAGGTGCAATTATCTCTGTTAGATAAACTCCATAAGATAAAAATCCAGGTAATCATTTTTCGGATAGTAGTCCAGCAATAAAAGAGGTTTTTCCAATTTTTGCTATTCCATGTAGTAGCATTAATCCTCCTACAGCAACACGAATGATAAGTAGTCATAAATCAATCTTTTTCTTCATAACTTTTATAATTAAAATAGTTTTTTTAAAAGTAAACAAATAATTACAGAATCGAATATATTAAAAATTCATTCTAAAGCTAATATTGGGAGTCATACCTAACGATTTATTGTTTACTTGTATGGCTTTGGAATTATCATTTGGATCCACTTTATAGTAGCGATTAATTGTGTTTTCATGATTTGTAGCATTAATAACACCAGCTCTAAGTGCTCCTTTTATACTAGAAGTAAAATTGAAATTATAACTTAAAGAAGTATCTAGTCGCAGAAAATTATCTAAGTTTAAGCTGTTTGGCGCGTCATAATTAACAAAGTAACGGTTTCCATTTTGTACGGTTTCGTTCCCTTCTACAGGTTTGGTATAAGGTACTCCGTTACGCCAAGTTCCACCAATAGCTATTTTTAAATTGTCAAAAACAGTATAATTGAATCCGAATGTTATTGAATGTCTTATATCAACATTATTAGGAAAGGTAGACGGAATGAAACTGTCAAAATGATAGTTGTTTTGGCTATAAGTATAGCTTATCCAAGTACTAAGATCTTGAGTGGTTTTATTAATTAGAAATTCAATTCCTTTATTAGTATAACTTCCATGAGCATTTTGATATTGAAAATTATTATAAAAACCTTGGTTGGAAGCTGTAATTCCATCTACTATTTTATAGAAAGAAGTTAGGTCGATATTCCAATTGTTTTGGCTATAATCGATACCAAATGAGACTTGTTTACTTTGAGCAATTGGAATGGTATTATTGTCAACTAATTGCCAACGTCTTTTTTCTACACCTAAAAAATCATCTTCAAAATCGATAATTTGAGTTGAACTTTGATTTTTAAACTCTCCTTCAACTTTTAGTGCTAGTCCTTTTGCGATACTTTGTCTTACATTGATACGAGGTTCTATTAGGAATTTTTGAAATTTTTGGAAATAATTCAAACGAAGTCCCATCCGTAAGAAAGTATTGTTTTTTTGATAAGTGGTTTCAGCGTAAGTTGCATGATTAAGCAAAACGGTTTTTTTGGTACTTGAATACAACGGATTATTCACTCGTGTTTGATTGAGCATCCCTGTTTCATTCATTTGATAGCCTGTTAAGAGCTTAAAATTTTCATTTAATAAATAATGTAAATTGAATTTGGCACCTGTTTCAATTACTTCATTCGCTTCTGTTAAAAGCTGTTCTGTAGCAATTCGGTAATCACGCGAATCGATATTGTATCTGGAATAATAGCTGTTGAATTCGGTGCTGATTTTGGGACTCCACTTTGCATTCCAACTTCCACCAAAACCAATATTTTTTTGCGAAAGCCCACTGGATTTGGATAAACTTTCGTTTGCATTATTTTTTTCAGAATAGTTGAGTTCGTTGGTGATACCAATTAGATTAGCTCTAAGTTGATGCTTTTCATTTAAGTCATAAAGAATTTTAGCAGTATAATCGTAGAAGTTAAAGTCTGAATTGGTGTTTCTATCAGTATTATCAGCATTAATTTCGCTATCCTGAAAACTCTTTTTGTAATATTTAGAATATGTAGGAGTGTTTACAAAATCAGTTATAGAATGGCGAGCAGAAAGGTCAATTTCTAGGTTTGTTGCCAATGGAATTTGTACAAAAAAATCACCACTTATTAGGTTTATTCCAGCGCCACCTGAAATTGATTTTTTGATTTCATTATTAGTACTCATATTAATCATACTAGAAACCCCATCACTAAATTCGGCGCTGGTTCCATTTTTTGTGACCACAATTTTGTTAGTCAAATTAGGATTATAAGCAGAAATTAAACCAAAAAAATGTCCAGAATGATACATTTTAATATTATCCCAAAGCATAAAGTTTTGATCGTTCGTACCGCCTCGAACATTGATATTTGCTACGCTTTCATTAGTGCTTTCAATTCCGGGTAGGGTCTGTATGGATTGTAAAACATCTGGTTCGGTTAAACCCGGTAAGATTCCAAATTTATAAGTGTATAAAATGGTACTTCCATCGGTGGTTTTTTGTAATCCCGAGGTTAGAAATACAGGTACTAAAACAGGATTAAGTTCTTCTTTAGAAGGTTTTAATAAAATGGTTAAACCTTCTTTTGCAGCAGCAAAAAAATCTTTTGCTTTTAACTCTTTAGTTTCATAACCAATGTATGAAATCGTAATAATGGCATCAATGGGCACATTTTCTAAATTGAAATTTCCATTTTTAGCAGCAACAGTCCAGTTAGAATTAGTAGTTCTAATAGATGCTCCCGGAAGTATTGTTTTACTATCTGCAGCAAGAACAACTCCACAGGCACGGATGTTTTTATTCAATTTAGAAATGGTAATATATCGGTTGTCTAATGCCTTGAACTGAAGCGGAACTTTCGCATTCAAATCATCAATTGTTTGTTGAAGATTTAGTGTTGGATGGGGTTTTTCTATAGAAATGGTTGCAATATCTTCTACGGCATAAGAAAATTTCACATCAAACTGTTGTTCAATAGTTTTGATAACAATTGTTAGAGGTGTTTTGTTACTGTTAGTTTGTGCCGAACAAATACTCTTGATACCTATTAATAATACGTAAAAAATCCATTTATTGAACCTCATATTGGTATAATATAATCGTTTTACCTTGTACTTTATAACTAAGTTGTAACGGAATTGTTATGGATTCTAGTGCAACTTTTTGATTGCTATGCGTAAAACTTCCTGTAAATAATTTGGTTGTATCTATATTCTCAGTTTCTATTTTGATATCATACTGGCGTTCTAATTCGGCAATTACTAAATTCAAAGGGATACGGGTAAAACTAGATTCTTTTTGTAACCAAGATGGTTTTTGAGCATCAAAATCATCTGTTTTTTCAATACGATTATTAATTACTCTAAAACTTTTACCAGGAGGTAATTTTACTGTGGTATTATTGTAGGTGACACTTACCAAACCTTCAAAACAGCTTACTTCGTAGTAATTATTACGTTGTTTTACATCAAAATGGGTTCCTAATACTTTAACCACTCCATCAGCAGATTGAACACTAAAGGTTTTTCCTTTTTGAACTTCAAAATAGGCTTCACCTTCTAGAGTTAAACTTCTTTGTTTGTCCCAATTGTTCTCGTTGAAAGTAATTTTGGAGGATGCATTTAGCAATACATCTGAATTATCAGGTAATTTAAATGATTTGGTTTGAGCAATTCCCGTTTCAAATGATTGGTTGCTATTCAAAAACAGAAAATAGGCAGATGTTAATAATACCAGAAATACTGCCGCAATTTTAAAAACAGTACTAAAATACAATGGACGTACTTTAGTTTTCTTTTTAGTTAGGTTTCTGTTTTTAAATGCAGCCAAAGCTTCTTCTGCATTTACTTTTGGCGCATCGATGTGTGAAGCATAATACGCAATTTTCTCAATCGTATTAAAATCTTCAGATTGTTTTAAATCTGCGATTTCTTTACTTGAAAGTTCGCCATCGAGCCATTTTAATATTTCTTTTTCCTTTTTCATTTGTTCTCGCTATAGGGTTAAGACAACTCAAAGGTATTTTACCCTACTATTCAATGAATTAAATATTTTCTATTTGTTCTTTTAATGTTTTTAGAGCGGCCGACATTCTTTTTTCAACTGCTTTTTGTGTTATTCCTAAAATTTCGGCAATTTCTCGGTATTTTTTTCCATCCACTCTGTTCATTAAAAATACTTCTCTTTGAGCGTCACTTAAAGAACTCAGCGCATTTTGTAATTTTGTTTTGAATTCTTCTTCCTCTAATAAGTATTCAGGACTTTGATTTGTTCTGTCTAGAGTAGGAGTGTCTTTGGCGTAAGCCATAACTACTTTTTGATGTTTGATCGAATTAAGAAATAAATTATTGACAGTTGTAAATAGATAGGTCTTTACTTTAGTATAATCTATTTGAGAGCAGTTTTCCCAAATTTTAGCAAAGGCTTCTTGTACTAAATCCAATGCTGAATCACTATCTCCCGACTTATAATAGGCAAAATTAGTTGCCGATTGAATCGTCTCCATATAAAATTGACTAAAATAGGATTCTTCACAAAGGCTATTTTTTTTCTCAGACATTCTCAGGATTGTTTTTATACTGTAAAATTAGATTATTTTTTTTATTCCTAACTCATTTTAATAAAGTGGTATTTTTTTATAATTTTAAAATATTGAAAAACAGTATTTTATGATTTTTTTTAATTTTTTTTAATTTTTGGGGTGGGGTAGAATTCTTGTTGGTTGTCTTACTATCAGAAATGCGAATAATTCGTCATTGTTAACAATTAAAAAACATTAAATTTGTAAATTATGAAAACATTAAAATCGATTACAGGAATTGCTTTGATGAGTATTTTTAGTTTAACGTCATGCCAAAGCGAAATTGAAGAAGTACAAGGGGATAACCCAAATACTGCAAACTCTACAGCAGCTACTAATCTTAAAAGAGTATCCATGTTTGATGGTTCATCTGATGATTTTTTAGATGATTCCTCATGCTCCTCTCTTGTTTTTCCATATAATGTTAAAATTAATGGTGTTCAAGTTAGTATTTCAAGTCAAGCTAGTTTGGAGACCGCATTATCAATTATAGGAGCAATTGATGATGATGCGGTGGAATTACAATTTCCTGTTAAAATTAAAATGAGTGATTATACAGTAGTTACTGTTAATAGTCAATCAGAATATGATGCAATTACTGATGATTGTAGTGAAGTTGAAGATGAAAGTGAAGATGCGATTTCGTCTATAAACATTAAATTCCCAATTACAATGTTATCTTTTGATTCTACTTTGCAACAAACAGGAAGTGTGGTAATCAAATCAGAACAAGAATTGTATTTGTATATGAAGAATATGACTTCAACAGAACTTTTTTCAATACAGTACCCAATAACTGTTACACTTTCAGGTAGTACAAGTCAAGTAATCAACTCTGAAGCTGAATTTAAGGCTGCAATTAATGCTGCTTTAGATATTAAATCAAAAATGGAAGTAGCAGAAGATAACAAAGAAAAATTAGAGGCTATTTTGGTTAATGGAGCTTTCAAAGTGAATTCATTTATCAACGCAGGTGTTGAATCAGCTAATAATTATGTTAATTATACGATTGATTTTGCTAATGATTGGAAAATTAAATCTATGAATGCATTAACTACTTTTGCGTCGGGAACTTATTCCGTAACTTCAGATGTTGATGTGTACGTAAACTTTGCTTATTCAGGAAGTACTAGCTTTAGTTTGTTAAACAAAGATTGGAAAGTAACTAGTTTTACAACTTCTACGATTACTTTACAAAGTAAAACAAACAGCGCTATAACTTTAGTATTAAAACAAATCTAAGAGTTATTTAGACCCAAATTCATTTAATATTTCTATTTTCACATAGAAAATACAAAAACAACGATAATGAAGAAAATTTTTGCTACAGCCATCATCGCTTTCCTGTTGCTGACTTCTTGTTCTTCTAACGAGAATAATTCGAATACTAAGTCTAATAACAAAAAAGCTTTAGGAAGTTCAGCTCATGATTTATTATCAGAAGATAAATTTGATAGCATGGTTGTAGAGATTGTATATGTTCAAGGGTATGAGCCCACAGCTGCTTCAATCAATAATTTTCTTTCGTTTTTGAATAGTCGTGTGTATAAGTCCGGAGGAATTACAGTTAACAAAAGAGCAATTGCTTCTCCTGGTAATGAAAGTTATACAGATGCACAAGTTATAGTAATTGAGGATGCTAATAGAGTATACTACAATGAAGGTAGTCAATTAGCAGTTTGGGCATTTTTTGCAGATGCAAAATCCTCAAAAGATACCAACACTTCAGTTGTTTTAGGAACGGCTTATCGAAATACTTCTTTTGTGATTTATGAAAATACGATAAGAAAGTTGAGTACAGGAATTAATAAACCAAGTACAACCGTTTTAGAATCAACTGTGATACAACACGAATTTGGTCATATTTTAGGTTTGACTAATGTAGGTACAGCTTTGCAATCGGATCACGAAGATTCAAATCATAAAAGACATTGCATTAACTCAAGTTGTTTAATGTATTGGGAAGCAGAGTCAGGGAGTAATTTACTTGGAGGTACTATTCCACAACTTGATGGAGACTGTATTGCGGATCTTCGCGCAAACGGTGGTAAATAATTATAAATTTTAAAAAAAATGAAAAATGTATATATAATTGGATTGTTATTCGGTTTAATAGCAACTACAAAAGCTCAGGAGTTTGGATCTCAACAGTCGCACGTAGGTATAAAAGGCGGCTATAATTTGTCTTCGGTAAGTTTTGATGGCGATGGTGAGACTGACAAACGTAATGGTTTCCATGTTGGAGTATATGGCGAATCATTTTTAAATGATAGTTTTTCTATCCAACCCGAGTTGTTATTTTCACAACAAGGATATGAAATTACTAATAGTTCAGGCAAGTTCACCCAAAAATTAAATTATATCAATTTGCCATTAATGTTTAAAGCCTATCCTTCTCAAAACTTTTTCTTAGAAGTAGGGCCACAAATAGGTGTAGCAATTACTCATAAAGAGGTTTACGACGGAATATTTAGTAGTACTGAAGAGTTTCAACCAGATAGTTTTGATTGGGGGATGAACTTTGGTGCTGGAATTAAAACCGACTCAGGAATTAGTTTAGGGGTGCGATACCATCTTGGTTTAGGTGATTTATATGATGAACAAAAAGCTCAAAATAGAGTTTGGATGTTTTCTTTAGGATTTGATATGTAAGCCCCCACAATCTATCATTCGATCATTTAAAAAAAGCTTAGTCGAAATATCTTTCTAGACTAAGCTTTTTTCTTTTATGATTTTTTATGTTTCCATCTTTTGTGAGTCCAGAAATAATATTCAGGAGCTTCGTAAATTTGTTTTTCTACTTCCTTGATATAGCGGTGAATGATTTCGTAATTAGGTAGTGATTTAGGTTCGTCTGTTATTGGGATTAAAGTAGCTTCATAATAGCCTCTTTTTACTTTTCTTACTTTGGCAAAAACAACATTTAGATTGTATTTTTTTGATAATAATTCAGGACCAATGTGAACTGGGGTTTCAATACCCATGAAACTTTCCCAATGTGCAATTTGTGCAGTTTTAGGAGATTGGTCACTAACCATTCCGTACAAAGACAAGATACCTTTTCGTTGATTATTAGCCATTAAAGGTATGGTTTTGATAGTAGATACTAATTCTGTTTTGTATTCAGAGCGTATGTCTTTAACGAGTTTGTCAAAATAACGATTAGCAATTTCTTTATACACTCCTACACCTTGATAAGATGATTTAAGATTTATGGCAATTAACCATTCCCAACTAGCATAATGTGAAGCTAAAACCATTATACTACGGTTTTTAGCTTCAAATTCTTCTAAAAGTTCAAGATTGGTAATTTTAAATCTTTTCTGCATTTCTTCGGATGAAATGGTCATTGTTTTGACCATTTCCATAAATAAATCACAAAAATGATGGTAAAATTTCTTTTCAATTTGCAATCGCTCTTTATCCGTAAGATTTGGGAAAGTCATTTTCAGATTTTCTTTTACCGTTTTTTTACGATAACCTATCACATAATAAACCACTAAATAAATAAGGTCAGAAATCAAATAAAAAATTCTGAAGGGTAATATGGATATGAACCAAAGAAATGGGTAAGCGATTATAAAAGCTAAAAATTGCATGCCGATATTTTTATGGAGCAAATATAAGTTAAAAATGAATAACCATAATAAAGTGTCTCTTGTTAGACCTTGCAACTATAGTAATTCTTATATTTACCCTACTAATAAAAATTTAATATGAATACATTTTTGATTGCCATAATACTAGCCAATGTCCTCTTTAGTTACAAAGGTTTTAATGACTATTCTTTTTTTAGAAAATATGAATTTCACGTAGGAAGTATTCGATCAGGTGAACAACTCCGAATGTTAACTTCAGGATTTCTCCATGCCGATTTAGGTCATTTGATCTTTAATATGATAACGCTTTATTTTTTTGCTCCAGTTGTAAGTGCTTATTTGGGCAATTTGATGTTTGTGATTATCTATTTCTCGAGTTTAATTTTTGGAAGTTTGCTCACATTGGCTATTCATAAAAACGAATATAATTATAGAGCAATTGGAGCTTCTGGAGCTGTTACAGGTGTTTTGTATTCGGCAATTTTATTAGAGCCAGATATGATGTTAGGTATCTTTTTTATCATTCCAATGCCAGCTTATGTATTTGGAATTTTGTATTTATTATATTCGATTTATGGAATGCGTGCAAAGAATGATGGAATAGGACATACGGCTCATTTTGGAGGAGCTATAGGTGGCTATTTGATTACCTTATTATTTTATCCAAATTTAATTGTTTTACATCCTTTGATGGTCAGTTTGTTAGCCATTCCTATTGTAATTCTTTTTATTTTAATAAAATTAAAGAAGCTTTAGTGGCACAACTTTTGACTATCATTTAGAAAATTTAAAAAAGATATAAAAATGAAAAGAACAATAGTAGTACTAGCAGTTATGTTTATGACTTTGTCTTATGGACAAGAAATAAAACAAATTCCTCAAATAGCAGTTTCGGGTGAAGGAAAAGTAAAAGTTATTCCAGATGAAGCCTTAATTACGGTTTCAGTTGAGACCAGAGGAAATGTAGCCAAAGAGGTTAAAAAGGAAAATGATACTAAAATTGAAGCGGTTTTAAAGCTTATCAAAAAAATGAATTTTGCCCCAACCGATTTTAGAACACAACGTGTAAATCTAAATCCGCAATATGATTATGAAAAAAAGAAAACGACTTATAATGCTACTCAAACTATTGAAATCACAGTTAGAGATTTAAATAAATACGATGAATTAATGGAAGGTTTGGTAAATCAGGGCGTAAATCGAATTGATAATGTAGTATTTCAGTCGTCTAAACTAGCACAATATGAATCAGAAGCTAGAAAATTAGCCATGAAAGAAGCTAAGCATAAAGCTGAAGATTATGTTTCAGTTTTAGGACAAAAAGTAGGCAAAGCAATGTCTATTACAGATAATACACAAAGTTATAATCCACAACCTGTTTTTGCTCGATTTAAAACAATCGGAGCTATGGAAAGCGATGCAGCCCCAAGAGGAACATTAGCTGCAGGAGAAATTACTATAGTTTCTAATGTGAGTGTTAATTTTATATTGGAGTAAACCTTGGTATACAAAGTAAAAAGCCAGTAAATTATTTTTTACTGGCTTTTTTATTGGTGTAGATTAATTTAATTAATCTTGATTAGTAACTTTTCTGTATGGAAATGCGTTAAAAATATGTCTTTTAGCAAATCTTGCTGGAGAGTCAGCATTTACCATTTTGATGTAAGTTGCTTTAGGAACACTAATGTATTCATAAACGCTACCGTTAGAGAAATTTACAATTAATCTTGCTTCTTCAAACTTGTAATCAGTAACTGTAGCTGTAGCAATTGTTTCTTGATATTCAGGTAAATTAGCTTTGATAGTTTCAGGATTAATACTTACTAAAAAGTGGTAAGCTTCAATGATTTTTTTACTATTCTCTTCAGCAGCTTTCAAACCAGCTTCATCTCCTTGAAATTTATCTGGATGTGATTCTTTCATCGCATTACGATAAATGGTTTTCAATTCTTTTAGCTGCACAGTTTTATCAACATTTAAAAGCTTACGGTATTCAACTATTTTTTTCATAAATTTAGGTAACTACTTGTCTATTAGTTAGAAAGCAATTATGTTTACTTTCCATGTCGACAATTTTTTTGCAAAGGTACACTTTTTTTTAAGTTTTCACTTTATGATTAAAAAAAAACAAAAAAAAGTTTTTTAGCAGTTAAAATGCAGATTATCAGTATTTATTATTCTGGTTTGTTATTTGCTTTATCGAAGTTTTTAGACTTTTTAGGATACTTTTTGAAACTAATATCACTTGGGTTTTCTATAACCGATTTTATAGTAATCCAATCACCAATGCTAAATTTAGTCTGAACTATTTTATAATCTAGTATGTATTCTCCACAAAAAAAGTTGTTGTTTTCATCTTGTTCAATAACTCCTGTAAATATTCCTTTTTGCAACATTTTTTCTTCTGAAGATTTAGTCATCCTATTTTTTTTAAAAATTTAGGCAAAGTTAATCATTTAATCTTGGCTTTAGGCTGTTTTGAGCAATCTAAGTATCTTTGCAATTATGCAAAAAGATTATAAACCACATCCCAATTCATTTAAAAATACCTTTTGTATTTTTGATGAAGTACTTCCGGAGGCTATAAATGGATTGAAAAAACAATTTGAAAGTAAATCGGGGAGTAGTTATTACTATTCAAAGGTAGGCATGTATCGAGTTTCAAATCATTGGGGACGATTAGCTAATAGCAAGTGGCGATTGATTCCTCTGGAACCTGAAACGGCTAGTAAAATTAAAATAGGATTTGCAAAATGGGATTGTTTTTATCCGGACAATAACACAGATAAATTGTACTATTTAGAGATGGATTATGTTAAAAATACAGTCAGTTATCAGCATAAATTAAATCCTAACTATAATCAAAAAAAGCTGTTAAGAACCAGTCAGGAAACTACTAAAAGAATTAAGCAAGTTCGAAATATTATAGAACTTACTTCTTGGGCAAATCATTTTGAATGTGACGACATAACACTTTTACGATCTTTAATTATTGAAGAATTAATTAATAGCAATAAAAGTTTAGATTGTATTAAACGTGAGGTTGCTGAGAAACTTTCTAATTAAGTAGTTGTGATTTTTTTTAAATCTTCTAGACTAATTGGTTTGCACATATAACCTAAAATATTAGGATTGTTTTTTGCCCTTTCTCTATCTTCAATTGCAATTGAGGAGCTTGAAATATAGATGTTGAGTTTTGAGTTAATTTGTTCTTTTAAATGCGCAATTTCATCCATAAATCCCCAACCATCCAGTACAGGCATTTCGATATCTAAGAGTATGATATCGGGAAATGGTTCATTACTACTTATATTTTTTTTTAATGATTCAATAGCTTCTTTTCCATTGTTATAGGATTGAATGATTGTAAACAAATCAGATTTGATTACAACTTTTTTCATGATGATTTGGTAGATAGGGTCATCATCTATGATCCAAATTTTTTTTCCAATCATGCTATAAATACTTTAAAAGTTGTTCCTAAATTGGGTTCGCTCTCTACAGTTATATTTCCTCCCATAGCATCAATTTGATTTTTTGTAATGAATAAACCAATTCCTTTAGAATCTTTGTGGGTGCTGAATTTTTTATACATTCCAAAAATTTTGTGACCATTTTTGTCAAGGTCTATCCCAATTCCATTATCAGAAATTTTTAGAACCGTATTTTTACCTTCTACATAACTGTCAATTTGAATGATAGGATGTCTTTCGTGATGACTGTATCTGATGGCATTCGAAATTAAATTATACAAGATGCTTTCTAAATAGGCAGGATTGTAAATGATTTCTACTTCTTTATCGATATTTGAAATTATTTTTACACCTTTTAATTGAATTTGGTCAGACAAAACGGTTAAGGTATTATCAATATATTGATTTAAGTTTACTTTTTCAGTTACAATATCAACATTGGTTTGAATATTAACAATTTCATTTAAGTTCAGCATTGTTTCGTTTAAAGAATCGGAAACTGATTTTAACAACTGAACCATCTCTTCTTTTTCTTCTTCTGAATCGGAGGTTTCAATCAAATCAACGATTGAAGATATATTACTCGTGTGTGTTCTTAAATTATGTGAAACTATATATGAAAAATTCAACAATCTTTTATTTTGTTCACTAACTAAATTGAATGAATTGTTTAAATCCTTTTCAATTTCCTTGTTTTTTGTAATGTCAATCATAATCCCTCGCAAACTTACAGCTTCGTCATTAAGAACGATGACATTAACAATATCTCTAAGCCAAATAATTCTTCCATCTTTTGCAACCATACGATACTCAAAATCATGATTTAATTTTGCAGCTGTTTTCGACATGCAAAAGTTTAAGGTTGTTTCACGATCTTTATGATAAATATGGTTAGGCCAAAAATTAGGGGTGTTAATCCATTCTTCAGAAGTATAACCTAAAATACTTTCTACTTTTTTACTGATAAAATTAAAGTTTAGTGTTTTAGCATCACATTCCCAAACGATTCCATCAACGGTGTTGATTAGAGATTCAATTCTGATTTGAGATTCATTGATGATTCGATCTGTTTCTTTTCTTTTAGTAATATCTTCAATAACAACGATATGGTTTGTAGGTGTTTCTCCTTCTTTCCAAAGCGATGAACCCGTTTTATTGACCCAGATTGTTTTTCCAAGTTTACTTATATATCGTTTTTCAATGGTGTATTCTTTTATTTTTCCTTTGATTAGTTTATTTAAATACTCTAAAGTTATGTTAATATCATCTGGATGAATTAGTTTAAAAAGATCTAAATTTTTTAATTCATCATTAGTGTAGCCTGTTATTTCGCAGAATTTTTTATTTACTTCTGAAAATTTTCCAGTCAAAGTATCTACGTAGGCAATTCCAAGTGCGGCATGGTCAAATATACTTTTAAATTTTATTTCATTTTTTAAAAGTTTATCTGTTTGTTCTTGCAGTAAAATTTCTAGTTCAGCTGGTTTTTTAAAAAAAGAAGTAGTTAAATAACCTATTAATATGGATAAAAACAAAGCTAAAATAGTATGTGTTGCAAATGGCAAAACAAACTCATTTGGTTTGTTATCTATGAGGTAAAGTTTCCAATCGCCCGCGTCAATATAGGAGGTAATAGCGTTTTTTATGTCTATTTCTTTATTCTGTTTTGTATTTGTAAAAAAAGTTTCTTTCTGAGTAATTGGATTGATTTTTGAGAATACAAAAGTATATTTAGAATTATCTAATTTTTTTATGTCAGGATTGTCAAATAACGTTTGTAAGCGAATAAGTATAGCTGAGAAACCCCAAAACTTGTTGTTTTTGTAAATAGCTATTCTTCCTAAAATGCCTAAACCGCCCTGTTTCAGTTCAAATGGTCCTGCATAATACATTTTTCTAGTTTGTATAGCTTTTAATGCTTCGTAACGGTTTTTTTTATTTTTTAAAATATTAATGCCTGTAGCCGCTTCATTTCCTTTTTGGGGATAGGTGTATTTAATAATTCCGTTTGGAACTAATTGAACCGCATCAATATTAGGATCAGAAGCCAGTATTTGTTGTCCAATAGCTTCAAAATTTTCCGGTTTTCCTTCGTCGTTAATGCAAAGTGCAAGCATCATAGCATCAACATAATTATTTTCTAAAGACTCTTCGATGCTTTTATGTATACTCTTTAATTTAGCATACATAGTATCATACTTAGATTTTTTTGATAATTGATATTGTTGGAAGATGATTAGAGAAAAGATAATGAAAAAAAATAGACAAGCTAAAACCCCTGTTAGTTTTGGTTTTATAGTTAGCCATTTTATTTTTGTTAATGATAATCTTTTCATTTTACTGGAATAATCTAATTTTTACCGTTTTTTATTTTTTGAGATGAAATTTATAATAAGTAGATTAAAAACGCAAAGTTAATATTTAAAGTATTAGAACTTGAAAAAAGTGAGTAAAATAACATGGTTTCTTTATGTTTTTCTATGAATTAGAAAATAGATTTTTTACGTAAATATAACTAAAATTGTTTTTTTTTTTTTGCACAAATTCTTTAATATTTTTTCTTATATTTTTACAATTTAATTGAAAATTCAATTTTAAATTGATGAACTTTGTCTGCTGTTTTAAAACGTAGAATTTTTTTTATGAAAAATATGTTATTGTAAATACGATAAAATTATGGGAAGAAATAATGAAAAGAATATAAAAAAACACAATGACAAGCTTCATAAGGCTCAGGCAAAAGCCAAGCAAGCCGAAATACTTAGAAAAGAAAAGCTGAAAGAAATTGTCAAGAAGTTTAATGAAAATAAGAACGAAGAAAATTAATAATGATGGAAAACGATAAATATGCTTCTTTAAAAGCGGATGTTCAAGAAATAATAGATTTAATTGCTGCAAAAAATGCTAAAGATGCTAATAATAAATTAGTCGATGTGAGTGAGTTGTTAGATGATTTATTAGACACTAGTGATGAAGATGAAGATTTAGTAGAAATTAGTAAATACCAGGTTTTATTGAATCAATTGCATCAAAAAATAGTAGCACTTAATGGACATATATAAAAAGTGAAAGATGAATTTATGTTATTGTAATTCTGAAAAAGCTTTTCAAGATTGTTGTGCTCCTTTTATTAAGGGTGAAAAAAGAGCCACTTCTGCAGAAGCCTTAATGCGTTCTCGATACAGCGCTTATGCTACCCATCAAGCAGATTATCTGATTGAAACTACTCATGTTTCTCAAAGAGACTTACATTCAAAATCAGATATTTTGCTTTGGGCAACTTCTAATCAGTGGCAAAAATTAGAAATTCTAAATGTAACAGCCACTACAGTCGAATTCAAAGCGTATTATTTGGATTCAAATAAAAAGCAACATATTCATCATGAATTTTCCACTTTTGTTCAGGAAAACGGAATTTGGTATTATGTTGATGGGGAATATTATGAATGATATTTTTTTAATTTTTGTTTTTACCAGTCGAAATTGACTTCCTTTTTAATTGAATTTCTTTTAACTAAAAATTAATAACTGTTTGTTTGACGTGCTCTTTAAAATGATGTAATTTTAAAGATTATGGAAAAAAGTATTAAAAAAGGATTCTATTTCAAGCAATATCAGGCGCCAAATCAATCTCCATTTGATAAATTATTTGAAATTTTCAAAGAATTAATCACCTATACTTCTGGAGATTTTGATGAAGCGATTAGTTGGCTACGCGAATTGGATAAGGAATACAAACTTACCGACGAAAACTACACCATTGATGATTTTATTGAAGATCTAAAGAAAAAGGGCTACGTCAAAGAAGTACTAAACGATGATGGAACTTCTGGAATCGGTATTACAGCTAAAACCGAAAGAGTCATCCGGCAACAAGCTTTAGATCAGATTTTTGGAAAATTAAAACGTTCTGGAAATGGTAATCATAAAACTAAATTCTCAGGTAATGGTGATGAGCATACAGGAGAGTTTCGCGAATTTCATTTTGGAGACAGTTTAGAGCGAATTTCATTGACAGAGAGCTTGCGAAATGCGCAAATCAATAACGGTGTCGAGAGTTTTATGTTGACAGAAAATGATTTGATTGTCGAAGATTCTCAATTCAAAGCACAAATGAGTACTGTTCTAATGATTGATATTAGTCACAGTATGATTTTGTATGGAGAAGACCGAATTACCCCTGCCAAAAAAGTAGCTATGGCTTTAGCTGAATTGATAACTACTCGTTATCCGAAAGATACCTTAGATATTTTGGTTTTTGGAAATGATGCTTGGCCAATTGCCATTAAAGATTTACCGTATTTAAAAGTTGGTCCTTATCATACTAACACAGTTGCAGGTTTGCAATTAGCGATGGACATATTGCGAAGAAAACGCAATACAAACAAACAAATTTTTATGATTACCGATGGTAAACCAAGTTGTGTAAGAGAGCGCGATGGTTCGTATTACATGAATAGTAATGGTTTAGATGAATACATTGTAGATAAATGTTATACTCAGGCGCAACAAGCCAGAAAACTACATATTCCCATCACTACTTTTATGATTGCAAGCGATCCCTATTTGCAAAAATTTGTAAATAAGTTTACCGAAGCCAATCAGGGGAAAGCATTTTATACAGGTTTAAAAGGTTTGGGAGAAATGATTTTTGAAGATTATGAAACCAATCGGAAAAAACGAATTAAGTAAATTAAAAGCCAGAAAGCAGAATTTAGATAGTAGACTTTAAAAACTTTGCGTAAAGCATTGCGGACTTTGCGGTTAAAAATAAAAGTATGAAAATAGAAAAGATAAAAACAGTAGGAGAATTAAAGGCTTCAGGTTATCAGTCAAAAAGCATTAAAGACGAATTAAGGGATAACCTAAGAGAAAAAATTAAATTAGGGGAGGCAACATTTGATGGTATTCATGGTTTTGAAAACACAGTAATACCTGAGTTAGAACGTGCTATTTTATCTCGTCACAATATAAATTTGTTGGGGCTTCGTGGTCAGGCCAAAACCAGAATGGCTAGATTGATGGTAGGATTGTTGGATGAGTATATTCCTTATGTGACTGGCTCTGAAATAAACGACGATCCATTGCTGCCAATTTCTCGTTTCGCTAAAGATATTATCGCCGCTAAAGGTGATGATACTCCCATTTCTTGGTTGCATCGTAGTGAACGTTTTTATGAAAAATTAGCGACTCCAGATGTAACTGTTGCTGATTTGATAGGTGATGTAGATCCTATTAAAGCAGCTAATTTGAAATTGTCTTACGCAGATGATCGAGTAATTCATTTTGGGATGATTCCTCGTGCTAACCGTTGTATTTTTGTAATTAATGAATTACCGGATTTACAAGCGCGCATTCAGGTCGCTTTATTTAATATTTTGCAAGAAGGAGATATTCAAATTCGTGGCTTTAAGGTGCGAATGCCTTTGGATATGCAATTTGTTTTTACTGCAAATCCGGAAGATTATACCAACAGAGGAAGTATCGTAACACCACTAAAAGACCGTATTGGTTCTCAAATTTTAACTCATTATCCAGAAACAATTGCTATTGCGAGAACAATTACAGAACAAGAAGCAAAATTAGATACTAAACAATCCGAAAGTGTTTATATTCCTTCTTTGGCTAAAGATTTATTGGAACAAATAGGTTTTGAAGCCAGAACGAGTGAATATATCGATCATAAAAGTGGAGTGAGTGCTCGTATGAGTATTACGGCTTATGAGAATTTAATGAGTACTGCCGAACGTAGAGCGCTCAAAGCTGGGGTTGATAAAACTTCGGTACGTTTATCCGATTTCATGGGGGTTATTCCAGCTATTACTGGAAAAGTGGAGTTGGTTTATGAAGGGGAGCAAGAAGGAGCAGTTGTGGTTGCAGAACATTTGATTGCAGCAGCAGTTCGAACTTTATTTCCGTTGTATTTTCCAAAAATTGAAAAATTAGAAAAACCGAATGAAAAAAATGCTTATTCAGATTTAATCGAATGGTTTTTTGCGGAAAGCGGTTTTGAATTATTGGATGATTGTTCTGATGAAGAATATCAACGCATTTTGGGAGCGATTGTTCCGTTGGAAATTTTATTGAAAGAATACCAGCCTGATTTGGCAAAAGAAGATAAACTTTTCATGAAAGAGTTTGTACTTTGGGGATTAGTTGAATTTCGAAAATTGAGTAAAGATAGAATTTCAGAAGGCTATCTATTTAAAGATATTTACGGAAGTTATTTAAGTAAATTGTAAATTTATAGATTAAGGTTCTAAAAAATAAGTCATAAAAAAAGTTCTTCATTTCTACTATTTAAGAAACGAAGAACTTTTTGGTTTTTTTAAGTTTATATTAATCTTTAAGTGTCATTCGACCATAATTAGCAACTACTGCTAAACAAAGTAAAGGTAAAATAAATGAGAAGTTAACTTCAGGTATATAACCTAATATTTTTAAGTCACTAAATCCAGGTCCTCCCCAGTCTAAAATACTTGCTTGAAGTAATGGTATTAAAGCACCACCTACAATAGCCATAACAAGACCAGATGAACCAATTTTAGCTTCATCACCCATGCCTTTAAGTGCAATTCCATAGATAGTAGGGAACATGATTGACATGAAAATAGATATCGAAATTAGTGAAATTAAACCAGGAATTCCTTGTAATACAATGGTTCCTAGAGCGCAAATAATACCACCAATTCCAAAAATAATTAGCATTTTAGAAGGGTTGATTGTTTTCATCATTGCGGTACCAATCCATCTTCCTATTAAGAATAATATCATCGCTCCAATATTATAATTGGTAACTGTAATATGTAATCCAAAGCTATGATTGATATTATCTACATATTGGTACATAAACGTCCAGCATAAAATTTGAGCTCCTACATAGAACGCTTGCGCAATTACCCCATTGATGTAATTTTTATTCGATTTTAATTTCTTTAAAGATTCAGAAACAGTCATTTTTTCCTCTTCTTTTGTAGCAGGCATTTTGGTGAAAATGATAATGATTAAAATAAACAATACAAAAGCACCAAGTCCGATGTAAGGAATACTAATGATGTTTAAATCATTTTCTCTAATAGACGCTAATTCAGTAAATTTTGTTCAATCGTTTGAATAAATATAGAAAACAAATTGGAAAACAAAAAAAAATCTACAATAAAAGATATTGCAGCTGTCTTAGGTTTGACTCCTTCTGCAGTTTCTAAAGCTTTGAATGATCATCCCAGAATTAGTGAAAAAACAAAAATAGCGGTGAAGCAAGTGGCTCAAGAATTAGATTATCAGCCTAATTTTTTATCCAGTGCTTTGCGTAAAGGCAAGAGTAATTTAGTTGGTGTTATTATTCCCCGTGTCAATAGTCATTTTTTTTCTTCGGTGGTTGAAAATATAGAAAAGGTACTCAATTCTGAAGGCTACAGTATCATTATGACACAATCGAATGAATTGTATGCTAAAGAGTGCAAGGAAATTGATACTTTATTAAAAATTCAAGTAGATGGAATCATTGCTTCTATGGCTAACCAAACGATAGATTTAGAGTATTATGAAAAAATAAAATCAAAGGGTGTTGAACTGGTTATATTTGATAGAGGAGAAGAATCATTGCAAGTAGATTATGTAGGTATTGATGATTATAAAAGTAGTCATCTAGTGGTTGATCATTTTGTGGCACAAAATTGTAAAAAAATAGCGCATATTGCAGGATTTAATCATATTCGAATTTATAAAGAGAGGATTCGTGGTTATAAAGATGCACTTAAAAAGTGGAATATAGATTTACGTGAAGACTGGATTATCGAAAGTAACTTACGAACAGATGATGGCCGAAGAATTATGCAACAATTACTCGAAGGAGCTGACCGCCCAGATGCGGTTTATGTGGCTGGAGATATTGCTGCACTGGGAGCTTAGCAGGTGCTTTTAGAAAACAACATTAAAGTTCCTGAAGAAATTGCGCTTGTAGGTTTTAGCGAAGAACCTTTTACTTCGTTGACACAGCCTTCGATTTCAACAGTAAATCAGCATAGTGACCAGATTGGAAAACTAGCTGCAGAGGCTTTTTTAGAAGGAATGAATAATCCCAATAAAAAATCGATTAAGCGAATTATTCTGGAACCTGAATTAATCGTTAGACAATCCTCAAATAGAAATTTGAAATGATAGTAGGATTATCCATTGAAGTTATTTAAATGGTTTATAAAGAGATGTTTATCGTTTAAAAACTTGAATAGTTACTGTGATTTTCAATCAATTTGTATAGTATTTAGCGTATCTTATTTATTGGTTGTATGAGCCATACACAGGAACAATGAAATTTCCGTTTAAAAAAGATTGAGTATCAATTTGGCTTTGAAGTATTACTCCTTTAAGATCTTGTTCTAATAATAGTTGAGCCGATTGTACTAATGGTGCAGCGGTTGTTGTTTGAATAGCTCTTAGTTTGTGTTTCCCTACTTTAAGCGGATGTATACATTTGGATATTTCACGTCTTCTAAGAGTTCCTTTATTATCTTTGCCTTCTATGGCAGCAAATAATATAATTTGGTCTTCTTCAAATAATGGAATTTCTTTTTCCATAATTTTTTGCAGTTCTTCAATTATATTTTCAGACTTACCAATACGTTCAATTTGTTGTTGAACCCAATCATAATGTCCTGGAAATCGTATCGTTTTATAATCTAAAACACGGACTTTTCCAGCCAAAGCATCAGGCAAATCAGCTGCGCCACCCGAAGTTAAATCGGCTTCATAGGTAACGCCATCGATAATTAGAGTGGTTCTTTCTGATAGTGCAGGAACTTCGGTTTTACTAAAGTTGCGGATTGTTATTGCATTTTTGATGTATTCGGTTGCAACACCTATTGGACTCCAGGTAAAACCATAATAATGAGGAGCAACGGCATTTTTAGTTAAAGCTCCCACTTTAAATTCTAATTTATCAGCAGAATTGACATTAAAGTCAGCACAAAATTGTTCAAAAAGAGTATTAGCTAAAACATCGATATATCCTGGAGCTATTCCCGTTTGTAAAATAAAGCCAGTTTCAGCATCTTTAGCCAATGCTATTATTTCTTCTGTTTCGGCAACATATTCGGTAAGATTCGCATAATGAAGGTGAAAATCTTTGGCAATTTGCGCTATTCTAGGAGCTTGACCTCCAGGAAGACAATCTAAAATGATAGCGCCTTGCTTGAAAATAGTTTCCATTTCAGAAGTAATCTCATTTTCTGAAAATAGAAAAGCGTTAACCTTACAAGTATTAGTAGTTCCTTCTTCTATCCATTTGGCAACAGCTTTTGCTTTAGATAGGGTTCGGTTTCCAATAAAAATGGTTGGTGTAACCTGACTCCATTCAGCCAGAATTAAACCTGCAGCTTCGGCAATGCCACCTGCTCCAGCAATAATGATGTTGAAGTGTTTTTCCATAACTAAATTTACACTATTTCAATTTTATTTCGAAATATATTCCAAAAAAAGTATGGGAATTTCTTTTAGATAGGATCTTTTCAGTAAATGAATTTAATGTGTTAATTGTAAGCGTTCTAGTTCTAAACTTAGCTGATTTTGTTCGTTTTCCAATATTTCCAGTTCGCTTTTTAAATGTGTAATTTCAGTTTGAAGCGCATTTAACTCTCTTGATTTTTCATCAGCAGATCGAAAGAGTTGAAATTCATTTGCTCTATTTAATTTGCTTTTTGCTTCATCCAAAAGCGTTTGATTTTGTGTTTTCTCTATTTGAATTTCATCGAGTCTTTTAGAGATGATTTCTTTTCGTTCTTTGGCAATTCGTTCTGCTTCGGCTCTTTCTTGTTCTTCAGCTTGTTTTTTTTGTTCCTGTAGTTCTTTTTCTTTCAATAAAAATTGTCTGTTTTCTATTTCTGTTTTATGGTTTATTTCTTCTAATTCCTCTTTTCTTTTTTCTTCAAAAATACTTAGAGCAAAACTTCCAATAATTACAATGAACAATAGGCAAACCAAGTAAAAGTTGTTTTTTGACAACCCCATAATCTTAGTTTTTGTCTCTTTTTGTTTTGGCTTGGACTCAGTCTCAGGATTTGGAATTTCAGCTTTAAAAGGAGGAGGGATGACTTTTAATATTGATTGAAGTTCATCAATTTCACCAGCAGTTTTCCAATCGGCTAAACCTGAAAACCACACCGGTGTAGTTGCTGTAATTTGTTTCATTTGCAATTCGGTTAAATCAAAAGGTCCGCTGCTTTCGATACCGTTATGTAAATAATATTTTTTCATTACTGTTAGATTTGTGTAAAATAAGTCAAGGAAAACAATCTTTTTATTATCCTTTTCGAAGGTATAAAAGTTGCTTTAAATGAAAAAATGAAATTTTAGTAATACAATCTAAAATCTAGGAATTTGCAAAGGGCATAATTTTTTTCATGTAATTCTTCTACGATTTCGACAAGATCCTCTAATTCATCGCATAGGTTGAAAAAAAATTTATCGAGATGAATACTGCTTACTTTTTTGTTTTTTATCCCATAACCCGAAATCGCTCTTGCGCCTGTAATATCAAGGAAATATTGTGCTTCTTCTGAAGTTAAATCGAGTATTTTTTCATTGGCAAAATGAATGATTTTACCTTTTAATTTACCTTCAAACAATTCGGCGATTTCTTCTAAACTATAATAATAATCGTGAAGACAAATATTGTTTTCTTGTCCTGGCATAACCAAATAGATAATTTGATAGGCTTTGAAATTGTGATCATCATAGAGTAATGCCCCTAAACTTTCTTCTAGACCTTCGATGGTATCACAGTTTTTATAAATACTATTAATTTGGTATTCAAATGCTAAGTGTTCTAAGTTTTGTAATACCTCGGTTATGACATAGGTATCTACATCCGGAACGCCTTCTAGGCAAAAAATAAAGTTCTCTTTAACCATGCCAATGTGTTTGAATCTTATTTAAAATTAGGACAAAGATATATTTAATTAGAATTGTATTTTGAGTAACAAATGTTAATTCATTTATATAATTATTAAAATAGTTTGAGTCTAAAACGGCGTCATAATTGTTGTTAGTCGAAAAAAATGTGCGATTATTGTTCGTAACCTTTATTTTTATAACATCATATGAATCTAATGTTTAATACTCCTAATAGAAATGAAAAATCTACTTATACTATTTAGTTTTTTATCTTTTTTTCATCCAGTTTGTAGTCAGAATTTGGTTGAACCTCCTAAACCATTCGGCCCACTTCCTTCGGAAAAACAATTGAAATGGCATGAAATGGAATCCTATGCGTTGATCCATTTTTCGTTAAACACTTTTACCAATAAAGAATGGGGATATGGTAATGAATCACCAGAATTGTTTTTTCCAACGGAACTAAATGCACGTCAGTGGCAAAAGTAGTGAAAGAAACAGGAATGAAAGGAATTATTTTGGTTGCAAAACATCATGATGGTTTTTGCTTATGGCCTTCTGAATATACGGAGCGTTCTGTGAAAAATTCACCTTGGAAAAACGGTAAAGGGGATGTTGTCAAAGAATTATCCGAAGCCTGTAAGGAGTATGGTTTAAAATTAGGTTTGTATTTATCACCTTGGGATCGCAATCATGCAGGATATGGAAAACCAGAATACATCACTTATTTCAGAAATCAATTGAAAGAGTTGCTAACGAATTATGGGGATGTTTTTGTAAGTCCATCAAAAGAAATCTTCAATACCTATACTAAAGATAGCCCAGACGAATTGAAGCCTAATTCTAATAAGAATAAGGTGAAATAGGGTGGTGATTATGAGAATAAAAAAAGGAGTTAAATCTGTATTTTCTCCTTTTTTATTAAAATATTTTAAGGGAATTTTACTTCCCGATACAAAAAGTAACTTATCTTGATAATCAATTAGTTGTATAGTTAGGGCAACAAATAGGCAACAAAATCTGTAAAATTGATGGCAAATAAGAGAAAATGCCTTTGTTTTATTAGAACCTATCTACGAGCAAATATAATCCTTTTTTTCGTGTTTTAGCTATCAAATTCAGTTCTTGATACTTTGGTAGTTCAGTGCAATAAAGTTTATCATAAGGCTTTGCAAAGCCGTTCTTGACCATTATTTCGTTTAAGGTGTTGCCGTTAGGCAATACGACATAAGCCAAGGTTCTACCGTATGGGTCTTTCTCGTTGCCTACTTCTTGAATTAATGTAATCCGTTTTCCAATCTTTGCTTTAGTTCTTAAAAATTCATAAGACTGGTGTGCAAGTTCAATCAAAAAGTGACCTGACAAATGGGTTTCTCTTTCGTCTTCTTTTAGTTTTTTGCAAGGTGTTAGCTCTGGTGCATCAATACCGTAAAAACGTATTTCTTCTACCTTATTTGTAATTAAATTCTTTGCAATTATGCCATCTCCATCAACCACTTTTACAATTTCGTAATTAGTTTTAATAATTGTCGGACACTTTACATCTAATTGCTTCATATTGCATTGTTTAAGTAATTGATTAACAGCTTTTTATGGCGTAAATTTACACTAAATTTTATAATTAAAAAAGCGTATCATTATGGCAAGACAAAAAGGACATATTAAATATGTTGGAACACTCGGAGAAGTTAGACACTTCAAAATTAAAGGTAACGATGGCTACTATGCAGGATTAAAAGGTGGTCCATCTTCAGAACAAATTGCATCAGATCCTGCCTTTGTTCGTACTCGTGAGAATATGAATGAATTTGGAGGTAGTGCGATTGCAGGAAGGTCATTGAGAACAAGTATTGCAAATCTTATTCGTAATAATGGCGATAGCCAAGTTACTGGAAGAATAACCGCAATAATGAAAAGAATCAATCTTGAAGATGGTTCGGAGGTAAGAGGTCAAAGAGCTATTTTAGTAACAGTAGCACCGCAATATTTAGAAGGTTTCGAGTTTAATAAATTTGCTTCTTTAAATGGCGTTTTTAATGCTCCTTATACTATTACTCCAAGTGCTGGAAGGGATAGTTCAACTTTGGACATTGCTCCATTTAATCCTTTAGATAGAATGTATATTCCTGCTGGAGCAACCCATTTTAAAATCATAAATGCCATAACAGCATTGTCTGATTTTGAATATAACAGTACAACTGGAACTTATGAGCCAAAGGATATTGCTACTAATGGATTGACAGATGTTCAAGATTCGGGATATTTACCTGTTAATGCTGTTACTTCTGCAATAAGCGTTGTTAGTACTTTGCCTGGTTCTCCAACTGTTTCGGCAGATGTATCTGTTATAAATTTGTTGGCAGTTGAATTTTATCAAGAAGTAAATTCAAATTACTACTTGTTTTCGCAAGGTAATGCGATGAAAGTTGCAAAAATATTCTAATTCTTCATCCGTGAATTAGACGATTTCGGAAAATCGGGAAAGCCTGCTCTATTGAGTGGGCTTTTTTCTTTTGCACTTATTTTCCTATAATGGCGAATTATGGTTTAAATATGTATGCTTTAAGCATAAGATAAATATAAGAAAAGGACATTACCTTTTCCTTATATATCTGTAAAAAATAGCTCTTTTCGCATCATTGATAAGCTGCAAAGTTTCTAAGTATTTTTTTTCTTGCTGCTCCAATAATTCTAAGGCTTTTACTGACTTATTGAAACCTTTTAAATCGGTGCTGGCTTGCTCCAATCCTGTTTTTATAGCTTGGTTACAATCGCCAATGGTAATGAATGGAATAACAGAACCTTTTAAGAAATATTCAAAGGATTTTGCCTTCCATAATCCGAAACACAGCGAGTAAAAAAACTGCTTATCTTCTTCGGTTTTGGCAGTTAAAACAAAGCAATTCGGGCAAGGCTCGGAAAGTGGTTTTCCGCTGTTGTTTCCTTTGCATAGGATGTAAAAATGTGGCTCATTTATTTGAGCTTTTGGACTGTACGTTTTAAGTGAGAATTTTGCCATTTTGAGATGATTTTGTTTGCTTCCGAAATCCCCTCTGACAAAAAATTTTTTGACAAAGAAAAAAACGAAAAAAAAAGAAAGCCATCTCATCAGGTGGTGGAGATTGGACAAGCAAGGTTTTTGAGAAAAAAATACTACCCGATAGGGTGGAGATTTTTTTTTCAAAACCCGTAGGGCTTGACCTTGATGGGCCAATTGTAACCACCTACTTTTGCTTCCTTTTTTATTCTTTTTTGGCAAAATATCTTTACTATATCCTATTTAAATTGATAGTTCTTCTTTGCAATTCCAATGGGGTAAACACTTCCAGAAAAAAAATAAACTATACCGCTTCTGTGCGTTGGGTGGTGCGTGGCAAGTGTAGTAACTGAACGGAGTGGAACGAATGCTTGGGAATGTAATGGAGCAATACTGTATGCTTTTGCAGGGTTGCAAACTTTGCAATCTTTACATTTCTGCAAAGTTTTTAGGGTTTGGGAAAGCATACGGATTGCGTAATGGAATAGTGCGTTGGGTATCGTGGAATGGAGAGAAGGCACTACTCTTGCTGGCAAATTAGGCTGTAGTGGGTGCTATGTAGAGAAACGGAATAGTACCTACTAAAAGCCGACACTAAATATTATAGTTTATTTTTTTTCTGACCGCTGAAAGGGTGGTGGGGAATTGTGGTTCTTAGGGTGGGTGCGGTTGGTTAAAACACGGCTACGATACCAAAAAATATTTGCGTTGGGTTTTGCATTGGGGAATATTTTTTTGGTAGCGTCTATGGTGCTGGCTATTTTACATAATGTTATTATAGGACAGACTGTGCGTTTGGGTGCTTGCACAAGCAGGGGAAAAGGCTGTACTATAATGCCACATTATGTAACTTAGCTTCCGACATTTTTAATACTGGCATAAGCGGAACGGTGGTGGTGGTTGGAGTGTAGCGGCTTTTTGTTTGGGCTGTGGAGGGATGGCAACAGCTCTTTGCTTTTTTAGTTTATACCGCTAAAAAATAAATGCTTTAAACAAAAAAGCAATGTGCTGTATAGCGTTGGGAACAGCCCACACAAAAAGTATGACAGTTTAAAAATGGCGGCAGTACCATAGTATGCACTGAAGCGTTGGCAGTGTGCATTGGCAGTGCATAAGCCGTGTTTTGTGCGTTGGCTGGGTGGGACTTTTTCATATAAATAACAAATTAAAGCATTAAGAAAGCATACAAGAGAGTGATAGATAAAAAAATTATCAATATATTTACGAAGTGAAAAATTAAACAAACGAATAAGAGAGTAATTATTAAATGTTAATAACTGTTTAAAAAATATAAAAAGAAATTGTATGGTAATTAAAAGAAAAGTTATATTTTTGTAAAATGAAATTAAAGTTTATAAAATCAGAGGAAATTGATAAGAATGTTAAATGTGCAATACATAAAACAGGGAAACTCGGTTTTAGTAGTAATGCAATTGACAAATTATCTTTAAATACAGAAAAGACAGTTAGTATAGCGGTAAATGAAGAAGATGATGGCGATGAAAATCTTTATGTAGTTGTTAATGAAAAAATACAAGAGAGTGCTTTTAAACTCAGTAAAGCTGGGGATTATTTTTATATTAATACCAAAGCACTTTTTGACAGCCTTGGAATTGATTATAGGAATGATAAAATAATCTATGACATTGTAGATTTTGAATATGAAGGAGAAAAAATGTATAAACTAATAAAAAGAGTGATAAAGAAGAAGGAAAGAAAATAGCAAAAAAAACGAGATTGTTGGTACCAGTCTCGCTTTTTTTTGGGAATATTTAATGCTTGGTCGGCAATCAAATCGGGCTACTTCACCCTGATTATTTCCCTTTTATTGTTTAGCAAAGATAAGCATATTTTTATTAATGCCAAATAATTTGTACCAGGTTAACCTATACCTGAATAGGATTATTTAAATTTAAAATACAAAGAAGTATGTTTAAAACATTTAATCGAAAGACAAATGGAGGGTCATTTGACGAAAGTACAGTGAATGCCGTATGGCAAAAAGGTCAAATAGTTATGGGTTATGATCCCAATCTATACAGAAAAGATTCTTGTGGAGCTTGGATGACAAGGACTCAATATGGAAACACAAATTCTGAATATGGATGGGAGATTGACCATATTAAACCTTCCAGTTTGGGAGGTTCTAATGATTTGTACAATTTGCAGCCTTTGCAATGGGAAAATAACAGAAGTAAATCTGATAACTGGCCTCATTGGACTTGCAAGGTAAAAGCCGCATAAAAGTTGAGGGAGTCGAAAGACTCCCTTATTTTTTTGAATAAAAAAAGCCCGGTTTATTGAAACCGAGCTTGAGTATTTTTTTAGAGTGCACCTAAAAAGCTAACGTTAATAGAGGCACTTTGATGTAACAAAGATACAAAGATTATGCATATAATGTTTCACTTAGTCTAAATATTTTATGTGTTGTCTTATAACTGACTCTAAAACAGGGTCTTTCATACGGTCGTCAAAAAAGGTTTTTATGTCGTTTTGGAAGTCATTGAACCTATTTTGAGAAATGGTTTGAATGAAAAATCCTATCACTTTTATTGATGTATCTAATGAATTTCTATCCCCTTTATTATAGGTAATCTGTGGGATTGAATTAACACTCAATGGCAATGTGTAATCAAATAGAACGCCACTATGAGCACAAATATTTCTAACCTGCCTTACTGTATGTAAAAGTTTAAAGAACTTGTTTAAATCTTTTATACCATATTTATCTGCTATAATTTGTTTAACTGTTTGGTCTTTGATATTGCCAAATATTGTAATGATTGCACCAAAAGTTAAATATTCAAAAACCTTCCAACAAGGAGCAAAATCATCTTCTGGATATTTTGCGTGATGTTTTTTTAGTGTGAGATTATCTTGTTTAAATTTTTCCGTGTAAACATTGTTTTTAAATATTGTAACACTTTCAGCATCCATTATTTTATCATCAACATACCATCTCGAATCTTCTTTATATTTCATTGATAGATAATAAATAAGCTTTGTTCTAAAGTTTATTTCAATACGATTTATATATTTTAAGAGTAAGTATTTTAAATCAATGTCAAGGTAATACAGATTGATTATATCAGATATTTTAATATCCTTTGAAAACTTATTTGCTTTTTTATCAAAATAGTAATGACAATAAAAACCTAATCTATAATAACCTATATCAAGAAGTATTTCTTTGAGTTTAGCTTCATCATAACAAGATAGATCTAATTCACGCTCTTTGAATTTATCGATTTGGCTATTTATGCTGTGTACCTTATCTCCCATATTTTATTTACTCTTTTGGTTCTGCTGCTATTGAAATATCAGTATATGGATTGATTTTATATTCTTTGGTTTTTGAAAACTCACTTGCCATCATTTTGGCTTGCTCAATAACCGTTTCTGTTGCTTTTAATTCTAAGTCTGGTGGGTAGCCGTGTTTGCGTAATATTTTCTTTACTGCTATTCGCATTTTGGCTTGTACGTTTTCTCTAACTGTCCAATCTATACTACTATTATTACGAATGGTATCTACTAATTCTCTTGCAATGTGTCTTAAAATTTCATCTCCTAAAACGGCTACTGCACTATCGTTTACCTCTAAAGCAGAATAAAAAGCAAACTCTCTGAAATCAAGCCCTAAATCTTCTCCTTTACGGTCTGCTTCTTTTATTTCCTTTGCAAGATTGATGAGTTCTTCAATGACTTGTGCTGATGTGATTAAGTTGTTTTGATAGTTGCGTACAGCATTTTCTATCATTTCGGAAAACTTCTTGGATTGTACTATGTTGGTTTTCTGCCTTGTCTTTATCTCGTCATTTAGTAATTTTTTAAGCAATTCTAAGGCTAAGTTCTTGTGCTGCATTCCTTTTACTTCTGCTAAAAACTCGTCTGATAGAATAGAAATATCGGGTTTCTTTATTCCTGCTGCATCAAAAATATCTACTACTTCATCTGCTACTACTGCATCTGATAGAATTTGCTTAATGGCTGTTTCTATTTCTTCATCACTCTTGGTTTTGCTACTTTGGGTAACTTTTACAATTCTTGCTTTAATGGCTTGGAACAAGCCTACATCATCTCTAATATCACTTGTGTATGGATGTGGTACTGAAATAGCAAAAGATTTACTCAGTGCTGTTACCGCATTGGTATATCTTGCTTTGCCATCTTCTAATCCTAAAATATAATTGGCTGCTTGGATAGGAAAATATAATTTTTCTTTTGGAGTAAACCCAAAGAAACTTTTATAATCGAAACCTTTAGGTTGAGATTTATCTGTGGGTTGCTCTTCAAACATTTGAGACACTATCTCATATTTACTCATCATTACAGATGCTGCTTCTTCTTGGTCAAAAGCTGGTTTACCTTTACCACCGCTTTCTGTGTAAACAGAAAGGGCTTTTTTAAGGTCTGTTGCAATGCCAATATAATCTACTACCAAACCGCCTTCTTTGTCTTTGTAAACTCTGTTTACTCTTGCAATGGCTTGCATTAAATTATGGCCTTTCATTGGCTTGTCAATATACAAGGTGTGCATACTTGGTGCATCAAAACCTGTAAGCCACATATCTCTTACAATGGCTAATTTAAGGCTGTCTTTAGGGTCTTTTAATCGTTCCCCTAATGCTTTGCGTTTTGGTTTGTTTCTTACGTGAGGTTGGAATTTCAGAGGGTCAGATGAAGAGCCTGTCATTACTACTTTTATTACTCCTTCTGCTTCATCATCACTATGCCAATCTGGTCTTATTTTAATAATTTCATCATATAAATCCACACATATTCTACGGCTCATACAAACGATCATTGCTTTACCGTCTAATATTGCATTACGTTCTTCAAAGTGTTTTACGATGTCTGCTGCAATAAGTGATAAACGGTGCTGATTGCCTACTATGGCTTCCAATCTTGCCCATTTGGCTTTTAGTTTTTGTTGGTCGGTTACTTCTTCGCTTTCTGTTAATTCTTCAAACTCGGCATCAACTCTTGGAATTTCTTCTTCTTTTAAATTGATTTTAGCCAATCGGTTTTCATAAAAGATACGAACCGTTGCACCATCTTCTACTGCTTGCTGAATGTCGTACACATCTATATAGTCACCAAAAACAGCTTGCGTATTTTTATCTGTGTTTTCAATAGGTGTACCTGTAAAACCAATAAAGGAAGCATTAGGCAAAGCATCTCGCATATGCTTTGCAAAGCCATCCATAAAATCGTATTGGCTTCGGTGTGCTTCGTCTGCTATTACTACAATATTTCTACGGTCTGATAATTCTTCAAACTGAGCTTTTATGTTTTTAAACTTACCATTTCCTAAATCAATTTTCTCTTCTATTTCGGGTAAGAATTTTTGAATAGTGGTAAAAACAATACCTCCTGATGTAACCGATAGTTTCTTCTTTAAATCGTCTCTGTTTTCGGCTTGTACTGGTGTTTGTCTTAGTATGTCTTGACTTAATGAAAAAGTATCAAATAATTGGTCGTCAAGGTCGTTTCTATCGGTTAATATGACTAAGGTAGGGTTATTGAGTGCCAACACTAATTTACCAGCGTAAAATGCCATAGAAAGGCTTTTACCGCTTCCTTGTGTATGCCAAATAACACCAGCTCTTTGGTCTCCGTTTTCGGCTGTTGCTTTTCGTGTGGCTTCTACGGCTTTATTGACTGCAAAGTACTGATGATAACGAGGTACTATTTTAGTTATCTTTTCTTTATTTTTATGGAATATGGTAAAATGACGAATCAAGTCTGGTAATACATTTTTATTCAGCATTCCTTTTGCCATTACTTCCATTTGAGGAATGGTCTCATCTGCTACTAATTGCCCATCAATAGATTTCCAAGGCACAAAAAACTGTTTGGGAGCTGTAAGCGAACCATAAAGAGCATCCCAACCATCGGAAGCTATTAACAAAGCATTATATTGAAAAAGGCTTGGAATAGTTTGTTTGTAGGTTTGTAGTTGATTGAACGCTGCATTTACATCTGCATTTTCGTCTGCTGCATTTTTAAGTTCTATCACTACCAAAGGCAAGCCGTTTACAAATAAGATAACATCTGGTCTTTTATTGGTATTATTTTCAATTACCGTAAATTGGTTGACTACTAAAAACTCGTTATTGCTTGGTTTTTCATAATCGATGAGCCAAACTTTATCGCCTGCAATTCTGTCTGTTTTACGGTATTCTACATCAACCCCTTCTGTAAGGTATTTATGGAATTGGTAGTTGTTTTGAAATAACTCTGGACTATCAGAACGCAACACTTTACGCAAGGCTTCTTCTTGTGCTTCATAAGGAATATTAGGGTTGAGTTTGGCAATGGCTTCTTGTAAACGGTTTTTGAGTACTACTTCGTTGTATTCACGTTCAGGCATTGAGCCATCAGGCGAAATGTCTGTACCATTGATGTAGTGGTAGCCTAAGCCTATAAACTCCTGTATGATGATTTGCTCTATGTGGTCTTCTGATATTACTGCCATTTAATAATTTTTACGCCATTATTTGTTTATGTCTACATATTTTGTACTTTTGCACTCGGTTCATCTTTCAGTTGAAAGAAGGAAATCGAAGAACGCAAGCCCAGATGCTCTGCGTTTTTTGCTTTTTTAGAGTATTTCATTTAGTCTGCGTTTTTTATATTTCGACATCATTTTATCTCTTTTAGCATCTTTACCTGTAAGGTGGTAAGCCGTTAGTAAGTAGTATTCGTTTTTATTTCTTAATGGCTCTAAAACCACTACATATTTTTCGTCTTTATCATAAAAATAGGTTCTGTAGCCTTCAGGTTCTTTAACAGAAAATAAATACATATTTTCTTTTTTACCATTATCCAAATGATATTTAACCCAATGTAATCGTATTGCTCTATGGTTGTCGTATTCACGCTTTCTCGTTACTTTATCAATCATTACCGTTATTAAATGCGAAAACAAAGTTTCCATTTTTATTACACCATCTACTGGTGTTGGTGTTACTGGTTTTTGATTAAAAATAATCTGATCACAATCTTCAAAATCTCTTTTAAATATTTGCCTTAATGATTGTTTTCTTTGGTATTCATTGAAAGAACCTAACTCTAACAGCTGATTGTATTTTTTTATTAGATTAAATGCCATAATTACTGTAATTCAATAAAAAATAAGTTCAACTTGTTTGAGTAATTTGTTTTCATTAAAGTTTCGCCAGAATGCTGCATTATCCTTTTAATTATCTTGACTTTAGCAGTGTTACTTTTTTCTTGATTGTTATGCTGATAAGAGATTGCACCCATAAGGAAATCTGCCAATTGCATTAAAATACTTTCGTGAGAACGTATGTTTTGCACGTTACGAAACACGCCAAGTTTAGTATTAAGAATATCTTTAAGCTTATTTACTTTATTTGCACTAAGTGAATCTTTAATATCTAAATACACATTGTAATTATAGGCTGGCTCAACTTTGTTGAGTAAATAGTAATAAATGGTATAATAAAACTCGTCATAGGTTTTGCCGTGTGCTTCGTAGTTTATTTTTGATTTATCTACGCCTACAGTTCTGAATTTTAAGTCGGTATCGAAAAAATAGTCGGTTAGTTCTTCATAAAAACGAAGTTTTGATTTTGAAACATTCGTCCACTTAATTTCTGCATTAAATTTATGTTTGTCTTTTAACTCGTTTATTCTTTCGGTATGACGTTTTACTTGGTTGTAGGCACAACTTATAGAGCCTAAAAACATATAAGGTTTATGGTCGTTTTCTATATGACAACTTTCATCACAGTATATATTGAATGTTTTACTCATCTTACAATTAAATTTTATTTTCTGCCATTACTTCTGCTACTTCCAACTCTCCCGAAATGAGTTTGGGTAATAGTGTATCTCTTAGGTTGGATAGTTCTTGGTTTTCTTTACTATTATTTATTATAGAGTCAAAAAGTGAGTTAGATAATTCTTCAAATTCAAGCAGTACATTTTTTGAAGGAATTAAAGATTTAAAAGTGTCAATATCTCCTTTTCCTAAATGAATAACAGTAGTACCAACTGATGAATTTTCGTGAAAAGCCAACTGTGGTCTTATAATTTCTCTAACAAAAAGTTTTGAAAATCCTTTTTTCGGTCTAAAATGACAAAGTCGTTGATTTAACCAAGCTGTCTGACCTAACCAAAAATGTGGTCTAAATTCAGCATCCATACCAACAACTAAATCACCTGCATTTATTTTTATCCCTTTAGGATGAATTTCTTCTGTCCAATTTTGTGGCTGGAATGTTTTTAAATCTCTAATTCTTATTAATGGCAACCCTTTATTTTCTTGATTGAAAAGTTTAGATTTAAAAGGAGCACCATAAATTACATCCGAAACATCATATATACTTCCAATTTCCCACCCCTTCGGAATTTCGCCTAACCCACTCTCTACCATAGCACCACCTGATGATTTGTAAGGTTCTCCGTTTTCGTTGGGAAACTCAAATTCTATAAACCACTGCTTAAAGAGGGTTTGGGCAAGGTTTTCTAACTCTTGGTTTATTTTGTTGTTGAGTTCTATTTTGTAGTCAAGGGATGAGAGGATTTCTGCAATGGCGGTTTGGGTGGGGAGGTCGGGGATAGATACCAAAACATCATTTAAAACTTCTGTTGTTAAACTTGGAACAGCAGATCCTACATTTAGAGAAGCTAAGTCAAAAGTTTTAAGGGTATAAAAAAGGTATTTTGGCAATGCTAATTCCTTATTGATAACTGACCAAAACATTGTATCAACAGACCAAAATGGCTCGTTCAAATAAAAAAGATTACTCAAAGTGCCTTTTCTTGGGATTAGAATTGATTCATCTTCATATAATGGCTTTTCAACGTACCTCATTATTCCACCAGAACCATATAATGGATAAGAACCATCAGACAAATGTTTATGGTCTTTACCGTATTTGATTTGCATTAAATCACTTAATTTATATTCTTTCCAGTTGGTCATATCTTAATCTTGCTCTACAAATGAGATTAGTAAATCTGTAAGTTTTGGGTCTTTAGAACCTGTTTTTAATTCTTCCTTGCGTTTTACAATAACATCATAGGTTTTATCCCATTTAATTTTGTAAGCTACTTCTAAACGGTCGCTATCTAAATATCCTTTTGATCTGTTTGTTTCGTCTTCGAAATCTTCAAATTCATAATGCCCTGTTTTTAAATTTAAGGCAGTAAAACGCCCTGTTATTTTTATATCATCGGTATCTGAAAACTCTAATGTTTCTAAATTTTGAAGAATGACTTTTGCTTTTTTATAATCAATATCACTGTTAATGATATGCTCCGAAATAGCATTTACATAATTCAGTTTGAAGTTGGTTTTTGCTCCTGTAATTGTTTTAAGTAGGCTTTTGTAGCTATTAACTACCTTTTTATCTAAGGTTGAAATATATTCTTTAAATTCCTCTATATTGTTCGAAGATTCGTAAAAACCAATAACAAATTCTACGAATTTATCTTCCGTTGATTTAGTGCCAGGAAAATTGATTTCGTTGCCTACTGGCTTAAATAATGCTCCAAAAGAGTTTCTTGTATTGCCTATGTAATGGAATGTAGAAGCACCTTGCAAAAGGGCAGTGTCAATCTTTATATTTTCTTCTTTAGCTTTACGCTTGGTTTTATTTATGTAGTCTTTTTTTAATCCTTTGTTAATTGCTACAAACTGTATTAAAGAATTTGCCCATAGCTCTGCATCAATAGTACCATAACCCACTTTTTCTGAATTACCGAAATAGGCTTGAAAAATACCTTGATTGTGTTTCTTGGAATAACTGCTTAAATCAACTTGTTGTGTGAGTGGCTCAAAACTATATAAGCTGTTTTTGTTGGGTAAATAGGTTTCGGGTAACTCGTATATGTATAATAATTCAAAATTATGATACTGAATATCTTTGTCAATATCTACCTTATACACTAAGCCTGCATCTAACTCTGTAATGAGTTGGTATAGTGATATTCTTCGGTTTAAGTAATCTTGAAGTTTAACTATGCTAATATTGATAATGAGCCATCTATTATAGGTATCATCAGTATCAACCCAATAGAATAAATAATCTTCTCCTGATAAACTTTGATAATGAGAAAGCAAAGGGCCATCATAATATATGAGGTCGCTTACTTTGACTAAACCATTTAGCCAATCGGACTTTATTGATATGCCTTTTACTTTTTCCATTATAGTTTTTCTATAACATTAAATTTTTTTTGTAATTCTACATTTTCAAACTCATAAAGACCAAAATGTGTTAAATAACCCTCATCTGTAATTAATCCATCCTCAGCATCAAGAATACCATTTGCAATATGAGTACCTGCTGTTTTCTTGAAATTAGGAAATGAATTTGCTAACTGATAATATCGTTCTTTTGCACCTTCAATTTTAGTATACATTGATAAGTTTAAATAATCACATTTTTTCTTACCGTTTGCATCTATGAATCTTGCAGGGTCGTCTTTAAGTTGTGGTAAAAAATTACTTTTATAATTTATGTCTTCAAATACATAGCGATATGCTTCAAAAGAGGTTATTGCTTTTAAATCTTTATTTGGACAATCGCACTGATGCTCATTTTTGATAATGTCCATATCTTCCTGATATTTGAATCTCTTACCCATTATATTTTAATGCCTACTTTTACTAAATTGGTTTTAATACGCTGCTGCAACTCAATAGATTTTTCAAAATAGCCTTTTAGGTTTTCTGAAATAGTGGCTACTTTTTCTACGTAAGGTATGCCATCATCTTCTATTTCTTCAGTACCTACATATCTGCCCGGTGTTAGTACAAAATTGTTTGCTTCTACTTCTGCAAGGTTTGCAGACTTGCAAAATCCTTGTACATCTTCATACTTGCCATCTATGTTTCGCCAATTGTGGTAAGCTTCAGAAATTTGAGCAATGTCTGTATCTGTTAGGATTTTATTTTTTCTACTGGTCATAGTGCCTAATTTACGGGCATCTATAAACAGTATTTCGCCTGAACGATTGCGGAATTTGTGATTGGTGCGGTTACGAGCCAAGAACCAAAGACAAGCTGGAATTTGAGTATTGTAAAATAATTGTGTAGGTAAGGCAACCATACAATCTACCAAGCCCTCAGTAATCAATTGTTTTCTTATTTCTCCCTCTGTGCCAGCATTGGTAGTCATTGAGCCATTGGCTAAAACAATACCTGCTGTTCCTGTGGTACTTAGTTTATTAATAAATAATTGTAACCAACCATAATTGGCATTTCCTACTGGTGGCACTCCGTACTTCCACATATGACTGTCTTGCAATTGCTCGCCACCCCAATCTGAAATATTAAAAGGCGGATTTGCAATGATATAATCTGCTTTTAGGTCTTTGTGTCTATCGTTGTGGAAAGTGTCACCTAATTCAATTTTGGCATCAATACCTCTAATGGCTAAATTCATTTTAGCCAATTTGTATGTTGTAGGATTGCTTTCTTGACCGTAAACGGCAATATCTCCAATTCTACCTCCGTGAGCTTTTAAAAACTTTTCACTTTGCACAAACATACCACCACTACCACAACAGCCATCATAAATACGACCATTGTAAGGTTCGAGCATTTCTACTAATAATTTTACTATACTTTCAGGTGTGTAAAATTGACCGCCTCTTTTACCTTCAGCATCAGCAAACATTCCTAAAAAGTACTCATACACTCTACCTAATAAATCTTTACTGCTATGTCCTTCTTGCTTGAAACCAACATTACCGATTAAATCCACTAATTCGCCTAAACGTTTTTTATCTAAAGATGGTCTTGCATAGTCTTTTGGCAAAACTCCTTTAAGCGTAGGGTTATCTTTCTCGATGGCATCCATAGCATCATCAATATCTTTGCCTATACTCGGAAGTTTGGCTCTTTGATGTTGCAAGTAATTCCATCTCGCAGACGGTGGCACATAAAAAACATTTTCAGCCAAATACTCGTCTTTATCTTCTGCATCAGAAAGATTGTCTTCTTTGAGTTTATTGTACAAATCTTCAAAGCTGTCAGAAATGTATTTTAAGAAAATCAAGCCTAATACAATGTGCTTGTACTCTGCTGCATCCATATTATTACGCAACTTATCTGCTGTAGCCCAAAGGGTTTTTTCGAGTTCTTGATCCATATTTATTTCTTATCAATTTCAGTTAATACTATATTTAACGCATCCGTTGCACAATCTTCATTATGTACCACAGTCAGCACTTTTTCGGCAAGCCAATAAGGTAATAGTACTTTTTCGTTTATCTGATAAAATTTTGCTAACGATTTCAGTTTAGCACGGCTAACAGGTTTATCGTTATTTTCCATCTTACTCACATAGGCAGTATCTACGCCTAAGGCGGCTGCTACTTGCCTTTGAACCAATCCTTTGCTTTCTCTTAACTCTTTGAGTTTTTCTCCAAGCATATTTCCCTTATTTGTTCTTGTCCTTAAATGGACAAATGTACAGACTTATTTACAATTTTTGATAGTTATTCACAATCTTTCGATAAAATCCTGTCTTTGGCTTTTCTAAAAGCATTGGTACAGAGTTGTTTAGAAAATCATCAACTGACCTTTCGGATAAGCCTAATTTTATACCAATGGCAACTGCTTCTTTGCGTTGGAACTCTTGCGGTAGCTGGTCCAGTAATTGTTTTTTGTTGTTTGGCATTTTGTAAATGGTAGGCTCTTTTTGTTGTTCCAGATTGTTGAACATTAAAAGACTGTGTTGTAAATACACATCTGAAAGCATCAAAGATGCTTGAAAGTCATCATCAGTGCAGGTTACATCTTTTGAGCAATCGCCATTTTCAAACTTCCGTAAGGAAGTGAAAATCATACAAAAACGGTACAGAATTAAACCCAAACGAAAAACAACACTTGCTGCATCTTCGCCTGTGAAAATCACTACATTTTTGAGCTTGTCGAAAAAAACTTGATTGAGTTTGTTCCATTGCCCTTGTGTTAAAAATACTTCTGTTGGATATTGGTTTAAGAAATCAACAATTAACAAAACTTGTTTTGATAATGCTTCGAAATGGTCGTTATAAACAATTCCGCCTGGTCTTGGTGATGGGTCTTGCCAAACTATTTCGTTTTTGAAAGCATAGAAAATAAACCGACTAAATAAACCATCTTCTGCCGAAGCGATTAGCTTTGGTACTTGGGCAGGTGTGCCTGACAATGCCACCGCTAGTTGTGGGTGTTTTATTTCTAAAAGTTCTCGGTTGGTTTTTCTTGCTGCTGATATTTTTTCGTGATGAAAAGCTGCTCTCATTATGTGTGAATAATTGCCCCAATCTTGCTTGTTTGCTCCACTCATTGCATCTGCTTCTGTTTCGCAAATAATACCTCTGCCGTCATTGTCTTGAAGAATTTGCATCATCATTGCTTGGCTACAATCGGCAGGAATGAATAATAATTTGAATACAGGCTCTTTTGGTTTTTCTGGAATTGGGTCGTCTTTTTTCCTTTTGCTCAATTGGGCTTTGTATTCTATCATTTCATTTTCGTGTTGGTCTTTGGCTTGCTTACTGCTTTCAACCATTCTTTCGTGGATTTTATCGCCTAATCTTTTGGCATTTTTTAAAACCCCTTTGCCACTTGCAGCTGGGGCAATTACAAAAGAAAATAAATGCGGATAAACTCTTTCTTGATGATATACGCCTTGAACATCAGGCAAGCAACCACTAATAATACACAAGGCACTTGTTAAAAAAACATCTCTTTTTCGTGGGTCGTTGTCAAAAGCTCTTGCACCTTCTCGGAACAAATCGGGCATTAAATTAATTGCTTCTATTGGAATGGTTGGCGTTGTTTTTAAATAATCTTCGGTAGTATCGCTTACAATTTCTTTCTTTTGCGAACCTGCAAGGTTTGCAAACTTGCCAAACTCTGAAGCATTATTTTGAAAGGCACTTTCAATTGACTTGCGTATTTCGGTTTGGTTTTCGTGGTGGAAATTTGATGTAATCAAATTTTCTGTCTCTGAATGTGGAATACCTCTGCGATTGCAATTACAAGCTAATTGATAAATGTAGTTGTTACGATTGCCATTGTTGTATGTCAGAATGTTGTTAGTGAAACTAACACATTCGTCAAAAATGGTATTAACCGAATTTTGAGCTTGCTCAAAAAGAGGTTCGCTTAAAGGAGCTTGCTCCTGCAAAGCAATTTCAAAAGTGCTTGCACTTTCATTTAAAAAGGCGTTTGTGTCGTCAGACACAAAACATAGCCTTGTAATGTCTTTACATTTGGGATCAGCTTCAATATTTATCTCCTTTTCATAATAGGCTTGTACTTGTTTATATGCCGGTTCGTGTTGGGTTTCTAAAGTATTTATTTTGATGAATACTTTTAATCCATCACCACTTGGGCTCGTGAAACAAGCATAAGTAAAAGGAATTTTGACCGTAAGGTCAAAAGCCTGTTGCAATTCTTCGGTTGTGAGTTTATCGAAATCGAGATGAACGAAACCGCTGTAAGCGGTGAGTAAATCTTTTTTTCTGCCGTCTTTAAAAGTAGCTGAAGGCGTGAACGCCAAAAGCTCTTTTTTTAAGTGGTCGGCTCTTTCGGGTTTGCCCATACCTTTGGCCATACGAATAGCATTTATGCTATCGTAATATGTGCCAGTTTTAATTTTTGAAATGATTGAGGAAAGTGTAACGTCCTCAAAAGGAATATTGAAGTTTTTAAATATCGTTACTCTTTCCATCAGTAGAAAATTTAAGGTTAGCTAAATGATTTGCAGGAATGGTGCTTCTGTCAAGAAGTGCCATAATATCAGAAAGGCGGTAGTAAATTTTGTTACCTACTTGGCAATAAGCAATTACATTTACTGTACGCCAATAAGCTGCGGTACGTTTGCTTATATTCATAATCTGGAGGAACTCCTGATTATCATACCAAACTTGGTCGGGTTCGTTTCTTTGCTTTTGTTTTAAAGTCAAAGAAATATCATCTAAGCGTTTTAGGATGTCTTGAACCTCTTCTTCGGAAAATCTATAAAAGCCCATAATTATTTACGTTTGTTTCTGATTAAATAATTAGCTGCTGCCGTTTCGATGTCCTCCGAAGTTTCCTGCTTGTTACGCATTAACCATTCGTCTATTTCCTGTCGGTTGAAATAGAGTTTCTTTCCCTGTGGGCAAAAGTGAGGGATTTGCTTTTGAGAAGTTAGTTTGTACAAATGTGATGCACTGATGTCAAGATATTTACAAGCATCATTGAATGTGAGCACTTCTTTTTGAAGAAGGTTTTGCTCGTCAATTTTTTGTTCTAATTGACTGAGCTTTTCGAGAATTTGATTTACTTCCATCATTTACTATTTTTATGATTACGGAAGCAAAACAAGGCACAAAATGAGTGCTGGGGTAGTTGCATAGGGTTGTGCAACCCTATGTTATTTCTTTTATTATCAAATAGTTATGTTGTTTATTTTTCTTTATCTTTTTTTGCTCTATGCCCTAAGTGATAGAATTTTTCTTGCCAAAAGTCTATTGCATTGAAGTCTGGAACATCAAAAGCATTCTTAATTGAATTTACACTAACATCTTCTTTTTGTTTAGATGAAAAGCTTTCTGCAATGAAGTTAAAAATATCCGTTTTGTGTTTGGATTCAATAATACCTTCATCAAATAATGCTTTGAATAAATAGGCTATTTCTTTGACTGTTAGATTGGTTTTTAGCTTGTTTTTAGGCTCTTGTTGGGCTTGAATAGAGAAGTCAGCGAAAGAACCTAAATAGCCTTTTTTAAAGTCTTGTAATGCCTGTTCTGTGGCTTCTTGGAATAAGTGGAAGTGTTTCTCATACCATTTGAAAACGTGACCGAAATACTTACTTTCATACTCTGACATTTTAGAATAATGATTTGGCTCTACATTTGGAAACCAATAATCTCTATAATACTGCTCTTTCATAGTTTCAAAGCGAAGCTTTGGACTATGGGTTTTAAACTGGCTCAATGATACGGTAAGGTATTTATTGATTTCATTATTGTTGAGGTGTTGGGTTCTTTTATAAATGGTTTGAACAAATTCACTCAATAATGGTCCTTCCATAAATCGGTTGAAATAATCAGGGTCAAATTTGTATTGCTCCCAAAGGTTGTCAAACTTGTGTTTGTACTCAACTGCTTCAATTGATATTCTCAATTCAAGTTCTTCTACTAAAAATATTTCTGGTGCTTCCATATTTATAATTTGATTTTGATTTTGGTGGCTGCTTCTACCTTTTTCTCGTTGATAACCTTTGCGTATATCTCGGTAGTAGATAGGTTTTTATGCCCTAATAGTTTTGAAACGGTGTATATGTCTGTGCCTAAAGTCAACTGAAGCGTAGCGTAAGTATGACGAGCACAGTGGAACGTGATGTGCTTATTGATGCCTGCATCAATTAACCAATCTTTTAAGTAGGTTTTATTCCAGTTGCCATATTTAAGCCCTGTAAACACCTTTTCTTTTGGTTCTTTTTGTTCTCCCAATAATTCCCTTGCTTCTTCGGCAATGGGTAAGGTTTCAGCTCCGTTGGTTTTTTGCTGACGAAAACGGATAAAGTAGCCTAAATTATCAGAGTGCTGAATTTCTGACCATTTTAGTTTCTCAATATCTGACCATCTTAAACCAGTCAAACAAGAAAAAATGAACATACGCTTTAGCGTTTCATTTCGGCAATGGGTGTTGGCTAACTTTTGTAATTCTTCAAGGGTTAAAAATTCACGTTCTACATCATCCTGTGGAAATGGTTCTACTTGCTCCGCTGGATTGAATTTGATTAAGCCCTCTTTTAATGCTTGTTTGAGTGCAGCTCTCAATTTGTTGAAATAGCTGTATTTTGTATTGAGTGAAATACCGTCACCAGTTTTGGTTTTAGCTTCATAGTTCAGGTAATCTTTAAACCCTTCAACCCATTCTTTATCTAATCGCTCAAAGGTTACATCTTTAGGATTGTATTCTTTTATTAAAATTCGGACTGCATTCCAATTGCCATAATTACCCAAACTGGCTTTTTTCTTTTCGGTAAGTGCATCAAAAAACTCAAAGAAACTGCCTTTCAATTTCTCTTTATCTCGGAAACCGTAAATACTGTTTTGAACTTCTAAATGTCTTTTGCTTCGGATACTCTCAGCCAATTCAAGGATTTTTTTGTTCTCGTCCTTTTGGGCTTTGGTTAAACTTCCTTTGTCGGGTTCTGGTGTGAGGTATAAACCTAAATGCTCATACTCTCGCTTACCTTGGTCGTAGTAATCAAGGTAGAGGGTAATCTTGTTACCCTTTTTGCGTTGTCTTAATGCTATTTTCATTATTCATCAGTTAAAAAGATTATCAATTTCGGAACGTGGTATAATGGTTCTTCTGCCCAGCTTGCCTGCTTTTAATTCTTCTCTTTGAATCATTCGTTGAATCGTCCATCTGCTTGCACCTAATAAAATGGCAGTTTCTTGAACGCTTAAAAATTCCTTATCTCTAAGATTGATAAAATTACCTGTTTTAATTGGCAGGCTTTGCAGACTTTGCAGGTTTTCGGAATTTGCAGAAGTAACGGATTTGATTTGGTCGGATAGAGTAGTTTGAACCTTCTCTTCTCGCTTTCTTTGTTTATATGCTCTACTGGCACATTTATGACCACAAAAACGAGTTGTTGTGGTTTGGGCAACAAATGCCTGACCACAATGTTGGCAGAATTTCGGAATTTTAATTGTACTACTCATATGTTGCTTATTAGTGCCTGTTGTTGCTGTGTGGTGCAGATTGGTGCATCATTTCTCCACTACATACTAATTTGTGCCTTTGGGCAACAAATTTGTTGTTTGAGCAACAACTGGGCAACAAAAATAAGCAATAAAGTGCAATTGGGCAACAAAAAAGAGAAGAATGTTTGTGTTTAAACCCAATAAAAACAAGTAGTTAGCAAATAAGAGAAGGATAACTACTTCCCGATACAAAAATTAGCAAAAATATTCCCCAGCAATTCATCATTTGTAACCTGACCTGTGATGAGCCCAAATTGGTACAAAGCTTCTTTGATATCTAATGCCATTAAGTCGCTTGAAAGGTTGCTTTCAAGTCCATATTTTACTTTCGAAATTTCGTCTAAGGCTTTCAATAAAGAATCATAATGTCTGGTGTTAGTAACAATGGTTTCGTTGTTGCGTAATGCACCAGTATTTACAAAAGAGAGTAGTTGGTTTTTTAAATCTTCAACGCCAATTTTTTGTTTAGCACTTAAAAATATTAGTGTAAGGTTTAAAGTTTCAAGTGCTTTGCGAATGCTATTAATTTCATCCTCTGATAACAAGTCCAATTTATTGATAACTACGACTAAAGGTTTTAATGGAAATTGATTTTTAATTTTTTCGATCTCCACGATATATGTAGAACTTTGAACTTTAAACTTCAAGCTTTCAAACAAATACAAAACGACTTGTGCTTGTTCAATTTTTTCGAAAGTTTTCTTGATTCCAATGCTTTCTACTACATCATTGGTATCGCGTATTCCAGCAGTATCAATAAAACGGAAACCGATTCCGCCAATCGTTAATTCATCCTCAATAGTATCACGAGTGGTTCCGGCAATATCCGAAACAATGGCGCGTTCTTCGTTTAATAAAGCGTTCAAAAGGGTTGATTTCCCTACGTTGGGTTCACCAACAATAGCTACAGGAATCCCGTTTTTAATCACATTACCCACAGCAAAAGAGTCGATAAGACGCTTAAGCACAAATTCAATTCGGTTCAATAATTCGTGAAACTGACTTCGGTCGGCAAATTCTACATCTTCTTCTGCAAAGTCTAATTCCAGTTCGATTAAAGAAGCAAAATTCAATAACTCTTCTCTTAGTTTTGCAATTTCATTTGAAAATCCACCACGCATTTGCTGCATTGCAATTTGGTGAGAAGCTTCGTTGTCTGACGAAATCAAATCGGCAACGGCTTCGGCTTGCGATAAGTCTAGTTTTCCGTTAAGGAAGGCGCGTAGGGTAAATTCGCCCGCATCGGCCATACGACAGCCTTTTCGAAGTAATAATTGAATAATTTGTTGCTGGATATAAGTAGATCCGTGACAAGATATTTCAACGGTATTTTCACCAGTATACGAATTAGGACCTTTGAAAACAGAAACCAATACCTGATCTAAGGTTTTTGTACCATCCACAATATGCCCTAAATGCAGCGTGTGCGATTTTTGCAGGGTTAAATCTTTGTTTTTGATTGATTTAAAAACCGAATTAGCAATACCTATGGCATCTTTTCCTGAAACTCGAATAATGGCTATAGCTCCTGTTCCTGAAGCGGTAGCAAGTGCTACTATAGAATCGTTGTTAAGCATTTTTTTCTGTATTGGTTGCAAAGGTACTAAAACTACTCAAGTATCGCTTGGCCTAGAAATATAAAAGTAGTAATTGTTGGGAATTAAGGCGTTAAAATCGTAACTTTATTCTGTGGTTTTGATGTTTAATTTTATATCTGATTTAAATGAAACGAATTTTATTTCCAACCGATTTTTCTGAGACTGCTACTAATGCTTTTGTACACGCTTTAGAGTTTGCTAATCGAATAGAGGGCGAATTGATTTTATTACATGCCTTTGATTTACCTGTTTTTGATAGTCAATTTTTTCCAGAAAACTACATGTTAATTTATGAATCAGTAGAATTAAGCCAGTTTGAAGTCTTTAAAGAAGAATTACCCAAACTGCACGCCATAGCTCACGAACGCAATTTAGATCATATAAATATGTTGCATCGATTGATGGACGGTAGTTTATTGACCGCTATTGAAAAATCAATCAAAGAAGATAACATTGATTACATTATAATGGGAACTGAAGGGGAGAAAGGTTGGACAGAATTGTTCTTAGGAACCAATACCACAGCAGTGATTTCGGATATGGATATTCCTGTTTTAAGCATTCCAGCTGTAGCTCAATATAAACCTATTAAAACAATAGGCTTTACCACACGATTTAGACCAAAAGACAAACCAGCCTTGAAAAATGTTGTTGAAATAGCTAAAAAAATGAAGGCAAAAATCAAATGTTTGTATGTTAAAACAGATGCTTCCGACGTTACAAAAGAAACGATTAAGCAATGGGAAGAAGAATTTGCTAATGATCCAGTAGAATTTTCAATCGTATTTAGTGAAGAAGTAAAGGAAAGTATTTTAGATTTTATCCTTTTTAAAGATATCGATATTTTGACCATGTTGACCTATAAACATAATTTCTTTAAAAGTTTGTTTCATCATAGTTTAACTAAGGATTGTACCTCGCATTGGGATGTCCCTATTTTAGTTATCCCTATTCAATGATATTTTAAGCGAATTTCTTTCTTTTATAGTTAAGGCTCTTATATATTTGTAATTCATTTGACTCATTATGAATATATATTCTTCTCATGTTCGTTTATTTACGGACCAATTAAATTCCATCAACAGCAAGTATAATTTTATTAGTTTGTTGCGATTGGCTATCTTATTAATCTCATTGACTGCAATTTATTATTATTTTCAGCAATATGAAATAATTTGGTTGGGTCTGGCAGCTTTGTTTTTTGTTGGTTTCCTTTTTTTGATGCGAATACATTCTAAGCTTCAGTTTCAAAGAAAAATGAGTCAGGCGCTTTTGGATATTAATACCAATGAGATTACTTTTTTAGAAAGAAAAGGAATTCCTTTCGAAAATGGTGCTGAATTTGTTGATTTCCATCATCCGTGTGCCTATGATTTGGATGTTTTTGGGAATAATTCTTTGTTTCAATATTTGAACAGAACAGCTACATTTATTGGAAAAAAAACTTTAGCAGCTAGTTTGTTGCAAAAATCTTCTAATGAGGAAATTCAGAAAAACCAGGAAGCTATCAAGGAATTAACTCAAAGAATAACTTTTCGTCAAGATTTTTTGGCTTTAGCCAAAGTAACCGAAGATAATGAACAGAGCTATCAATCGTTATTGAGTTGGTGTAAATTTAATAGCGAGGATTTGCCAAAATGGACTGTGCTTTTCTCCTACATTAGTCCTCTGTTGTTTCTAATCACTTTTATTGCTTATTTAATCACTTCCGATTTACTTGTCCTTAAAAGTTTGAGCTATTTATTTTTGATTAATTTAATGGTTTTAGGAAAGTTCTTTAAACGAATTAAAATCGAAATTGCGAATTCGGATAATATTGATAAGATAATTGGGAATTATGGGCTATTACTCGAAAAGATAGAAAAAGAGTCGTTTGAATCCTCTAGGTTAATGGAATTGCAAAAGCAGTTACAACAAAAATCAGCTCAATCTAGTGTGTATTTAAAGCAATTGTCTGAATTATTTTCTAGAAATGATACTGTTGCAAATCTTTTTACAGCGGTTTTGTTTAATGGAACCTTCTTGTTTAATTTTCATGTTTTAAAAGCGCTTTTAAACTGGAAAAAAGAGCATGCGGCTGATTTAAAAGAATGGTTGGCAGTGATTGGTGAATTTGAAAAACTAAATAGCTTGGCTAACTTTTCTTATAACAATCCAGATTTTGCTTACCCAATTTTAACTAATGATTTCAAAATAAATTTTACTAATTTAAGTCATCCTTTGTTGAATCCAGTAAGTAGAGTAGGGAATGATGTCGCTTTTCATCCACAATCTTTTATGATCTTGACTGGTTCTAATATGTCGGGTAAAAGTACTTTTTTGCGAAGCTTAGGAATTAATATGGTTTTGGCAGGAACTGGTTCGGTGGTATGTGCTACTGAAGCTCATGTTCATCCTTTGCCTGTTTTGGTTTCTATGCGACTTTCGGATTCTTTATCCGATAGTGAATCCTATTTCTTTGCCGAAATTAAACGTTTAAAACAAATTATGGATGGTTTGACAATTGAACCTGCTTTTGTTTTATTGGACGAAATTTTGAGAGGAACAAATTCGGATGATAAACGAAACGGAACTATTGAAGTGTTAAAAAAAGTAATCTCTAAAAAAGCCATTGGTGCAATTGCCACCCATGATATTGAAGTTTGTTTGACTACCAATGAATTTCCAAACGTATTAAGTAATAATTGTTTTGAAGTGGAAATTGTAAACGACGATTTGCATTTTGATTACAAACTTCGTAGCGGAATTTGTAAAAATAAGAGCGCTACATTCTTGATGAAAAAAATGGGGGTTATTTAATCGTAAAGGACAAGAAGTTTTCGCAAACCTGTCTGCCGACAGGCAGGGTTTACAAAGAAAAAATTTGTGTAGATTTCTTTTTTATTTCTTCAACCTGTGTTTCTAAAAAAAACAACCAAAATTAATTCGTGAATTCGAGGTTACTAAAAAGCAAAAAAAACCGCTTTTCAAGGAGGAATCGCGGTTTTTTAAAATATAAAAAATGGTTGGTTAATACGTTTTTGGTGATGCAATGATAAGTAATATATTTTAATATCAAAAATAAAATATACTAAAATTTATCAATATCATTTTTTTACTAAAATATGTTAGCTATTTAGCATTACAGGCATTACAAGCATCGTTACCGTTTCACCTTCTTCTAATCCATCAATAGGGGTTAGGATTCCAGCTCGGTTAGGTAAAGACATTTCTAACATTATCATGTCTGATTGTAGGTTCGTCAACATTTCTGTTAAGAAACGAGAATTGTACCCAATTTGCATATCGTCGCCTTGATAATCACAAGTCAATCTTTCTTCTGCTTTGTTAGAATAATCAATATCTTCAGCAGAAACATTCAATTCAGCACCAGCGATTTTTAAACGGATTTGGTGCGTTGTTTTGTTAGAGAAGATAGCTACACGACGAACAGAACTCAAAAACTGAGCACGATCAATCATTAATTTATTAGGGTTTTCTTTTGGAATTACCGCTTCGTAATTTGGATATTTTCCATCAATTAAACGACACATCAATACGTAATTGTCAAAAGAGAAAGTAGCATTCGAATCGTTGTATTCAATTTTTACTTCTGCATCCGAAGTAGAAAGAATATTTTTTAAGATATTCAAAGGTTTCTTTGGCATAATAAAATCAGCTACGTGAGAAGCAGTAACATCAGTACGAGCATATTTTACTAATTTGTGCGCATCAGTTGCCACGAATGTCAATCCTTGTGGTGAAAACTGGAAGAATACACCTGACATTACCGGACGTAAATCGTCGTTTCCGGCAGCAAAGATTGTTTTGCTTACTGCAGTGGCTAAAACGTCAGCAGGAACTAAAGTAACCGATGGTTCGTCTAAGTTTACCGCTTTAGGGAATTCTTCACCAGGAGCATACGCTAGGGCATATTTTCCAGAATTAGAACTGATTTCTATAGTGTTATTTTCTTCAACGGTAAAAGTAAGTGGTTGTTCTGGGAAAGTTTTTAAGATTTCCAAAAGCAATTTTGCCGGAACAGCAACACTTCCTTTACTTGTAGAATCGATAGACAAAGTGGCTGACATTGTTGTTTCTAAATCAGAAGAAGAAACTGTTAATTCATTATTGTCTAATTCAAATAAGAAGTTATCTAAAATAGGCAAGGTATTGCTACTGTTGATAACACTTCCTAAAACTTGTAATTGTTTTAATAAGTACGAACTCGATACTATAAATTTCATATGAAGATTATTTGTTTTTTTATTGTAATAACTTACGCCAATAGTCTGTTTTTTTCTTTCAGAAATGGAACGGTTTAATGTATTCTTTTAAAATATTGAATTTCTTTTTGCTAAAATTGTCAATCCTACATTTTTACAAATATATCGTAAACAAATCTAGTATAGAAAAATTTTTATTAACATCTATCGACTGTATTTTCGTTTACGTAAGAAACTAAAAATGACTCCAAAAATCCCTAGAATTAGGATTGGAAGCCCGATAGTTATGACTTGAGTAAGGCTATAGTTTTCGCTTACTTTGTCTTTATCTAATAAAGGTAGATCTAAATCTCTGGAACGAATGTTAATAAGTCCAGTATCATCCAAAAGATAATTCACGCAATTCAGTAAAAAATCTTTGTTGTCGTATAAATTTCCAGAACGTTGATCGAATCCTAATTCTACCGGTGCATAATTTTTATCCAATTGATTTTTGATGATATCCCCATCTGATATTACAATCATTTTGTTGTTTTTTCCAGTAGCTGTAAAATCATTTTGTTTGAATGCTAATACTCTATTTTGAAATGCCGAATTAAAATTTCCTTCTAATAAAACAGCCAAAGGTAAATTTCCAGTATTGATATAATGATTAGGACTGGTCTCTTCCGTAACACTATTCAAATTAATTTCGGCAGGAGTTCCCACTTTTTTAGAGTATTTAGAAGATTGTAATAAAACAGTTTTTTTTATTCCGTTTTTCAAAGTATCAATTGGATTGGCAAAGTCAAATTTGATTCCTCCTAAATTTTTCACGATTGGGTGTTTGCTTTCAGGAGTAACTAATGGCGCAAATTTCCAATTGAACGTTTGGTATTGAGTTGCACTTCCTTGTTCGCCTGAAGCTAATTTAATTGGACTTCCGTATTCATCTTTAACGATATCTGGATTAATTCGAACGCCATATTTAAAAAACATATCGTTCAAATTTAAGTTTCTAGGAAAGGCTAATGTAGCACCTGCTTCATTGTACAGACTGTCCATTTCAACCGTAGTTTGCTCCATTAACCACATACTTTTTCCTCCGTTCATTACAAATTGGTCAAGGACTTGTTTTTCAGCATCTGTAAAAGCTTCAGTAGGTTTGGCAATTACGGCCAAATCGTATTTTTTCAATGCATCCAGAGTACCGATAGGATTTTTGGCTACCGAATCCAAAGTAAATGGACCTATGTGGTAGCTTTCTCTAATTTGCAATAAAAATTTGGCAATTCGGATATCCTCGATTTCTCCATTTCCTTTGATTACCGCTATCTTTTTTTGTTTTTCTTTGGTAATTTTATTCAATGCATCGGCAATAGAATATTCTAAATGCTGAACCGAACCAATTACTTTTTCAGTCGTAGAAGCCCCCATGATGTTTTTCAACAAAGGAATATTGACTTCTTTGTTATGATATACCGCAATAGCCCAAGGGAAAACCATTTCTTGCGATTGTTTTCCTTTGTCGTCAATAGTAATGTTTACAGGTGTTAAGCCTTTCATGTATAAGGCTTTGATATTGTTCATGCTTTCGTCCTCGTTTTCTAACGGATTGACAAATTCGAATACAATATTGGAATTATACGCCTGGAATTCTTCCAGTAATTCTTTGGTTTCTTGTTGTAATCTTCGGAATTCAGCAGGCAAATCACCTTCCATGTAAATTTTGACAGAAAGAGGTTCTTTAATTTGTTTGATAATGTCTAAAGAAGTTTGCGAAAGCGTGTAGCGATGATCTTTTGTTAAGTCAAATCGATGAAAAAAGGAGTTACCAATGAGGTTGATGACTAACAAAACGGCAACAATAATAAATACCGATTTTAGATTTCTTTTTTTTGCTGCTATCATTACAATTTGAAAGATTTAAGTTGGTAAACAGTAAACGAAAGAAAGGCTATAGTTACACTAATGAAATAGGTCAAATCGCGTGTGTCAATTACACCACGACTCATACTTTTAAAATGATTTTGCATACCTAAAGCAGAAATTTTGGAAGAAAGAGCAGGAACAATAGTTGCAAATCCTTCAAATCCAAAATAGAAGAAGAAGCATAAAAATACGGCTAGAATAAAAGCTACAATTTGGTTATCGGATAGGGTAGAAGTAAAAATCCCAATTGCTGAATAAGCGGCAATTAAAAATAATAATCCAAAATAAGATCCAATGGTGCTTCCCATATCGATATTTCCTTCAGGCATTCCTAAACTAGAAATCACTACTACATAAAAATAACTTGGAATAATAGCAATGACGATTAGTAGTAAAGCACCAAAAAACTTTCCATTAACGATTTGCCATATTGATAAAGGTTTGGTTAAGAGAAGTTCTAGTGTTCCTTGTTTTTTTTCATCCGAAAAACTACGCATAGTTACCGCAGGGATTAGGAAAATTAAAATCCAAGGTGCTAGACTGAAAAAAGGAGTCATATCGGCAAATCCTGAATTTAGAATATTGTATTCGCCTTCAAATACCCAAAGGAACAATCCATTGATGATAAGAAAAATAGCGATAACTAAATAGCCTATTGGCGAACCAAAAAAGGATTTAATTTCACGTAATAATATGGCTTTCATATATTGAGTTATGGGTTTTGAGTTATGAGTTGTGTTTTTTTTTACTTCAAAAATCTTAAATCGTTAATCATTAATCTAAAATCTTAATTCTTAAATTCTATCGAAACTACATCACGGTAATTGAGTCCTAACAAACTACTTGCGGAACCAATTTTAGAAGGATTACTTCTGAAAATGGCAATTTCGAGATAGCCTGCTTCGTTAAAAATGGCTAATTTCTCTCCTTCGTAATTCTTAATCGGGTATTTATCCGAAATTGCAATTGCTGAATAATTCGGTAATATAGTTTTGATGTTTTTGGTCTTCATTTGGATTTCATAAGGACGTCCTTTAGCAACTTCCAGAAATTGTTTTTTTGTGATGTTTGTCACCACATTTCCAAAATGATCAATATATATTACATGACCTTTAAGACTGTTGTTATCATTAGCAACAACGGCTTTTAGTTCGGTCACTTCTTTTACAGTGTTAATCTCTCTTCCAATAACATTTAGTAAGCCGCCTCTGGCAATATGGCAAGCCACAGTTACAAAAACATCTAATCCAGATGCATCACTTGGTAAACGGTCATGGATATTGATGGCTACAATTTTTTGTGGAACAATTTTTTGCGAAAGCATGCTTAAAATTCCGTTATCGGCAGCAATAAAATAAGAATCGTTCCATTGCATCACAATATGAAGATTCTCCTTGTTTAATTCCATATCGACCCCAATAAGATGAACTGTTCCTTTGGGAAAACTGGAATAAGAAGCACCGATTATGTAGCTGGCTTCTACAATGTTAAAGGGATCTATATCGTGCGAAATATCAATAATTTGGGCTTCTGGATACTCAGATAAAATTTTCCCTTTTAGCGAACCAACAAAGTGGTCTTTCAAGCCATAATCGGTAGTAAGGGTAATTATTGACATATTTTTGTTTATAACTAATGGTGAATTCTAAAATTAATTTTCATTAAATTTGAGATATGCAAAGCTAATAATAGTAATTTCAAAATTGCAAAAAAGCCAAAATAAATTCTAATTAGTAACCAAATAAAACCAAGATGAAAAGCATTTTGGAGGAGTTTTAAAATTGATTAAGTAAAACTGTAAAATTAGACCCTTTGAACGAAAGAATTATCGAGCTCATAGACATCGCTCCAAAAGAGTTTTGGGGTGCTCAAGACACTCATCTTGAAACCATTAAAAAATATTATCCAAAATTAAAAATAGTTGCCAGAGGAACAACTATCAAAGCATTTGGAGAAAAAGACATATTGGATGAGTTCGAAAGGCGTTTTCAAAGATTGATGCTTCATTTTACCCGTTACAACAATATTGATGATAATGTTATTGAACGTGTTATTTTAGGAGACCCTCAGGACGACAAAAAAATGAGTCCAAATGACAAAATTTTAGTACACGGAGTAGGTGGTAAAATTGTGAAAGCAATGACGCCTAACCAACAATTATTAGTCGATACTATTAACAAAAATGACATGGTTTTTGCAGTAGGGCCAGCAGGAACAGGTAAAACGTATACTGGTGTTGCCATGGCTGTAAAAGCTTTAAAAGAGAAACAAGTAAAACGAATCATTTTAACAAGACCTGCCGTAGAAGCAGGAGAGAATCTGGGTTTTCTTCCTGGCGATATGAAAGAAAAACTAGACCCGTACATGCAACCTTTGTATGATGCTTTGCGCGATATGATTCCGAATGAAAAATTAGAAGATTATATTGCCAAAGGAATTATTCAAATTGCGCCATTAGCTTTCATGCGTGGACGAACTTTAGATAATGCTTTTGTAATTCTGGATGAAGCTCAAAACACTACGCATTCGCAAATGAAAATGTTTTTGACTCGTATGGGTAAAAACGCTAAATTTATGGTTACTGGTGACCCTGGACAGGTAGATTTACCACGTAGAACAATATCTGGTCTTAAAGAAGCGTTATTAGTTTTAAAGGATATTGACGGGATTGGAATTATTTATCTAGATGATAAAGATATTGTAAGACATCGATTAGTTAAAAAGATTATTGACGCTTATAAATATACCGAAAACGTTGATTAAAGAATTATAATAACTTAAAATATCATGTAGCTACGACCCTAATCAGGGTCGTAGTTTTTTAATAAAAACAGTAAACTATTGAAGAACGTAATTATAACAGGAGCAGCAACAGGAATAGGAAAGGAATTAGCTTTGCATTTTGCAAAAAATAATTGGAATGTTATCGCTACAATGCTCTGTTTAGAAGAGGGAAATGAACTCAAGAATAAGACTAATATTCATTGTTATATTCTAGATGTTACTTCAACAATTAGTATCGAAAATGCCAAAGAGCAAATTCTTGCTGATTTCGAAAGAATAGATGTTGTAATAAATAATGCAGGAATAGGCTATAGAAGTTTTGTGGAATTTTCTGAGGATGAGTAAATTAAACATATTGTCGATGTCAATTGGTTAGGAGTAGTTAAAGTTTGCCGAGCATTTACTCCGGTTTTTAGAAAACAAGAAAAAGGACATTTTATCAATATTTCGTCAATTGCTGGTCTGGTCAATTTGCCATTGGGTAGTTTTTATCATTCTACCAAGCATGCTGTGGAGAGTTTTTCAGAATGTATGGCTTATGAACTCATGAATTTTAATATTAGTGTTTCTACGGTTCAATTTGGAAATACACCTTCTAATTTTCAAAAAAATGTATCCAAATGTAAAACCACTCCTTTAAAATGTTATAACGAATTAATGCTTAAAATTAGTCATATTGTTGAAGGTAAAACCAAAAAGAATACCGATTTGAAACAATCAATTATTGAAAAAGTATTAAAAATTGCCGAAAATCCACCCAAGAAGTTTAAACGCAACACTATTGGTTTTGATGCTAATGCGCTCAATATCCTTCGCAATTTTTTAGGGTATCAATTGTTTGGGAGAATAATTAGGTATCGAGTTTTTGGGCTTCGTTTTAAGTAAAAAATAAGGTAAGCATACGTTAATTTGCTGTTATTTCAAGAGTGTTAGACGTCGACTTCAAAGCATTTTAGGTATTTTTGCTAAGAATAAGAGTAAATGAATTTATGATAAAAGAAAATATTAAAGTCATTGTTAGTGACTTAGACGGAACTTTATTGAACAGTGACCACCGAATTTCAGAATACACTAAACAGGTTTTTAATGAATTATACCGTAAAAATTATCTAATCATTGTTGCTACAGGTCGTCATCATCTTGATGCAATGTCAATTGTTTCTTCTTTGGGTTTTCCTGTATATTTAGTTACTTCTAATGGAGCCCGTATCCATGCACCCGATAAAGAATTGATATTTGCTACAAATATGGATAGCGAAGCGGTAAAATCAGTGATGCAAATGGAGATCCCTGATGAATATACTTCAGTTCTTTTTAAAGAAAATGTCTGGCAAACCAATAAACATGATAGTAAATTATTGGAATTTCAAAAAGAATTAACTTATGTTCCTGAACTAGTTAATTACAAAGAAATGACCGATTTTGAAGCTATAAAAATATTTTTCAAGCACGATAGTCATGCCAAATTACTGGAGCTTAGAGAAAGTATATTAGAAAAACATCCAGATACTTTTAGTCACGCCTTTAGTTTACCACATTGTTTAGAATTCATGAATAAAAATGTGGATAAAAGTGTGGCTATTGGTCAAATTCTTGAAATTGAAGGCTATGAATTTCATCAAACTATTGCTTTTGGTGATGGTTACAACGACGAAGGAATGTTGAATGCAACGGCCAAAGGCTTATTGATGGGAAATGCACCAGATAGTTTGAAAAATAAATTACCCCATTTGGAAGTGATTTCTAAAAACCACGAAGATGGAGTTGCTAATTATATTGCAGACAAAATACTCAATAATGTGAGTTTGGAAGCTAAATAAACTAAAAGCTTCGGAATTTTTTTTAACCGCAAAGCACACAAAGACTGCGCAAAGCCCACAAAGTTTTACGAAGCTTGCGGTTAAAAATTTAGCCATAGATTAGATAGATAAATACAGATTTTTCTTTGTTTACTTTGCGAAACCTCATTACTCTTTGCGGTAAATAAAAAGTTTGTATTTTTATTATTTTAGAGAGAGGATACTTTCTTTGTTTTTCTGTCTAAAATAATCCTAAATTTGCATTCATATTAAATAATCTCAATTCAATTTACATGAGTAATACAATCACTACCACTAATTTTAATTTTCCTGGTCAAAAATCGGTTTATAGAGGAAAAGTAAGAGAGGTTTACAATATCAACGACGAATTATTAGTAATGGTGGCAACCGACAGGCTTTCGGCTTTTGATGTGGTTTTGCCCAAAGGGATTCCTTATAAAGGGCAAATCCTAAACCAAATTGCTACAAAATTCATGGAATTGACTCAGGATATTGTACCAAACTGGTTGATTGCTACTCCGGATCCTAGTGTTGCTGTTGGTCATTTGTGTGAGCCATTCAAAGTAGAAATGGTAATTCGTGGGTATTTGTCAGGTCATGCTTCTCGCGAATATGCTGCCGGAAAAAGAACACTTTGCGGTGTAGCTTTAGCTGAAGGTTTGAAAGAAAATGATAAATTTCCAGAACCAATTATTACGCCTACTACAAAAGCAGATAATGGTGAACACGATGCAGATATTTCCAGAGAAGCTATTTTAGCAAAAGGAATTGTGACTGAAGAAGATTATTTGGTTTTAGAAAAATATACCAGAGCTTTATTTCAAAGAGGAACTGAAATCGCAGCCAGTCGTGGATTGATTTTAGTGGATACGAAATATGAATTTGGAAAAACTAAAGACGGTCAGATTGTATTGATTGACGAAATCCATACTCCGGATTCTTCTCGTTATTTTTATGCGGAAGGTTACGAAGAAAGACAGGCAAAAGGAGAGGAGCAAAAACAATTATCAAAAGAGTTTGTACGTCGTTGGTTAATTGAAAATGGATTTCAAGGAAAAGAAGGACAACAAATTCCTAATATGACTGACGAATATATCGAAACAGTATCCGATAGATATATTGAATTATATGAAAATATCATTGGAGAAAAATTTGTAAAAGCAGATATTTCGAACATCAATGAGAGAATAGAGAAGAATGTTGTTGCTTATTTGTCTAGTTTATAATCTTGATTTAAAAATTTTAAAGACATAAAAAAAAAGGTTTGAAAAGTAATTTTCAAACCTTTTTTTATACAACTATTTTAATCTAAAGTTTATCAAAAAAACATGTAAAATAGATTAGGGTATTTTACTAATAGGGTGTACTTATTTGAAGGATAAAGAAAAATCACTTAACAAAGACAAACCAATCTATAAATAATGAAAAAAACTCATGTTGTTTTATCTGAAGTATTTTCAGGAAATCGTTTAATTATCTTTTCTATAGGAGTGATTTATTTTGTCTTTGGGGTATTAAAATTTTTTCCAAATTTTAGTCCCGCAGAAGATATTGCAAAAAAAACAATAGATGTTTTAATAAATAATAGCGTTCATTCGGATATTTCATATTTGGTTTTGGCTATGTGGGAGACCTTAATAGGCTTGTTTTTTATTTTAAATTATAAACAACGAATAACAACAATTTTAGCGATCATCCATTTAAGTTTTACATTCTCGGTGTTTTTTATTTTTCCGGAACTTTCTTTTAATAAAAGTTCTTTTAGTTTTACTTTATTAGGACAGTATGTGGTTAAAAATATTATTATTGTATGTGTTCTTATAAATTTGTTAAGAAATAATACAGAAGATAATCATTGATTTTTATTACTAAACTTAATTTTGAAATTAAGTTTATAATTTTTGTAAATACTTATCCTGTGTTTTAGATAATAGAATTAAAGCTAAAACAGCTCCTATTGTAGCAAACAACATATCCGATTGCGTGTCCCAAACATCGCCTTGTGTTCCTAAAAAGGCATCACCGCCTTCTCCAGTTGCTAAAGATACAAACCATTCAATCCATTCGTAAGCAGCGCTAATAGCAAGACAAATACAAACGATGTTGAAATTAAAAAACTGTTTATTAGCAATTACTTTTTTTCTTATAAATAACTCCCTTATAATCATGGCAGGAATAAAGCCCTGAGCAAAATGACCTACTTTGTCATAATTGTTTCTACTTTGATGAAATGTTTCTTTAATTGTATCAAAAAAAGGTACTTCGGCATAGGTATAATGTCCGCCAATAAATAAGATTATACAATGAATAAGAATTAGAAAGTAAGTAAAATTAGTAAATCTAAATTTGTTATATGTTGCGAGTAAGATTGCAAATCCAATGATTGCAGGAATGATTTCTAGAAAACAGGTAAAACTTTCTTTAGGATTGATTATTGACCAGGAAAAGAATCCTATAAAGGTGAGGAGCATTAAATAGATTGACTTCATAGCTATGGATAAAAAGTAAATGTATAAAAAAACCTCGGAATTACTATTTCCGAGGTTTAAGTTTGATTTGCTTTTTATTAAAGTGCCGTTATAATAAATTCACTTCTTCTGTTCATTTGGTGTTCTTCTTCAGAACATTTTACTCCATCCGCACATTGGTTAACTAATTGATTTTCTCCGTAACCTTTACCTGTTAATCGATCAGCACTTACACCATTTTTGATTAACCAACTGATGGTTGATTTTGCTCTTCGATCTGATAAGGCTTCATTGTATTTATGGGAAGCACGACTATCAGTATGTGAACGAATATCTAATTTCATAGTAGGAAATTGATTTAGTACATCTAGTATTTTTTCTAAATCAAGAGCTGCTTCGGTTCTAATGTTAGACTTATCTAAGTCGAAATAAATATTTTTGATTCCAAAACATTTTCCTAAATCATCTCCAATGGTTACTTTACATTGGTCTTTTTCCAGTAGAATAGGTAAGTAGGTTCTACCATTTTCATATGGAATTGTGATTTGTTTTTCATTGGTACCATAGTCTTCTTTTTCAGCTCTTACCGTGTACATTTTTCCACATTCTACCGTAAAACTATAGTTTCCTTTGTCATCGGTATTGAATGTTTTGATAAGATTCATTTTCTTATCAAACAACGTAACTTTTGCATTGGCTAAAGGTAATTTAGAGTCAAGATCTGTTACTTCACCATATAATTCTTGTTCGCAAGTGAGTTTTCTAGTTTCTAAAAATTTATAAATATCATCATATCCAAGACCACCATCTCTATTTGATGAAAGGAATCCTTTTCTTGTTTTGCTGTCAATTAAGTATGCAAAATCATCTTTAGAGGAGTTTGCTTCCATTCCAATATTCTGAACCCTATTCAAGGTACCATCATCATTAATTTTTGATACAAAGATATCGAGTCCTCCAACTCCTGGATGCCCGTCAGATGAAAAATAAAGTTCGTTTTCTTCACTCACGAAAGGGAAAGTTTCTCTACCTTCAGTGTTTATAGAAGGACCTAAATTTACAGGTGTTCCAAAAGAACCATCTTCATTAATTTGTACTTTGAAAATGTCTGACATTCCTAATGTACCCGGCATATCTGATGCAAAGTATAATGTTTTTTCATCAGGGCTTAAAGTTGGGTGAGCCGTGCTATAATTATTACTGTCAAAAGGGAGTTCTTGGATATTAGTCCAATTTTCACCATCTAATGTAGCTTTATAGATTTTGATTAAAGTAATCCCATTATCATTTTTACCTTTTTTACCATCCATATAATTATTTCGAGTAAAATAAACGGTTTTACCATCTTTAGTAAAAACAGGAGTAGCTTCATTAAATTTTGAATTTAATTTACGAAAAGCCTTCACTGGATTATTAGGAGACATGTTTTCATCTAAATCAGCACTGTACAGGTTAGTAAAATGTTGATCCGTCCAAGTGTGTTTTCTTTGACCTAAACTTCCGGTATCTCTAGCAGATGTAAAAACAACTTTGTTATTGTAGAGACTAGATCCGTAATCGGAGTATTTAGAATTAATACCTGCATTTTCTATCTTGAATCGACCTGAATTAGCTTTAATTTCATCAAGATAATTAGTGTTTTGTTTGAAAAGTTTCGCTCTACTATCATTAGCTGAAATTTTATCAAACTCTTTTAGAACTTCATCTGCTTTTTTATTTTCACCAATTGCTCTTAATGATTGTGCGTAACGGTAATAATAAGTAGGTTCTATTGTAGTTTCGGGCATAGCAAAAAGTTCAGCATACCATTTTACCGCTTTATCTAATTCACCATTAAAATAATAAGCATTTCCTATTTTTTGAAACATAGAAGCCGACTTGTACCCTTTTTCGGCAACTTTTTCATAGGTTTTAATAGCGTCTATATATGCATAGTTGTCGTACTTTTTATCGGCATTAGCCAACTTAGCTTTTTGAGAATAAATGTTAAATGAAAAAACACTTATCATAGCTATACAAAGGAGTATTTTTTTTTTCATGATAGTAGTATTTAGAAGAATCTTGGAGTTGTGATTTTATTATTCTTTTTGAAAATTTCATATCTCAAGAAAACTTCATGTGAACCCGAGTTATAATTATCCAATTTTGTTGTTTCTAAATCGTATCCATATCCAATATATAATGCATCCGATACCTGAAATCCTGCCATAGCACTCGCTGATGCACTCCATCGGTAGGCTAGTCCTAAAGTAAATTTGTCACTTATCAAGAAGTTACCTGAAACATCCACTTGTAATGGAGACCCTTGAACCATTTTAGTTAATAATGCAGGTTTAAATTTAAGATTGTAATTTAAATCAAATACATATCCTGCAATGAAATAAAAATTCATTTTCTCTTTATTTACTTTTCTGTCATTATCATTGTAAACGTTAGATTCTAAAAAATTTGGGATAGATAATCCTAAATAAGCCTTGTCAGAATGTAGATAAACACCAGCTCCAATGTTTGGAGATATTTTGTTGTTGTATCCTTGCAAATAAGGATCTGGCTGTTCAGCATTAAGTTTGTTGATATTCAGATCAAACATGTTTACAGAAGCTTTAATACCAAAAGAAAGTTTCATCGTTTCAGAAGTAGGTACTGTGTATGATAAGTCTGTTGAAATATTATTTTCTGTAGTTGGTCCAATTTTATCATTGATAATAGAAACTCCTAAACCCATTCTGCTGCTGTTAAAAGGAGTATTTATCGAAACTGCATTAGTAGTAGGAGCACCATCTAATCCTACCCACTGAGATCTATGTAAAGCGAAGATACTCATCGCTCCTCTAGATCCAGCATATGCAGGATTAACGTTTATAGTGTTGTACATGTATTGGGTAAATTGTGCATCTTGTTGCGCATAGCTTACCGCGGCTGTAAACATTAAACCGATTAGTAGTAGTTTTGTTCTCATTTGGTTTCTTTTTTTTATCCAGAGGCTTGTTTAAAGCCTCTGGTATGTTAGAATTGGAGTTTATTATCTAGTTAGGTATAAATATCCTTGTTGTTTATTAGGAATTAATTCACCTTGTAAACCAACAGATGTATAATTCAAGATATAGAAGTAAGTACCTGTAGGTAAACCTGCAGATTTATCAATAGTTACTCTTCCTTCAGAGAATCCTTTGAATGACTTGTCTGAATTATTGTAACCTTTGGTTTCATAAACTAATACTCCCCATCTATTATAGATTTCAACTGTGTTTTCTGGATAACAAATAGTGTCGTCTATATTGTCGATTTTGAAAACTTCATTTGTATCGTCATTATTAGGTGTAAAAGCATTATGTACAAGTATAGTTCCACAACCTAATACAATTGCAGCTTCAACAACCGCAGTATCTTCAGCGTGGATTTGGGTTTCATTTGGAGTTAAACCGTCTGCGAAAGCTGTATTTGATACTGAACCATTTTCTCTATCAGTTTGAGTTGCTGTATAATTTTCAACAAATTCTTGAGAAGCTCCCGGAGCTAATGTTTCAATAGTAGTATTTAATCCTGTTAATGGATCAGTGACTAGCACAGCATACAATGTAACATTACCAGTATTTCTCACTTGAATAGTGTAATTAATAATATCTCCTACAGAGCTATAATTCTCGGTATTAGAAGTTTTGATTACTTCTAGACCAGGATTTTGAGAAAGTGTTGTAACTGTAGGATTGTTGTTTGTAATTTCTGTTCCAGAAATATCAGTCACATTATTACCTTTAGGATCTTTAGCTGTAGCAAGGGCTGAGTTGGTTATTTTGCCTGTATCAATATCTGCTTGAGTAATGGTATAGGTTCCTTTGATAGCAGTACTAGTGGCACCCACTTCAAGAGTAAGGATTGGATTTCCAGTGATGGTTAAACCAACCATTGGATCGGTAACCACTACATTAGAAAGTGTTGTATTTCCAGTATTGGTTACTGCAAAAGTGTATGTAATAACATTTCCAACACTACCATTTCCACCTACACTAGCTGTTTTTACTAGAGCAATACTTGGAGATTGATTCAATTCCGTGATAGTACAATCAGTACATTCTGGGTTGACAGGACAAGAAGTACAAGGAGTAGGGTCAGACGAAGTATCTGTTACATTATTTCCTTTAGGATCTTTTGCCGTAGCCAAAGCCAAATTGTAAACTACACCTTTGTTGATATCATCCTGAGTAATAGTATGTGAAGCCGAGAAAGTAGTTGCATCTGTTGCTCCGGGAGCCAGAGTTGCAATAGGTCCACCAGTTACAGTTGCATTATTATCAGTTACCGTTACGTTAGTTAAGGTTACATTACCAGTGTTTGTTATAACAAATTTGTATGATACTACATCACCCACATTTGTTTTGCCATCCTGATTGGTATCTACATAAGTTCCGTCTTTAGTGATAGAGATAGATGGAACGTAAACAATAACTTTTACAGTAGCATCGTCACAATTATCAGGATTTAATTTTTCACAAATTTTGTAAACCAATTCATAGTCACCAGCAGGAGTACCCGGGGCAATATTTATGTCAGTATCTACCAATGTGATTCCAGAATTATTGCTACTTACAAAAGAAGTAGTAATTTCTAGTGGATTTACTATGCTACCATTTAAGTAGTCATTACTCAAGATATTTATTTCTGCATTACCACCATTTATACCATTTATAGGTCCAGCAATATCATCATTTGGATCTATAGGAGAAGAAGCTACAGTCAGCGTGCCATCTACCTTAGTTACTGTATAGTTTGGATTGTTACCCAAAGTTACTTCGATAGGGTATGTACCTACATTAGAGAACTGAGTGGCTGTAGTTGCTAAAGTATAG
>DKIJ01000003.1 GCA_002454195.1 Flavobacterium sp. UBA6721
GATGGCTAAGTTAGCACGTCCATAGCTATAATTTCTACTTATTGAAAGGCAAAGTAAAAGTAAATTTAGTTCCAATTTGCAATTTACTTTTAACTTTAATTTCTCCATTAAGTAAATCGACAACTTTTTTACAAATAGCTAAACCTAAAATAGAACTTCCATTATCATTTAATAAATCCCCATCTTGTTGAGCAAAACCTTGCAAAATAACTTTCAATTTATCATCAGAAATTCCAACTCCTGAATCTTTAACAATAAATCGTAACACATATTCTTCATCACTTTCAAATTCTAGTTGAATTTTCAATCTGATTTTTCCTCCTACTGGTGTATATTTAACTGCATTACTTATACTATTCCACAATACTTGAGAAACTCTAATACAATCACCGTTTAAAATATTAGGTAATTCGCTATCTATTGTTACTTTAAAATCAATTTCTTTTTGAATACATTTCTCCGAAAATGAAATATTTAAAAAGTTAATCAATTGATCTAAACCAAATGGTTTGTTTGCAGCGATAAAATGACTCGATTTTACTTTAGCTAAATCTAACAAATCATTTATAGTTATGAGTAAAACATCAGCCGCTAACTTACTATATTCTAATTGATTAACACTGTTATGATCTAATGTGTTTTTTGATATAGAATTTGTAACCTTGGATATCGTTAGAAGTGATTCTCGTATTTCACGCCCAATATAGGTTAAAAAATGATCTCTATTAAGAATTAACTGTTCTGAGCGGTCTTTTTCTACAACTAATTTCTCTTGTAAATTTTCTAATAATTTCTGAGAAACCATCGCTGCTTTTAACTCCTCTATATAGGTATTAAATCCCATACAGAATACATCTAATTCGTCATGAGCATAAGAAATAGGTAAATAATTAAAAAAATCACCAGCAAAACAATTGGAAATCTGTTCTACAATAACTGCCGTTCGCTGTTTTTTAGATTCGATTTTTTTAGACAAAAACAACAATTCTTCGTAAACATCATCTAAACTACCCCCATAAGTAATTTGCTCCTGAAACTCATCTTGGTTTATGGAGCGCACTAGGGCTAATATGTTTTCTAGTTTAGACATGAATACAACAGATTGAATATTTTGGTATTATTTATTTCTAAAAACATCTAACGATTTATAAATATAAGAAATATCTTTAAAACAACAATACCAAAATTGAAAATTTAAAAAAAATTAATAAAAGCTAAGTAAAGGTTACAAATAACTAATCTATCTTTAATTAACTAAATCATTTCTTTTCTTTCAATTCGTTCAACCACTTTACAGCATCCTCTTTTGTTGTAAAACCTTTTAAAGGGACTACTGGTTTTTTTAAAGTCATAAAAGTATTAAGGATGAATTTAGTAATATGAGAATTAAAATAACAGCACAAGCATGCAGATATTCTTGCCCATATTTATCTGCATAATCACGCGCATCTTTGTCATAAGATTTAATACCAGCGAAATTATAACACCAATATTGTTTTTCACCTGCTGATATTTGATGTCTCAAATCTATTAAAGCTTTCAAGTTTTCTTTAGTTCCAATAGTAGGTTTTTTAAATTCAGAATAGAGAATATCATCTTCTATCCAATACTTAATAAAATCATTTTCAACTTCTTTTATTATTATTTTATTTTTTTTATTAAAATTATAACAACAGTATTTTAAACATTTAAAACTTTAATAATACTGGAATAAACAATGGACGCAAATAAATAAATTACAAGTTTTACGAACAACCTTTATTATAAAAATTTAACCGCTCAGCGAAGATAACAAATCTAAATTATACATATCATCGACCTTAATATAACCCAAAAGAGCTACTGATTTTGCTCCATATTTTTGTTTTTCATAATCAGCTGGCAAACCTAGGTAGATTTTAGATTTTTCTAAATCATTTCCTCTTTTCACCATACGATACATAATTTGTTTATATAAATGATGTGATTCATTATAATCATAATTCAACCCTAAAATAAGATGACAAATATGATCTTTCCCTAAAAAAGACCATATACAAGCTATTAATTCATCCGAATCTTTAAGACGAAACTCCATAAACTCCCAATCAGAATATTTAGATATAATTTTTGCAATCTTAACTGGAAAAGAAAAAAAATTAAAAGCAAAATTAACTTTCTTAACATTTAGAAATAACTGATAATGTTTTTCAGCTTCTAAATTTGTTAATGTTTTATTTATCGTAACATTAAATTGATGTTCATATCTAAAGACGTAGCGATTAATATTTCTAACATTATTTTTTGAATCTAAAAGCGCCAATAATTCCTCTTTCGAATTCCATTTTGGATGACTAACAATATTACTATTAGGCATTTTCATCTGTACATAGCCTTCATCTTCCAATATTGAGTTTAAAGGATGTTCTGCTTCAAAATCCCTGAAGATAATAGCTGTGGCATTAATTTCCTTTTTCACTTTGGAAAAAAATTCAAACAATCGATTCGTTGCATTTCTCCACTCAGTATGTTCAACATCCAAATAAACAAAATCTCCTTCACAAAACAAAGACCCCATTGCTAATGTTTTAGAACATAAATAATAGGGATTGGTTTTTCTCACCTCTTCAATTTGTTTAGAAACATTTTCTTGTGCCAACATATCATCTTTATACAAGGCTCCTGTAAAGAAAGTTGCTAATACAATTTTTGCCTTTTCATCTCTGACCAAAATATAATGAAAACTCCAATTCTCTTCTGGTTTTTCATTATTAGTAAATATTTCTTCCATAGCCTGTAATCCTGAATGACTAATACTTCCCCTATCCTTAAACATTAAATCCCACTCGTTGCTATCAATGGCATGGATTGTTGTATATTTTTCAACAACTAAACTTGAATTAGAAATTCGGTCTACAACTGAAACTTTTTGTTCTTCTCTTAATACACAACCAAATTCCTTATAAACTCTCTCTACTGTATCACCTTCCTCTTCAATTGCTTTTGGCAAATGGAAAGCCAACAAATCTGTCAATAAATCAATATCAGATTTTGTATTATGACGAGTTAAAGTAAAACGCAATCCAGATTTATCATTAGGAACAACAGGAAAAGTAGCTGTATTAACATAAACACCTTCCTCTAAAATACGGTGAACAAAATTACGTGTCACTTTGTTTAATCCACCGCCTATGAAATAAATGGGTGAATTTGGCGATGAAATATTAGTTAGATTTTTCTCCTCTAATTTCAAATTCATATAATCCATTAAATCGCTTAATTCGGATTGATATTTATAAATATCTTGAGACAAATGAATTTTAGCCGATGCTATTGCTGCGCCAACATTAGCAGGAGACAAGGGATGAGAATAGCTTAATGGCCCTCCAAAAATATCGGTTTTTCGATACATTTCTGAATCAGCTAAAATGGCCGTTCCACCAACACATCCAAAACCTTTTGCTAAAGTGGATATGATTACGATTCGCTTGCTAACTCCTAATCGATCATAAATATAACCAGCACCGTTTTTACCACTCCAACTCATTCCATGAGCATCATCAAAATACAAATGGAATTTAGGATACTTGCATAATAAGCTTTTTAAAACATCGGTATCAGGTAAATCGCCATGCATCGAATAGACACCATCTGCCATGTACCAAATACGATTGAATTTATTGTAATTTTCTCGTATCATCTCCTCTAACATTCCATAATCAGAGTGCCTAACCATTTTCACTTCAGTACCTTGTAATTTAGTGTTTTTACATGGAAATTGAACACTAAAATGCACCTGTTGATCCAGTATTACCAAATCATTTGATTTAATTATTGTTGCGATAACTGAGATATGAGCATTGGAAGTCGAAGTATAGCAAATTACTTTATTGCCATCAAATATTTGAGACATGAGTTCTTCTAACTCTTGAATATAGATTGGACGAATATAAGCCCTAGACATGGATAATTAAGTACCAAACTTCTTAGTCAAGGCAATTGAATTTGCAATCAATTCAGGATGTGTTTCCAATCCTAAATAGCCACATGTGCCAAAATTAATTAATTCTTTGCCCTGTATAGTAAACTTTTCACCATTAAAGGATTTTTCTTCAGAGTTGATATGCATAATCCCATCTGATTTAGCAGAAGACCAAACACTATCAACTACGTCTAAATAATTACTGTGATTAATTTTTGCCAAAATATATTGTTTTAAATTATCCTAAGTATTGCAACTTTTGCAGCATGCTCTACCTGTAAAAAAACACAAAACTATTTTGGGGCAAAAACAGTATTGAATGAATATACCATTCTAAAAGTGATTTCTAATATAACAAAAAAAAGCTACTTTAAGAGCTTTTTTCGTTCAAATTTTATTCTTTAATTTTTGAATCAATCAAAATAGTAACGGGACCATCATTAATCAATGAGACTTTCATATCTGCTCCAAATTGTCCGGTTTGCACTTTTTTTCCAAGAGTATGTTCTAAAGCAGAAACAAATTTTTCATATAAGGGAATAGCTATTTCAGGTTTAGAAGCCTTTATATAAGAAGGTCGATTTCCTTTTTTGGTTGCTGCGTGAAGTGTAAACTGACTTACCACAATTATATCTCCATCGATATCTTGGACTGATAAATTCATCACATTGTTTTCATCACCAAAAATGCGGAGTTTAATAATTTTAGCCACTAACCAATCAATATCCTCTTGGCTATCGGCATCTTCAATACCTACTAAAACCAAAAGCCCTTTATTAATTTCGGCAACAATTTTATTATCTATAGTAACCGATGCCGTCGAAACTCTTTGAATTACTACCCTCATTAACCTCTCGATTTATCGCTATTCTTTCTGTCCTCGTCATAAATATCGGTACGGTAATTTTCATCATCTCCTTCTAACAATTTCAAATAGCTATTATAGCGTGACCAAGATATTTCTTCATTCTCCAAAGCTTCCTTAACAGCACATTTTGGTTCTTCTTTGTGCAAACAATTATTAAACTTACATTGGTTTTTCAATTTGAAGAACTCAGGAAAATAATCACTGATTTCTTCTTTTTCCATATCTACAACTCCAAAACCACGGATACCTGGAGTATCAATAATTTTGGCTCCAAAAGACAAATCAAACATTTCAGCAAAAGTAGTAGTATGTTGTCCTTGCGAATGTGAATCAGAAATTTGTTTGGTTTTTAAATTTAAAGTCGGCTCAATAGCATTCACCAAAGTTGATTTTCCAACCCCCGAATGCCCTGAGAACATACTCACCCTGTCTTTCATTAATTCGATGAGTTTGTCTAATCCTTTGCGTTTCTGAGCAGAAACACGTAAACATTTGTATCCTATTTTTTCGTAAGTATATTGTAAAAACAATTGTTCGTCAAGGGCTGCTTCGTCAAACGTATCTATTTTATTAAAAACTAAAATTGCTTCGATGCCATAAGCTTCGGCGGTAACCAGAAAACGATCAATAAAACTAGTTGTTGTAGGCGGATTATTAATGGTAACCAACAAGAAAACGATATCTATATTTGACGCAATAATATGCGTTTGTTTAGAAAGATTTACCGATTTCCTTACAATGTAATTCTTTCTATCCTGAATCGTATTAATAACTCCAGTTACTTGATTATTGGATTCTTCTAATTCATATTCGACATAGTCGCCCACAGCAATAGGATTGGTACTTTTTATACCTTTCATCCTAAACTTTCCTTTAATTCTACAATCCACAAAATTTCCTTCTTCGGATTTTACGGTGTACCAGCTCCCTGTTGATTTATAAACGATTCCTGTCATGGGACAAAGATAAAATTTTGTTTCAAGTTCAAAGTCTAAAGTTTAAGGTTTTTAACATTTGCCAGAAATAAAAAATCCCTTTAACTCTTGCAAAGTCAAAGGGATTTCTATTGTGTATTTCAAGCTAATTATCCGTTGATAATTTTTTCTTGGTGTTCGATACTTTCTTGGTGAATCGACTTGAATAGTTTAGTAATAAACTCTGCCGATAATCCTTTTTTAGCACCTTCAGCAACCATTTTTTCTTGGATTTCATTCCAACGAGTATTTTGTAAAACAGCTACGTTATTGTCTTTTTTCACTTGACCAATTTCGTCAGCTACTTTCATTCTTTTACCTAAAAGGTCTAACAAATTAGCGTCTAATACATCGATATTAGCTCTTAATTTTGTCATTTTAGCCTCAAAATCGCTATCTCCGCTTACTTTTCTAATTTTCAAATCTTTCAAGATTTGTTTCAAAGCATCAGGAGTAACTTGTTGTGCAGCATCAGACCAAGCATTATCTGGATCAATATGCGTTTCGATAATCATACCATCGTAGTTTAAATCTAAAGCTTCTTGTGTTACTTCAAGAATCATATTACGATTACCTGTAATATGAGATGGATCGATAATTAATGGCAAATCAGGGAATTTATTTTGCAATTCGATAGCAATTTGCCATTCAGGAATGTTTCTGTATTTTGTTTTCTCATAAGTAGAGAAACCTCTATGAATAACTCCTAAATTTTTGATTCCAGCCATGTGTAAACGCTCAACACCACCTAACCATAAAGCCATATCTGGGTTTACAGGGTTTTTAACTAATACAATTTTATCAGTTCCTGCTAAAGTATCAGCAATTTCTTGAACTGCAAAAGGGTTCGCTGTTGTACGAGCACCTACCCATAATACATCAATATCATATTCTAAAGCTAATTTACAGTGAGCAGCAGTTGCTACTTCAGTCCCCATTAAAAGTCCTGTTTCTTCTTTAGCTTTCTTCAACCATTTCAATCCAATTTCTCCAATTCCTTCAAATCCTCCTGGACGTGTTCTTGGTTTCCAAATTCCTGCTCTAAATACGCTTACATCAGAATTTTTTAATTCGTGAGCAATTTTCAATACTTGCTCTTCTGTTTCAGCACTACAAGGTCCTGCGATCACAAATGGATGAGACAAATTGAATGCGTTCAACCAATTTCTCATTTCTTTCTTGTTTTCCATTTTCTTAGTTATTTGTTGTTTGTTTTTTTATATTAAAAATCTTTTTACTCTATTTTTTAACGCTTATGCCGTTTAATATTTCCTTTATTTTATTCACACTCGCCATCTCATCATATATCGACTGATAATTATCCTGAACTAACAAATCTTTGAACTTTGTCAAATTAGAAATATACTCTTCTAATGATTCCAAAACTTGAGACTTATTTTGTTCAAAAATAGGCGTCCACATGGCTGGCGAACTTTTAGCTAAACGCACCGTGCTTTCAAAACCGGAACCTGCCATATCAAAAATATCTTGTTCATCTTTCTCCTTATCAATTACCGTTTTACCTAACATAAAAGAACTAATATGCGACAGATGCGAAACATAAGCAATATGCTTATCATGCGACTTAGGATCCATATAACGAATACGCATTCCTAAGGTTTTAAAAACTTCCAACGCTTTTTCTTGCAATTTAAAAGCTGTTTTTTCTACTTCACAAATGATATTTGTTTTTCCTTTAAACAAATCCCTCAATGCTGCCGAAGGTCCAGAAAATTCGGTTCCGGCTATTGGGTGAGTCGCAATAAAATTTCTTCTTCTTGAATGTGTAGCTACCACTTCACAAATAGGATTTTTAGTCGAACCCACTTCTAATACAATCGCATTATCATTGATCAAATCAAGCACTTTAGGTAATAAGCCAAGAGCCACATTTACTGGAACCGAGACAATGACAAAATCAGCAATTGCTAAATCATCCATTGTAGCAGCCTTATCAATAACACCTAACTCTAATGCTTGTTGCAAATGCTTCTCGTTAGTATCAATCCCGTAAATTGTAGCTTCTGGATAATGTGCTTTGATGTCTAAAACCATCGAACCACCTATTAATCCAATTCCTATTACAAATACTTTCATTTTATTAAAATCTATCTATTGCTTCTTGTACTTTTTCTTCTTTCACACATAATGCAAATCGAATATATCCTTCTCCATTAGAACCAAAAATAGTTCCCGGTGCTATAAAAATATATTTCTCATGCAAAATCGTATCGATGAACTCCTCTGCCGATTGGATTCCTTCCGGTAATTTTGCCCAAACAAACAATCCAACTCCTTCTTTATACACTTTACATCCTAATTTTTCAGCCAATTGTTCAGTCAAAACTCGGCGTTTTTTGTAAATGGTATTCATGGAATCAAACCATGATTTATCACTTTTTAAAGCTTCGATAGCACCTTTTTGGATTCCATAGAACATTCCACTATCCATATTACTTTTAACTCTTAAAACCGCATCAATCAATTCGGCATTTCCAGAAACCATTCCAACTCTCCATCCTGCCATATTAAAAGTTTTGCTTAAGGAATTTAACTCCAAAGCTACTTCTTTAGCACCTTCAACCTGTAGCAAACTCATCGGACTATCGTTCAAAACAAAACTATACGGATTGTCATTCACTAATAGTATGTTGTTTTTCTTAGCAAAAGCTACTAACTTTTCAAACAAGGATAAACTTCCTCTGGCGCCTGTAGGCATATGCGGATAACCTATCCACATTAATTTCACTTTAGACAGATCTAATTTTTCTAATGCTTCAAAATCAGGCTCCCAATTATTACTTTCTTTCAAATCATAATACACAGCTTCTGCTCCTACTAAATTCGTAACCGAAGTATAGGTAGGATATCCGGGATTAGGAATCAAAACCTGATCTCCTTCGTTTAAGAAAGCCAATGAAATATGCATAATACCTTCTTTAGACCCCATTAAAGGTAAAATCTCCGTATTCGAATTTAAGCTTACCTGAAAATTATTCATGTAAAAATCAGCTATGCTTTTACGCAACTCAGGTAATCCTTGATAACTTTGATACCCATGAGCATTTTCCTCTTGAATTGCCAAAGTTACAGCATCAATAACCGCCTGAGAAGGTGCTAAGTCAGGACTTCCAATTCCCATATTGATAATTGGTTTTCCCTCTGAAGCTAATTGTCTCACTTCTCTCAACTTTGATGAAAAGTAGTATTCCTCAACGGTATTTAATCTATTGGCTGTTGTAATCATTTTTATTTTGGCTTTTTGAACGATTCTCGGTTTCCGAGTATTAACAATCTGCTTATATTTTCTTTTCTAATAGTAATTATTTCAACAAAGGCTTTGTATTTCTATACTCACCTAAGATTTTAAAATATTCAGCCATAATGGCCAACAAGGATTTTGCTTTAGCAAAATCTTCATAATTTTCAAAAGTTACATCCACAAAAAAGGAATATTTCCAAGGAGTTTCAATTTTAGGCAATGATTGAATTTTGGTCAAATTCATTTTACAATCACTCATTACATTCAAAACCGCAGCTAAACTTCCTCTTTTATGATCTAATTCAAATTTCATTGAAGCTCTGTTGATTTCATTTTCCGGAACAAACGAATTTTCTTTGTTAATAATCACAAAACGTGTCATATTATTTTTTATCGTTTGAATTTCTGGAGCTAAAATTTCTAAACCATACATCTCAGCGGCAACTTTACTCGCAATGGCAGCAACTCCTTTTAATTGGTTTTGCTGAATTCTTCTAGCCGTTTCAGCCGTATCCTTATCTTCAACTAGCTTAATATGGGGATATTGTTTTAAATAATCCATACATTGTAACAATGCCATCGGATGTGAATACACTTCTTTAATGTCCTCAATTGTTTGACCTTTCAAAGCCATTAAATTTTGATGAATACTCAAATAATGTTCACCAATAATGTGCAAGTTATTTTTATCGATTAAGGCATAATTAGGAATAATGGGACCAGCGATAGAATTTTCAATTGCCATTACTGCTTGATTTGACTTTCCTGTCAACAAACTATCTACTAATTCATCAAAAGAAAGACACTCATCTACTACTACATCTTGTCCATAATACTCCTGAGCCACCTGATGATGAAAAGACCCTAAAATACCTTGTATCGCAATTTTTGTTTCCATTTATTCAAAAAAAAATCCTGATTTTCATCAGGATTGTATACTAGTTTTATTTGTTTATTTTAATTTTCAAATTACCATAGCACAATCCTTATCTCTCGCTAAAGAAATAAAATGAATTGCTAAAATAAAAACGGTTATTTGACATCTTAAAGTATAAATTATCTTGAATTACTTTTTTTAACGCTGGCAAATTTATGACAAAAATCCAATTACGCAAAAAATATTTAAGTTTTTTTTACAAAAAATTATCTTTTTACTCTTGTAGGAGTACTAACACCATTAATAATGCTATTTGAACTTATAGCAATTGCTTTGATAATTTCTGACATATTATCCAAATCTAGCGTACTTACCTCATCAGACAACTTATGATAATTAGGTTCGATATCCATTTTTGAAGTAGAAATGGTATGCGCTGGAACCCCTAGAGCCGCTAAAGTTGCATTATCCGAACGATAAAATAAATTTTCAGCTGGATATGGGTCTGGATAGAACTTAAAATTAGATTGTGCTAAGTTTTGTTGCAAAATTGTTCCAAAACTAGATTTATCAAAACCGGTTATATAAGCCGAATTTTTACCCCACTTACTTTCAGTTCCAATCATTTCAATATTAAACATTGCCACTACCTTACTAGCATCGAAACTTTTTGAAAATTCTTTCGAACCATATCCACCTACTTCTTCAGCAGTAAATGCAACAAAAACAATCGTTCTTTCATTTAATTTATTTTCCTTAAAATACTTTGCTAATGCAATTACAGCCGTTGTTCCGGAAGCATCATCATTAGCTCCATTGTACACCTTATCTTCTCCACTTTCAACCAAACCTAAATGATCATAATGAGCTGAAAATACCACATACTCATCGGCCTTACTTTTTCCAGGAAGCACTCCTACCACATTATTCGCAGCTTTTCCTTTTATTTTAAACTCCTGACGGTAATTTTTTAAATCAGCATAAAATGAAAGACCAATATTCTTGAATTCATTTTCAATAAAAGCGGAAGATTTTTCGATTCCAGCTGAAAACATCGCTCTTCCTTCCATCGCATCCTAAGCCAAAGCCTCTTCAATTCTTACGATATTATTCTTTTCAATCCCCGAAACATTCTGTACCTGAGTAAGACAACCCAAAAAAGCAAATAGCAAAACACTTATTTTTCTCATCGTTTATTTATTAGATATTTTAATTTTTCCAAATATATAAATCCAAAGCCTATGTTTTTAAAATACAAACAATTTTCTAATTACTTTTGCAGACAAATAACTACCTATGTCAATAGAAGTAAAAAATATTTCGAAAAGTTACGACACTCAAAAAGCCTTAGATAATATTTCATTTTCAATTCAAAAAGGAGAAATAGTGGGGTTTCTAGGACCTAATGGAGCTGGAAAATCGACCTTGATGAAAATATTGACCACTTATTTGACTCCAGACGAAGGCACTGCAATGGTAAATAAAAACGATATTCTTAGCAATCCAAAAGAAGTTCAACTTTCCATAGGTTATTTGCCAGAACACAACCCTTTGTATCTGGATTTATACGTTAGAGAATATCTTGGTTTTAATGCCGATGTTTACAAAGTAGCCAAATCTAGAATTGATGAAGTCATTGAATTGACTGGCTTAAACACAGAAAGTCACAAAAAAATAGGCGAACTCTCTAAAGGGTATCGCCAGCGTGTAGGCTTAGCTAATGCTTTATTGCACAATCCTGATGTGCTTATTCTGGACGAACCAACAACGGGTTTAGATCCTAATCAATTATTAGAAATTAGAAATGTGATTAGAGATGCTGGCAAAGACAAAACGGTTTTTCTTTCTACTCACATCATGCAAGAAGTAGAAGCTATTTGCGACCGCGTAATAATCATTAACAAAGGACAAATTGTAACAGACAAAAAACTAAACACCTTAATTACCGCCGATAAAGAACAGATTATTGAAGTGGAATTTGATTACCAAATCGAAGCGCAGGCAATTGCCAAAATACCTCATCTAAAATCCTATGTAAACACTCATGATTTTTCTTGGGAACTCACTTTTGTTGCCGATAAAGATATGCGCCCAGCTGTTTTTGACTTTGCCCATGACAACGGATTAAAAACGTTGCAACTCAATCAGAAAAATAAAAATCTTGAAGCGGTATTTAGAGAAATTACAAAATAATTCTCCTCCAAACTTTTAGGCACAGTTAGCCACATATAAATAAGCCTCGTTTAATCCATTTAAACGAGGCTTATTTTATTGTTTTAGTATTGACTAAAAAACTTGTTTTGCTATCTGCTGAATATTATCTGATTTACCCATTGAATAATAATGTACGCAAGGAGCACCAAAGTCAATCAATTCTTTTGATTGTTGTACTGCAAAATCAATTCCTATCTGACGAACAGCCGCATTATCTTTTGCCTGCTCAATAGCAGAAATCAAGTCTTGCGGCATATCCAACCAGAAAACCTGAGGCAATAATTGCAAATGACGTTTTACCGATACCGGCTTAATACCCGGAATAATAGGTACATTGATACCAATAGCGCGGGCAGCTTCAACAAATTTGAAATAACGTTGGTTATCAAAAAACATCTGAGTGACAATATAATCGGCACCAGCGTCTACCTTTTCTTTTAGACGTTTCAAATCAGCCTCTAAGCTAGGTGCTTCGATATGTTTTTCTGGATACCCAGCAACCCCTACGCAAAAATCAGGTGCGTTTTCAAGAGGCAATTCTCCGTGTAAAAACTTACCATTATTCATCGCCTTGATTTGTCTAACCAAATCTACAGCATAAGCATTTCCTCCTACTGTTGGTTCAAAATATTTCTCCCCTTTCATTGGGTCACCACGCAGCGCTACTAAATTATCAATTCCTAAATAGTGACAATCAACCAATAAATATTCGGTTTCTTCTTTAGTGAAACCACCACACAAAACGTGAGGAATAGCATCTACACCATATTTATGTTGTATAGAAGCACATATACCAACTGTCCCCGGACGCATACGTGTAATGCGACGATCAAAAAGCCCGTCTTTTTCAATATAAACGTATTCTTCTCTGGAAGTAGTTACATCAATAAATGGTGGCTTAAATTCCATTAACGGATCTATATTGGCATATAAGTCTTTGATATTACTTCCTTTTTGAGGTGGTACAATTTCGAAGGAAAACAACGCTTTTCCTTTGGCTGCTTCTAAATGTTCTGTTACTTTCATTTTTCCTCCCCCCACCCCTCCTAAAGGAGGGGAGATTGGGTATATTTAATTAAACAATTGTTTTTTTTATTCTCTCCTCCCCTTTAGGGGAGGTTGGGTGGGGATTAATCTGCAATATTAGGACTCAACCATTTTGTGGCTTTGTCAGTTGAAATACTTCTTCTTTTTGCGTAATCCACAACCTGATCTTCTTTTATTTTTCCAAGACCGAAATACTTACTTTGAGGATTTCCAAAATAATATCCCGAAACAGATGAAGCAGGCCACATAGCCATACTTTCTGTCAAAGTCACACCAATTTTCTCTTCTACATTTAACAATTTCCAAATGGTAGGTTTTTCTAAATGGTCTGGACAAGCCGGATAACCTGGAGCAGGACGGATTCCCTTATAACTTTCTTTGATTAATTCTTCATTCGTCAACGATTCTTCGGCATCATACCCCCAGAAGTCTTTACGCACTTTTTCGTGTAAATATTCAGCGAAAGCTTCTGCAAAACGATCGGCTAAGGCTTTCACCATAATCGAATTATAATCGTCTAATTTATCACGATATTCATCAGCCCATTCATCAACTCCAAAACCGGTAGTCACACAGAAAGCTCCCATATAATCGGTTACTCCGTTATCTTTTGGCGCAATAAAATCGGCCAAGGCAATATTTGGAGCTCCTTTTGTTTTTTGTGATTGCTGACGTAAGGTTAAAAATTTTTCCAATTCTTTTCCATTTTCGTCGTACAATTGGATATCATCATCATTCACCTGATTTGCAGGAAATAATCCGTAAACCCCTTTAGCTTGTAATTTCTTTTCTTTCAAAATTACTTCTAACATTGCCTGAGCATCTTTAAACACTGCAGAAGCCTGTTCCCCAACCACTTCATCGGTTAGGATTGCTGGATATTTACCATGTAATTCCCATGTTTGAAAAAATGGTATCCAATCGATATAAGGAACTAAAACATCCAAATCTATTTCAATAGTTTGTACCCCAATCTGCTTTGGTTTTACTGGTGAATATTGCTCCCAATCCAATTGTAATTTATTTTTACGGGCATCTTCAATACTTAAGAAATTTTTATCTCTCGAACGATTTAAGAACTGCTCCCTTAAATTATCATATTCTTCGCGAATTGCAACCGTGTAGGATTCTTTATTATCGTCTAATAAATTTCCTGCTACTGTTACCGCTCTAGAAGCATCGTTTACATGAACTACCGTTGCCTTGTACTGAGGTGCAATTTTCACGGCTGTATGCGCACGCGAAGTAGTTGCTCCACCAATCATAACTGGGATTTTCATATTGCGTTTGTCTAATTCTTTCGCTAAGAAAACCATTTCATCCAGCGAAGGTGTAATCAAACCACTTAAACCGATGATATCTACCTCATGCTCTAAAGCAGCTGCAATAATTTTTTCTGGAGGAACCATCACCCCAAGGTCGATGATTTCATAATTATTACATGCCAATACCACCGAAACAATATTTTTACCAATATCATGCACATCCCCTTTTACGGTTGCCATCAATATTTTTCCATTCCCTTCTTTATCTCCTACTTGTTTCGAAGCTTCTATAAATGGTAATAAATAAGCCACCGCTTTTTTCATTACACGAGCCGATTTTACTACCTGTGGCAAGAACATTTTCCCTGAACCAAACAAATCCCCAACGACATTCATCCCTGCCATTAAGTTGATTTCGATTACTTCAATCGGTTTTGTTGCTGCCAAACGAGCTTCCTCCACATCTTGCTCAATAAAAGCGTCAATTCCTTTTACCAAAGAGTGTGTAATTCTATCCTGAACCGATCCTGAACGCCATTCCTGCACTTCCGCTTCGGTATTTTTAGAACCAGTCCCTTTTACGCTTTCCGCAAAATCCAATAAACGTTCCGTTGCATCGTCTCTTCTGTCTAGAATTACATCTTCAACGTGCTCTAATAAATCTTTTGGAATGTCATCATAAATGGTCAACATTTCAGGATTGACAATTCCCATTGTCATACCCGCTTTGATAGCATGGTATAAGAAAACCGAGTGCATCGCTTCACGAACCACATCGTTTCCTCTGAACGAGAACGAAACGTTACTCACCCCACCACTAATGTGTGCGTGTGGTAAATTCTCGCGAACCCATTTGGTTCCTCTAAAGAAATCCAAGGCATTCAATCGGTGCTCTTCCATTCCGGTTGCAACAGGGAATATATTCAAATCGAAAATAATATCCTGCGGTGGAAAGTTTACTTTATTCACCAAGATATCATATGAACGTTGACAAATTTCAATACGACGCTCGTAATTATCAGCCTGACCTACTTCGTCAAAAGCCATCACAATTACCGCAGCTCCGTAACGCTTGATTAATTGGGCATGATGAATGAAAGCTTCTTCTCCTTCTTTTAACGAAATCGAGTTTACCACACATTTCCCCTGAACCACTTTCAGTCCGGCTTCGATGATATGCCATTTCGAACTATCGATCATGATAGGCACACGGGCAATATCTGGTTCGGCAGCAATAAGGTTTAGGAATTTTACCATTGCATATTCACCGTCAAGCATTCCCTCATCCATATTGATATCGATAATTTGTGCTCCACCTTCTACCTGCTGTCTGGCGATATCCAATGCTTCATCGTATTTTTCTTCTTTGATTAATCGAAGAAATTTACGCGAACCCGTTACGTTAGTACGCTCACCCACGTTTACAAAAACACTTTTCGGCGTAATAATCAACGGTTCTAATCCCGATAAAACTAAATTTCTTCTTGCTACTTCTGCTGCCATTTTTTTATTTTATTTTCCTGCAAGGTTTCCAAAACCTTGTAGGTCTTATTTTCTAACAATCCTATTTTGGGCGTGTCTCGTTGCTATATCAATTTGAAATAAAATCAACTTTCATCTCGGCAACGAGATCGGGCTATCCACTGTATCTTTTACTCCGTCCCGAAGTGTCGGGACTCCATAAAAGGATGCCGCTTCTATCCCTCACGCGGACATTCTTGATTACAATTTCGTATTTCCCAACGGATTAAAATCCGTTGCTACAAAATTGGTCGTTCCTGCGGAACTTTATATTTTTTTTCGTCCAAGTCATTACGAGTTCCGATAGCTATCGGAACGAAGCAATCTCACTATCTATATCCTCATTTTTGTCATTCCTGACAAACCAGACTTTTATATTTTTTTCACACAGATTTATTATCTGCTAAAATCAGCGAAATCTGCGTGATTTTATTTATTCTCTTTGCGGGCACGGATTACAAATCCGCGCTATCGGCAATATATTTACTATCAAAACAAACCTAAAAACTTCTTCCTTTTAGGCTCTAATTTTGAATTACTCTGTAAATCTTTTTTAATACCAAAATCATATTTATATTCAGGATAACATATTTTAAAAGCTTCAATTAAATATAAATTCTCAAAACCACTTTTATCTTTAACAGGTAAAAAACCTAATTCTATTGACTTCTTTTTAATTATGTTCCATTTAAATTCTGATGCATCAACATTATTAAAATTTGCAACTTCCATAATTGTCGCGATTTCTTTTTTATCATGCATTTGCTGATGTTCTTCTTTTATATAATAATTACCGTCTTTAAAATTAATATCTAAACTACCGTTTTTTATAAAGCTATACCAACCTCCAATACATAACTTGTACTCATAATCTTCTGGTAAAACCTTAATTAAATCTTTAACGACAGATTCTATTAATTCAACATTATGATCTGGTTTTCCATCCGGACATAAATTTATTATCAGCTCATCTTTAATAAAGCTATAACGAAACAATTTCCCATATAAACCTCCATCCTTATATTCGCCATATTCTTTAGATGAATATTTTATTTCCAATTTCCTCAACAATATAGAATATTCATCCTTCATACAAATCACTTATAATTATGTTATTATACTACAATAAAAACTTCAAATTAAAAACTACAAACTAGCCGTTGAAACTCTTGGTTTATAATCCTTAGCAATTTCAGCAATCAAACGAATATGATCCGGTGTTGTACCACAACAACCGCCAATGATATTGATTAAATTATCATCCAGATAACTCTTGATTTGTGCCTGCATTTCTGCTGGTGTTTCGTCATATTCTCCAAAGGCATTTGGCAATCCTGCATTAGGATGCGCCGAAACGTTGAATGAAGTATGTGAAGACAAAGTTTGTAAATACGGTTTCAACAAATCGGCTCCTAAAGCACAATTGAATCCAACGCTCAACAATGGAATATGCGAAACCGAAATCAAGAAAGCTTCTACCGTTTGTCCGGAAAGTGTTCTTCCCGAAGCATCGGTAATGGTTCCTGATACCATGATAGGAATATCCAAATTACGTTCTTCTTTTACTTCTTCGATAGCAAAAAGTGCTGCTTTAGCATTCAAAGTATCGAAAATTGTTTCTACCAACAACAAATCGCATCCACCGTCCATCAAAGCTTCTACCTGTTGTTTGTAAGCAATTCGTAAATCATCAAAAGTTACCGCTCTGTATCCCGGATCATTTACATCAGGTGACATACTCGCTGTTCTGTTTGTTGGCCCAATTGAACCCGCAACAAAACGAGGTTTCTCCGGATTTTTAGCCGTAAACTCATCAGCTACCTGACGGGCAATTTTAGCCGACTCATAGTTCAACTCATACACCAAGTCTTCCATGTGATAATCGGCCATACCAATTGTGGTACCTGAAAAGGTATTGGTTTCCACAATATCGGCTCCTGCTTCAAAATAAGCAGCATGAACCTCAGCAATTGCCTTAGGTTGTGTAAGCGATAATAAATCGTTGTTTCCTTTTAACGGATGTGGAAAATCCTTGAAGCGTTCGCCTCTAAAATCTTCTTCCGAAAAATTGTAACGTTGCAACATGGTTCCCATGGCTCCGTCTAAAACGAGTATTCTTTTTTTGATTTCTTCTTGAATGCTTGGCATAACTTATTTTTTTGCCGCTAAGGCACTAAGGCACTAAGCTTTTTTTATACTTTTTTGTTTGATCTGCCGCTAAGACACAAAGGCGCTAGGTTTTTTATTTTCTCAAGAAAATACTACTATTACTCTCTAGCCCCGATAGAGCCGATATCTCCCGATTTAGAAAAACAAGGCTTTTTAGCCGTAGTTTTTATTTATCGGGAATAAAGGTGAAAGCGGGAATCCCTATTAACTGGTAATCCAGTTGTTTCGCTCCAAAAAATTTTTAAAAATTTGGAAGTGCAAAGTAAAGCAATAGCCTTACCACTTGCAAGTAGTAAGGCTATTTATAATTGTAAACAACTAGGTGTTTTTAGTTTATGGCTTTTACAACTGCTTTAGGTGCTTCTTTACGAGTACCATCAAATCCATCAACTCCTGATACAGTAGTATATTTCAATACATAACGTTTTCCTGGATTGATAATTTGGTAAGCCGCCTGACACATTAAAGTTGCTTCATGGAAACCACAAAGAATTAACTTTAATTTCCCTGGATACGTATTGATATCTCCGATAGCGAAGATTCCTGGAATGTTCGTTTGGTAATCCAAAGCATTGTTTACTTTGATCGCATTTTTTTCGATTTCTAACCCCCAGTTTCCGATAGGTCCTAATTTAGGCGTCAATCCGAAAAGCGGAATGAAATAATCACAAGGAATGTTACGGTGTGCTCCGTTTTCGTCTAAATCTACTGACTCTACGTGCTCCGCTCCGTTGATTCCCACAACCTCAGCAGGAGTAATCAAGTGGATTTTACCCGCATTTTTTAATTCCTGTACTTTTTCAACAGAATCTAAAGCACCACGGAATTCGTTACGACGGTGAACCAAAGTTACTTCAGAAGCAACATCAGCTAAGAAGATACTCCAGTCTAAAGCTGAGTCTCCTCCTCCGGCGATAACTACACGCTTGTCTCTGAATTCTTCCGGATTTTTAATGAAGTATTCTACTCCTTTGTTTTCGTAGAATTCAATATCCTCGATTAAAGGTTTACGTGGTTCAAAACTTCCTAAACCACCTGCAATAGCAATTACTTTAGTATGAAATTCAGTTCCTTCGTTAGAAGTTACAATAAATGAACCATCTTCTTGCTTAACGATAGTTTCAGCACGTTCTCCCAAAGTAAATCCTGGCTCAAATTGCTTAATTTGCTCCATCAAGTTATCAACTAAATCTCCTGCTAAAACTTCAGGAAATCCTGGAATATCATAAATAGGTTTTTTTGGATACAATTCAGCTAATTGTCCACCTGGTTGTGGCAAAGCATCTAAGATGTGACATTTTAACTTCAATAAACCTGCTTCAAAAACGGCAAATAAACCAGTTGGACCGGCTCCTATTATAAGGATATCTGTTTCTATCATTTTTATTATTAATTATTATTCTATTTGGCTCCTCCTATTCAGAAGAGGAAAACTAAACAGAAAGCTTGTGTTATACTTATTTTATTTTCTGCAAAGAAACGAAAGCTCTATTTTGTTTTTAATGACAAATATCAGCTGTGTATTCTTTGTCTTATTCTTTATTTTTTAATGAAGCGGTGATTTCATTCATTTTTTGAACTTTTTCTTCAAAATCACCCTTCAATGTTTTGCGATAATCATTAAGATTCTGTACCATTTGATTAATGTCTTCTGGTATTACTTCCTCAAAAAATTCCCTCAATCGTTTAGCCGTTGTGGGTGATTTTCCGTTAGTCGAAATAGCAATTTTGACATTTCCTTTGGTTACAATTCCTCCTAAATAATAATCACATAAATCAGGCGTATCAGCGATATTACAAATCAAATATCTTTTTCTAGACAACTCATAAACGCGCTTATTTACCTTTAAATCATCCGTACAAGCTATGACCATATGGCGTTTTTTCAACATTTTTTTCCTGAACTTTTTCTGTGTCAGTTTTACTGAAGGATGTGTTTCAGCAAGTGTAACTAATTCAGGCAAAAAACGTGGTGCAACCACTTCAACATTAGCATTTGGACTGGATTTAAGCAAGAAAGATAACTTTTCTAAACCTACATTACCTCCACCCACAATGAGTACACTAAGGTTGTGCAACTTTAAAAACACTGGATACAACTCATTACGCTCTAAGGCTGCCGACTGTGATCCATTTTCAATATTATCTTTATTCTCACTCATAATTTATTGATTATGCTTTAGCTAAATCTTCTGTTCTGTAAGCTTCTAATTTGTCGAAAAACGAAATAGACTCTTGAATGTATTGCTTAGCGAAAGCTTCTGTAGGTTCATTTTTATTGATTTGGTAAACCAATTCTCTAAAAGATGTCTCTAAGTTAATTTTGTTCGAAGCTACAAAAACCGTATCAAATGAATCAATAATTCCAGCATGAGTATTTGTTTTTTCTTTTTCAGCAAGCAATAATGCTTTAGCTCCGTTTACAAATCCTGCATAAGCTAAGTAAATAGCATCAGACCATTTTTGTTCCTTCAAAGCTTCATTAGCCGAATCGATTTTTTCTTTAGCTTCGAATAATAAAGTAGCTACTAAGTCGATTACTACACCGGCACATTCTCCAACTCCCACTGCTTTCACATAGTTATCAGCATTACCCCAGTCCACAAAATCAGCTTCGGTAAGGTTCGTAACATCAGCTAATGGTTTTAAGAATTCGTAGAAATACTTTTCTCCTTTTGCATCATAATACTCTAAGAACTTTGCTCCATTAGCATTGGTTTCAAAATCATTTAAAATTAAACGCAAAGCTTCAGGACCACGACGGCTAGGAATTTTGATAACTTTATCAGAAAAACGTCCGTTTCCGTTTTCTAAATTTCCTCCACCTAACAATACTTGTAAAGCTGGCGCTACTAATTTTCCTGCATTGATTGACATTCCTTGGAAACCAATTGGCGCCATATTATGTTGCCCACAAGCATTCATACATCCACTAATTTTGATAGCAATTTCAGTATTATTAAGATATTGTGGGTATTCTGTTTTAATTACTCTTTCTAATTCATCAGCAATACCAGTACTACTAGCGATACCTAAATTACAAGTATCAGTACCCGGGCAAGCCGTGATATCACCGATAGTATTGTAACCTAAATTAACCATATCTAATTTGGCTAATTCCTGGTAGAAGAACGGTAAATTTTCTTCTTTAATATTACGGATTACAATGTTTTGACGTAATGAAAAACGCAATTCATTTGCTCCGTAGTTTTTAACCAAATCAGCTAATAATCTTGCTTTGTCAATGTAAAAATCTCCTAAAAGTACTTTTACACCAATCGCAACATATCCCGCTTGTTTTTGAGCAATCACATTTGATTTTTTCCAAGCTTCGTAAGCAGCAACATCATCAATTGTTACTGTTGGCACTTCTAATAAAGGCTCAGCAATTGGACCTTCAAAAGCAGTAGTATCAATTTCGTAACTATGGAATGGCAAAGCTTTTTTCTCTTCTTCTACCAAACGTAAAAATTCATCACGACCTAAATCTTTGATTAAGAATTTCAAACGTGCTTTAAGACGTTTAGCTCTTTCCCCATAACGGTCAAAAATACGAATAACCCCTTCAGCAGTTGGAATAATTTGGTTTACAGGAACGAATTCAGAAAGTAATTCAGCATGAGATGGTTGAGAACCTAATCCTCCACCTAACATAATTTTGAATCCTTTTTGTCCATCTACAATTTTAGGAATAAATCCTAAATCGTGTAAATAACTTAAAGCAGTATCTTTTTCTGAAGATGAGAACGAAATTTTAAATTTACGTCCCATTTCCTGACAGATTGGGTTACGCAACAAATATTGAAACAAACCATGTGCATAAGGAGTCACATCAAATGGCTCATCTACATCTACACCTGCTAATTCACTCGCTGTAATATTACGAACAGTGTTTCCACAAGCCTCTCTTAAAGTAATATCATCTTTAGCCAAATCAGCCCATAATTCAGGCGTTCTGTCTAAACTCACATAGTGAATTTGAATATCCTGACGAGTCGTAATGTGTAAACGACCTGTAGAATATTTCTCTGAAACATCAGTAATTCTTCTTAATTGCTCACTAGTAACTTTTCCGTAAGGCAATTTGATACGAATCATCTGAACACCTTCCTGACGTTGTCCGTAAATACCACGAGCTAAACGAAGACTACGAAAACGCTCATCGTCAATTTTCCCACCACGGAATGCGTGAATTTTTTTCTCTAAATCGATAATCTCTTTTTGGACAATCGGATTTTCTATTTCTGTTCTAAAACTTTCCATTTCTTTTTCTTTATTGTTTGGAGTTTATTGTTTAGAGTTGACAGCAAAACTATCAACTAAAAACTACAAACTATAAACTATTTGATAAACCCTACTCCTGCAGTTGTGTTCGTGTTTGGATCTATTAAGATAAAAGCTCCATTTGATTTATTATCTACATAAGAATCAAAATACAAGGCCTTACTTAATTTGATAGAAACTTCACCAATCTCATTAATCCCTAATTGAGATGCTGGTGTAGCCCCTGAATAATCAGTAGCAATTACATTTTTAATGCTATCTACTTTTGCCAAAACTCTGTTTGTATTGTGTTGTACCAAATATTTTGTTCCAGGAACTAATTTTTTGCTATCCATCCAACAAACCGTTGTTGTAATATCTTTTTCAATTTTTGGTAATTCGTCTGATTTTACAATCATATCACCTCTTGTTACATTGATATCATTTTCCAATTCAATAGTGATAGATGAACCAGCTACAGCTTCGTCATATTGTTGATCAAAGAAATGGATTTTAGACACTTTTGACTCCGTTAAAGAAGGCAATACAGTAACAGCATCTCCAACTTTAATATTGTTTCCGTATAATTTTCCTGCATATCCTCTGAAATCGTGGTACTCTTCTGTTTTAGGACGGATAACAGTCTGAACAGGGAAACGTGTTTTTCCTGTATCGTAAATATCTTTAGACTCTAACGCTTCTAAATGTTGTAGGATAGTTTGTCCTGTGTACCAAGGCATTTTCCCTAATGAATCTACTACATTGTCTCCTGTTAAAGCACTTAAAGGAATGTAGCTTACATTTTGCTCTTTATAATCACTTTTTGCATTCAATGCTTGGAAATCAGCTTTAATTTTGTTGAATACTTCTTCAGAATAGTCAACCAAATCCATTTTGTTTACCGCAACAATTACATCTTTTACTCTCAATAAATTATTGATAAAAAAGTGACGGTAGGTTTGCTCAATTACTCCTTTACGAGCATCAATCAAAATGATAGATACTTGCGAAGTTGAAGCTCCGGTAACCATGTTACGCGTATATTCTACGTGTCCTGGAGTGTCTGCGATGATATAACTTTTCTTAGCTGTAGAAAAATAAATATGTGCTACGTCAATTGTAATTCCTTGTTCTCTTTCTGCAACTAATCCGTCAGTAGCCAAAGAAAAATCTAAATAATCATATCCTTTTTGCTTACTACTTCTTTCAATTGCTTCTAATTTATCTGTTGTTAACGATTGTGTATCGTACAATAATCTTCCGATTAATGTACTCTTTCCGTCATCTACACTTCCTGCTGTTGCTATTTTTAAAACTTCCATTCTAACTATTTTGTTTCAGGCTTAAAGTTCAAACTTCATTCGAAACTTAAATCTGTATGTTTTTTTGATTCTTCTAACTTCTAACTCTTAACTTCTAACTTATTAAAAGTAACCTTGTTGTTTTCTTTTCTCCATCGCTGCTTCTGAACGTTTGTCGTCAATACGCGCTCCACGCTCCGAAATAGTTGACTGTCTAATTTCACCAACAACTTCGGCAATAGTACCAGCATAAGATTCAACAGCAGCAGTACAACTCATATCTCCCACAGTTCTAAAACGAACTACTCTTTCTTCTACTACCTCATCTTCGTCTTGATAAACAAATGGTGAGTGTGACCAAATCATTCCGTCTCTTACGAATACTTTACGTTTGTGTGAAAAATAAATAGATGGAATTTCAATTTGTTCTTGTTCGATGTAGCTCCAAACATCTAATTCTGTCCAGTTTGAAATTGGGAAAACACGAACATTTTGTCCTAATTCAATTTTACCATTCAATAAATCAAACAACTCAGGACGTTGGTTTTTTTCATCCCATTGACCAAAATCATCACGAACAGAAAAAATACGTTCTTTAGCTCTTGCTTTTTCTTCATCACGACGAGCCCCACCAATACAAGCATCAAATTTAAATTCTTCGATAGCATCCAGAAGAGTTGTTGTTTGCAAACTATTTCTACTTGCATAACGTCCTGTTTCTTCTACAACTTTACCTTGATCGATAGCATCCTGAACATTACGAACGATTAACTCTAATCCTAATTCTTTCACTAATTTATCTCTAAATTCGATAGTCTCAGGAAAGTTGTGTCCTGTATCAACGTGTAACAATGGAAAAGGAATTTTTGCAGGAAAGAACGCTTTTTGAGCTAATCTCACTAATGTAATTGAATCTTTTCCCCCTGAAAAAAGCAATACAGGTTTCTCAAATTGAGAAACAACTTCTCTAAATATGTAAATCGCTTCGCTTTCTAAAGCATTTGTTTTTAAAACTGAACTCATTTTTTTAATTTAAAAATTAAAAGATTTAATGATTGTAAAATTCTTCGAATTATAAAATCTATCTTCTTTATTCTATTATCTTGTCTCTTACTCTTTTTTTGCTCCGTGTAAACCGCATTCTTTGTGACTTTGTTCCCAGTACCATCTTCCGGCTCTAATATCTTCTCCTTCAACAATTGCTCTGGTACAAGGCGCACAACCAATACTTACAAATCCTTTTTTATGCAAACTATTTTGAGGAACATTATTGTCGTCAATATATTTTTGTACTTCTTCCAATGTCCATTTCAACAACGGATTGAATTTTACGATGTCAAAATTAGCATCATATTCAAACAAATGCAAATCGCTTCTGTTCTCTGATTGCTCAGCTCTTAAACCTGTTATCCAAATTTTGTTCCCGGCCAATGCTTTTTTAAGAGGCACTACCTTACGGATAAAACAACATTCCTTTCTGTTCTCAACCGACTCAAAGAAACTATTAGGTCCTTTTTTCTCCAATAATTCTTCTACAGCCTTAGCCTCAGGAAAATAAACCTTAATAGCTGTTTTATATTTTTTTTGTGTTCTATGAAAAACATCATAGGTCTCCTGAAACAAACGCCCAGTATCTAATGTGAAAATAGTAATTGCAGCACCACTTTTATCAATCAAATCAGTGATTACTTGATCTTCCTGACCAAAAGAAGTTGAAAAAACCACTTTGTCACCATATTCATTTGCTAAAAACGCAAAAGTTTCTTCTATTGAGAACCCTTGTGTTTTTTCTAATAATATTTGAACTACTGCTTCGCTCATCACCTTTTTTTATTAAAACTATTACCCTATCGGTTTAGTAGATTACTCGGCAAAAATAATATTTATTTCTAACATACAAAAACATATTGCATCTTTTTTAGACAACAAACACAAGGAATAAAGTAATTTGGAATTTTTAACAATAACAAGCAAGAATAAACAACCTAAAAAAAGCTAAAAATTGGAACTTTTTTCTATTATAAACCTCAAAAACAAACCCTGTATTATCGATTACAAGTAACCTTTATTGACAAAAACATAAAATTTTAAAATTCTACTAAATCCATAGGATTATTATAAAATAATTGTATTTTTGCAACAAATATTTTTATAATGGACATTGAAATAGGATTAGTAGTTGCAGGTTTAGCAGTAGGTTTTATTGTTGGTATGACTGGTGTGGGTGGTGGATCATTAATGACACCCATATTATTATATTTTGGAATTCCCCCAACAACAGCCGTAGGTACCGACTTACTATATGCAGCTTTTACAAAGATAGGTGGAGTTTTTGTACATCACAAGAAAAAAAACATTAGTTGGACTATCACAGGATGGCTTTCCCTAGGAAGTGTTCCAGCTGCACTCTTAACTTTATGGATATTAGATAGCATAAAAACAGATATCACGCACATCAATTCGGTCATAAAGTATAGTCTCGGCTGGGCGTTATTATTTACTTCGGTAGCGATTTTATTTAAAAAGAAATTATTAGTTCTTTCTCAAAAACATGCTGGTGACAAATTCCACAGTGAGAGTAAAACACAAAATCTCTTAACAGTTGCAATTGGAGTTTTATTAGGAGCTACAGTTACACTTACTTCTATTGGAGCAGGTGCTTTAGGAACCGTAACCTTGTTCTTCTTATACCCATTATTACCAACTCCAAGATTAGTTGGCACTGAAATCGCACACGCTGTACCATTAACTTTAGTGGCTGGATTGGGTCACGCTTCGATGGGAAATTTAGATTTAACCTTATTAACTCAATTATTAATGGGTTCACTTCCGGGAATTTTTATCGGTAGTATGCTTAGTGGTAAGGTTCCAGACTTATTACTTAGAAATGCAATAGCAGTGATGCTTTTCTTCGTTGGATACAAATTAGTATTTTAATCTTATATTATTTCAAACAAAAGCCTTTCAAATTCAAAACTTGAAAGGCTTTTTTGTTTTGTATAGTTTTCACTTTAAAAAGCAATATCGGCTAAGGAATTATTTTCCAAAATCTTTAAAGTATTATCTCTAACCTCCATCATCAATTTACGTACTGCACAAGTCGCTTCGTCTGTACAATCATCACAAGGTTCGTAGAAATTATGACTAGCACAAGGTAGCAAAGCAATAGGTCCTTCTAGAATACGATACACTTTTGCCATATTGATATCTTTTGGCTCTTTGATTAAATAATAACCACCACCTTTTCCTTTTTTAGCTCCTAAAAAACCCGAATGACGTAATAACAACAAAATACTTTCCAAAAACTTAATCGAAATGTGTTCGGATTTTGCAATATCAGCTATAGCAACAGGTGTCTGATCTTCCTGACGCGCCAGAAAAGTCAAAGCTTTAATTCCGTATTTTGTTTTCTTAGATAGCATTCAATAAGATATTAGAAATTAGATTTATGATTAAAGTTTAACGATTTTTGTTTTTAGGAATTAAACAAAAGTAATTTTTTTGATTAAATAAACATAAAAAAACGATTTTTGATTAACAGAAAATCTGCAATCAAAAATCGTTAATCTATAATCTGAAATTTTTAAGAAAGTGCTTGCTCCAAATCAGCGATCACATCTTTTACTGTTTCTAAACCTACAGAAACACGTACTAATCCTTCTGTAATACCTACTGCTAATTTCTCTTCAGTAGATAATTTACTATGTGTTGTAGAAGCCGGATGTGTTACAATTGTTTTTGCATCTCCAATATTGGCAGAAAGCGAACATAATTTTATTTTATCTAAGAAAGCTCTTCCAGCTTCTAATCCACCTTTGATTTCAAAAGCAATAATATTCCCACCTAAAAGCATTTGTTTCTTAGCAATTTCATACTTTGGATGTGATTTCAAGAAAGGATATTTCACACTATTTACTTTAGGATGCGCCTCTAAAAACTCAGCCACTTTCACTGCATTTTCACAATGTCTATCCACACGAAGTGCTAAAGTCTCCATACTTTTAGACAATACCCAAGCATTAAATGGTGACATTGCTGGACCTGTATTTCTTGAGAAAAGGTAAATTTGACGAATCAAATCGGCATTACCTACTGCCACTCCTCCTAAAACGCGCCCTTGACCATCCATTAATTTGGTAGCCGAGTGAATCACAATATGCGCCCCGTACTTAATTGGCTGTTGTATATAAGGCGTTGCAAAACAGTTATCGATTATTAAAATCAAATTGTGTTTTTTAGCAATCTGACCTAACAATTCTAAATCTACTACATCAACACCAGGATTTGTAGGCGTTTCAGCGTATAAAATCTTCGTGTTTGGTTGAATGAAACTCTCAATTGTTTCTGGCTTATTGATATCAAAATAAGAAGTGGTAATATTCCATTTTGGGAAATAAGTCATAAACAAAGCATGCGTAGAACCAAAAACGCTTCCCGCCGATACAATATGATCTCCTGAACTTAACAATGCAGCAAAAGAGGAATATATAGCAGCCATTCCAGTTGCAAAAGCATAACCTGCCTCAGCTCCTTCCATTGCACATACCTTATCTACAAACTCCGTTGTGTTTGGGTTAGAAAAACGACTATAAATATTACGTACTTTTTCTTCTGTAAAGGAAGCTCTCATGTCCTCAGCATCTTCAAACACAAAGCTCGAAGAAATATACAAAGGGGTTGAATGTTCTTGATATTGTGATCTATCGATATGTGTACGTATGGCTTGGGTTTCAAAACCAAATTCTTGTTCTTCCATTTTTTTTTATTTTTTACACGAATTGTACAGATTTGCACAAATTCTTATTGTTTTAAATTTTACTAAAAAAATCCTTCCAAATAGATTAGTTCAGTCTATTTCAATTTTAATTATTCTTTAGCTAATTCTACTCCGTTCAAAATTACTTTGTAATGAATCGTTGCCGTAGGTTCTACCGTCTTAGAAACTGAACAATATTTCTCAAAGGATAATTGTGCAGCCTTAGCAGCCTTATCTTCTTTGATATTTCCTTCCAAAGAAAAAACTACAAAAATATTTTTAAACGGTTTTGCTTCACCCACTTGAACACGCTCTCCTTCTACATCGGCTTTGAAAGAAGTGATTTCTTGTCGTTGTTTTTTCAGAATCGAAATCATATCAATTCCGCTACAACCAGCCACTCCCATTAGTACCAATTCCATTGGACTTGGGCCCATATCATTACCTCCAAATTCTGGACGTGCATCTACATTTACTATATGTCCTCTTTCATTTTTTAATTGAAAGTGGAAGTTTTCGTTTACTCTATCTAATGTTATTTTCATCACGTTGTTATTTTAAAAAACTATTTTTATTCTTGATGAGATTGCTACGCCAGTTCGCTATCACTCGTGTTCTCCTTCGTCGAAATGACAAGTTCGCCTAAAAAAATTCTAAAATCTGCAATCTTAAATCTTATCCTTTATCAGATAATCTTAAAATATCTCCAAAAACTCCTCTTGCCGTTACTGCCGAACCAGCACCTGCCCCTTGAATTACAACTGGTCGGTCTCCGTAAGATTCGGTATAAATTTCGAAAAAGGAATCCGAACCTTTTAATCCTCCTAATGCGGTATCAGATGGAACAGAAACTAATTTTACTTCAAGATTTCCTTTGTCATTTTGCAAATCACCTGACAATTCACCTATGTAACGCAATACATGATTTGGGTCTTGCTCCTCTTTAATTTTACTATAAATTGGATCAAATTCTTTTAACTTCGTTAAAAAATCAGCCGCACTACCTTCCCTTAAATGCTCTGGAATTAAGTTTTGAATTGAAATTTCTTCAAATTCATTTTGCAAATCCAACTCTCTAGCTAAAATCAATAATTTTCTACCTACATCATTTCCACATAAATCTTCACGTGGATCTGGTTCCGTATATCCATTATCAATAGCTTCTTTCAAAATATCACTAAACGGAACATCTTTGGCAGAGAAATTATTAAACAAATAACTCAATGTTCCTGAAAACACTCCTTTAATTTTAGTGATATTCTCTCCAGATAGATGTAATAATTTAATGGTATCAATTAATGGTAATCCCGCACCCACATTGGTTTCGTACAAATAATTCTTTTGGTTTTCAGCCAATACTTTTCGCAATTCTTTATAAAAACCATAACTCAAAGTATTTGCTACTTTATTAGATGAAATCAAGTCAAAACCATTTTCAACTAAAGTAATATAATTCTCTACGAATGCAGCACTAGCCGTATTATCAACTGCAATTAAATTGGCCAAATGGTGCTCATTAGCATATTCAATTACATCTTTAATAGTGTATGAAAAACCATTCGTTTGGATTTCGTTTACCCAATTAGGCGTCACTCCGTCTTTATTTAGTAACACACTTTTAGAATTGGCAATCGCAAAAATATTCAGTTTAATATCTTTTCTTTTCTCAATAGCCTTAGCCGATTCTAAAATTTGATTAATCAAAGTTCCTCCAACTAATCCGTGACCAAAAACAGCAATATTGATTTTTTTTGAAACTCCAAAAATCTCTCCATGTATCACATTTAACGCTTTGTTTAGTTCGTTTTTCTTAACTACTAAACTCACGTTTTTCCCTGTAACAGTGTTATTAAACAATATTGGGATAATTTTATTGCGAATCAAAGCGGTATAAGGCTTATGAAACGTACTCAAATCCTGCCCGATAATCGAAATGACAGACACATCATCTGTTACTGAAATCTTATTGACATCCTTAGAATAAAAATCATTTTCAAATTCTTTTTCCAATTCTATCATCGCTTTAGTAGCCTGAGAAGCAGCAACCACTAATCCAATTCCTCTTTCCGAAGAACCTTGAGAAATAATACTTACACTAATATTATTATCTCCCATTACTTTAAAAATTCGAGCATCTACTCCCGTTTTACCTAATAAACCTCTCCCTTCAAGATTTACCAAGGCGAGATCTTCAAGAACTGAAAGAGTCTTAATCCCACCCGCTTTTGATGTAGCAGTGATTAAAGTTCCTTCATTTTCATGATTAAACGTATTTAATATACGTAAAGGAATATTTTTCTCCAATAAAGGGATAATCGTTTTTGCATGTAAAATAGTCGCACCAAAATTAGCCAACTCATTCGCTTCATTAAAAGTTAAATGGTCAATTTTCTTAGCATCAGCAACTAAATCAGGATTAGCCGTGTAAATTCCATCTACATGGGTATAATTTTGAAGCTCTTGTGCATTCAAATAATTAGCTAACAATGAAGCTGTATAATTACTTCCGTTACGCCCCAAAGTAGTTGTTACGTTATTAATATTAGAACCAATAAAACCAGTTACAATATTGATAAACTCACTATTATCTTTAAAATATTGAACAACATTTTTCTTAGAAACTTGTTCCAAAGGTTGCGCATCACCAAATTTCGAATCAGTTTTTAAGAAAATTCTAGAATCGGCAAACTTCGCATTGATTCCCTTTTCGATTAAAATAGCCGTTAGCAATTTAGCCGATAATACCTCTCCAATTGACAAAATCTGATCTTTAATTTTAGAACTATAATCACCGATTAAGCTTACTCCTTCGAATAATTTATCTAAAACTGAAAATTCCTCTGATAGATTTACAGCCAAATAATTATCTTGTTGGTATTGTTTAAATTTATCCAACAATGTTTTATAATCACCATTTTTAGTTGCAACAGCTAAGATTTCTTCTAATTCATCTGTTGCATTACCACGAGCTGAAACTACCACCGTAATTTGCTCACCTTGATTTACTTTATCTGTTATTATAGAAACAACTTTATTGATTCCTTCACCATTCGATAAAGATTTACCTCCAAATTTTAATATTTTCATTTCAATTGTATTTTGTATTGCTACTAAAAAATAGGAGCAAGTAAGTTGTTTAATTGTTCAAACTCAATCAAGAATGCATCATGTCCATGGATGGATTCTATTTCTTTATAAAACACCTTAACATTATGCTTTTTTAACTCCTGATACGTTTCTTTATTTTCTTTTGCGGTAAAAAACAAATCTGAATTTATACCTATGATATGAATTGTCGCTTCAATTTTAGAAGCAAACACTTCAAAAGAATCACTATTTCTGGTGATATCTATTGTTTTTAATAATTGGTTCATCATTTTATAGGAAGCCAACTGAAAACGCTTTTGTAATTTTTTACCATGATGAAGTAGCCAACTTTCGATATTAAATATCGCCAATTCTTCATTTATGGTTCTATCAAATTTCAGTTTAAAAGATTCTGGAGTTCTGTAACACAACATAGCATGAACTCGGGCATCCTGTATTGGATTTGATGAATTTTTTAAAATTTGCTCTTGCAAAAAACAATTAGCAATCAACCAATCAGTAGATTTCCAATCGGTCGCAATAGGAATAACGTGTAAAGCCAATTTTGGCTTTAATGCAATCATTTCCCAAGCAATTCCTCCTCCTACTGAACCACCAATAATAGCGTACAATTGCTGAACATTTAAGTAGTTAATGCCTTCTATAAAAAGTCGGGCAATATCTCTAGCTGTAAAGTCGGCATAATTTTCAATAATTGAACCATCGTACCCATTTCCAGGGACATTAAATGCCAAAATACTGTATTTATGCGTATCAATAGTTTTATTTTCTCCTATTAAATCATTCCACCAACCATTCTCACCAATTACTTGAGAGTTACCAGTCAAAGCATGATTCACAACAATAACTGGTGCTGTATTAAGTGCAGGGCCAAAGACTTGGTAACTTAAATGAACAACAGGATATAAAGCACCACATTCAGTAGTGAAATTTTTAATTATAATAGGATTGGGTTTATTTTCCAATTTCAAATCTTATTTGATGATGGAAACATTATAAAGAAAGCTCAATAAACTAGAAGAATTTGCATTGTTATCTTTTCCGCCATAGCAGATAGAATGTAGCACCTTCTTCGATGAATCGAAGGGTTGCTAAGGCATCATCGGGTCTATTCCCTCGTCCTTTCTTTATAACATTTCAATACGTTTATGAACTTAAAGGCACAAAGTAACTACTATTTTTTCAAACAAACAAATTTTGCTGATTTAGTTTTAAACCAACAGTAATACAACAAACAAACGCAAGCCATCACTGAACACAAAATCCAGAAATCACCTGCGTTTGAAATCTATATTTACGAAATTACAATTAGATAAACAGTGCTTCATTTTCTTTAGAATACATCAAAAAGGTTAATGAATTAGATACTTTTTTTTGACTTTTAGCATCCATCTCTAAATTGACACCAAATCTTGTAGTGGTCAATTCTATTCTATTTCTATTTTCTTCACTATTATTTGGCCTTATTCCTCTTATAAAGTCCAATGCTCTTGTAATCATTCTTCTTGTGTTCATAATGTTTAAATTTAATGTGACTTGTTGTTTGTATTTTGAATTCTATTTGTTGTATAAAAAAACCCTTTTGATAGCGACCAAAAGGGTTTATATATTTAATTATAAACGATACTTTTGGCCATCAACAGACTAGCTTCTGTACGCAAAGTACAGCTGCCGAAGATTGTTTTTTCATCTTATTGTTGATAGTAATCATTATTGTTGTTTCCTTAATTTATCTATTATTTGTTTTAAAAAAAAGCCTCCTAATTTCTTAGGAGGCTTTTGCTATATTTTATTTATTTAATAAAAAAACATTAAGCAATTGCACTCCTGCAAATCCTTTTAGATTGAACCATAGCTTTTTTACAAATAATAAGTTTCATTTCTCCTTTTTTGTTTTGTGTTACAAAGATATAAAAAAAACTTTACCACCAACTACATTTTTAAAATTTTAAACTCAAAAAAAGCTAATTAACAGTTAATTATGAGTTTTTATATCTATTTTAAGAGATTGAATGTAAAAACAAATCAAAAAAGAGCTTTTTCGCTCGGAAAATTCACTAAATTAACCTTATTCCACCCTTTTGATTTGATATTCAAATATACTACCAAAAACAGAAACACATGTTAATTGATTTTTAAATTAAAGTTATCTTAAACCAACCTAAAACCATCTATTTGTAGTTACATTTTCCCAAACAATCTCAATTCTCTTAAATATTTAAAATTTTAGTTCAGTTTCATTTACAATTCAAAAATGGTTTCATACCTTTGCACCTCAAAATACGAGAGGAAAAATTTGAACTGATTGCAACCTCTTCATAATGAACCCTGTTGATTATGAATACTGAAGATTTTCAGTAGAAAAAAAATGCTAAAGCAGAAACCCTCCTTTAGTCCTTTTTGCAATTATTTTTTCCTCGCTTAATATTAAAAAAATAATTTATGGCCTATTTATTTACGTCAGAATCTGTGAGCGAAGGACATCCGGATAAAATTGCAGATCAAATTTCAGACGCATTAATTGATAATTTCCTGGCATTTGATGCTGACTCAAAGGTAGCTTGCGAGACTTTAGTAACTACTGGTCAGGTTATTTTAGCAGGAGAAGTAAAATCGAATACTTATTTAGATGTACAACAAATTGCCCGCGATGTAATCAAAAAAATTGGTTACACTAAAAGCGAATATATGTTTGAAGCTAATTCTTGTGGAATTCTTTCGGCAATTCATGAACAATCTGCAGACATTAATCAAGGTGTTGACAGAAAAAACCCAGAAGAACAAGGTGCAGGAGATCAAGGTATGATGTTTGGTTATGCAACTAATGAAACTGAAAACTACATGCCTTTAGCATTAGACCTTTCACATAACCTATTGAAAGAATTAGCTGAATTAAGACGTGAGAATAATGAAATTACCTATTTACGTCCAGACGCAAAAGCTCAAGTAACATTAGAATATAGTGATGACAATACACCAATTCGTATTGATGCGATTGTTATCTCTACACAACACGATGATTTTGATGAAGAAGCAGCAATGCTTACTAAAATTAAAAAAGACATCATCGAAATTTTGATTCCTAGAATCATCGCTAAATATCCTGTTTACGCTCACTTATTTAACGATAAAATCAACTACCACATCAACCCAACAGGAAAATTCGTTATTGGAGGACCTCACGGAGATACTGGTTTAACAGGAAGAAAAATTATCGTTGATACTTACGGCGGTAAAGGAGCTCACGGTGGTGGTGCTTTTTCTGGAAAAGACCCTAGTAAAGTAGACCGTAGTGCCGCTTATGCTACACGCCATATTGCTAAAAATCTAGTTGCCGCTGGAGTTGCAGATGAAATCTTAGTTCAGGTTTCTTATGCTATTGGTGTTGCTGAGCCAATGGGAATCTTTATCGATACTTATGGAACTTCAAAAGTTAATTTAACCAATGGAGAAATTGCTAAGAAAGTAGAAGCCATTTTTGACATGCGTCCTTACTTTATCGAGCAACGTTTAAAATTAAGAAACCCTATCTACAGTGAAACTGCTGCTTACGGACACATGGGACGTACACCAGAAGTAGTTACTAAAACATTCTCTGCTCCTGGAGGAGAAGAAAAAACAGTAACTGTTGAATTGTTTACATGGGAAAAACTAGATTATGTAGCACAAATTAAAACTGCTTTTGGATTGTAATATCCACACATAAAACTAAAAGAAAGCCATTCCTACAAAGTAATGGCTTTTTTTATGCCATAATCGAAGCTAAACGAAGTTGAAAATTTTAGAAAACAATCAGCATTCCTACAAGATGGTCTATTTTTTTTTCTATTTTTACAACAAAGTAAAACACAAACCATAAAAACGACAAAACAATAATGCACATAGCAGTAGCTGGAAATATTGGATCAGGAAAAACAACTTTAACCGCTTTATTATCCAAACATTTCAAATGGGAACCTCATTACGAGGATGTGGTAGACAACCCTTATCTGGATGATTTTTACCACCAGATGGAACGCTGGTCTTTTAATCTACAAATTTATTTCTTGAATAGTCGTTTTCGTCAAGTGATGCAAATTCGCGAAAGCGGAAAAAAAGTAATCCAAGACCGAACCATCTATGAAGACGCCCATATTTTTGCTCCTAATCTTTATGCAATGGGACTAATGACTACTCGTGATTTCCAAAACTATTCTTCTCTTTTCGAATTAATGGAATCTACAGTTAAAGCTCCCGATTTATTGATATACCTAAGAAGTTCTATTCCAAATTTAGTAGGACAAATCCACAAACGTGGACGCGAATACGAAAACTCTATTTCAATTGACTATCTAAGCCGTTTGAACGAGCGCTATGAAGCTTGGATTCAAACGTACAACAGAGGAAAACTATTAATTATAGATGTAGACAAAATAAACTTTGTGGACAACCCTGAAGACTTAGGAAACATCATCGAAAGAATCAATGCCGAATTAAACGGATTGTTTTAATCCTATAATATACAGATAAAAAATGCCTCGCAATTGCGAGGCATTTTTTATTATTAACATAATTTATTTTTTGTGAGCACAACATTCTTTTTTTACAGAATTAGATGGAGCAACAAACTTTCCGTTGCTGTCATAATGTGATAAACAAGCCTTTTTTTCTTCTGGCGTACATCCCTTTTCATCACACATTTTTGCACATTCGTCTTTAGTCATTTTTGCACATTTTGACATATCACATTTTCCCATGAACATATGATTCCCACCATGATTACCCATATGACAAGAATTCATTTCCATGATATGCCTATTTTTCCCAGTATGCGTTGTACTTCCATTTCCTAATATTGGCGCAATTACCAAACCAATTAAACAAGTTAGCTTGATTAAAATATTCATCGAAGGTCCAGAAGTATCTTTAAATGGATCACCCACGGTATCACCTGTCACTGCCGCTTTATGCGCATCTGAACCTTTATAAGTCATCTCGCCATTAATCATTACACCAGCTTCAAATGACTTTTTCGCATTATCCCAAGCACCTCCAGCATTGTTTTGAAAAACAGCCCAAAGCACACCTGAAACCGTTACACCCGCCATGTACCCACCCAGCATTTCAGCAATTAACTGATTATTATCAGCATAAACTAATTTTCCAAGTAAAACAATTGCTATAGGAAAACCAATAGTTAAAACGCCCGGGAACATCATTTCGCGCAAAGCCGCTTTGGTTGAAATATCAACGCATTTCGCATACTCCGGTTTTGCTGTTCCTTCCATGATACCTGGTATTTCTTTAAACTGACGACGCACTTCATACACCATATCCATGGCTGCTTTACCAACAGAATTCATCGCCAATGCAGAAAAAACTACAGGAATCATTCCGCCAACAAACAACATAGCCAAAACAGGTGCTTTAAAAATATTAATTCCATCAATTCCTGTAAAAGTCACATAAGCAGCAAACAGTGCCAAAGATGTTAATGCTGCCGAAGCAATCGCAAAACCTTTTCCTGTAGCTGCGGTTGTATTTCCTACTGAATCCAAAATATCAGTTCTTGTTCGAACTTCTTTTGGTAATTCGCTCATTTCAGCAATTCCTCCAGCATTATCTGAAATTGGACCAAATGCATCAATTGCCAATTGCATAGCCGTAGTAGCCATCATTGCAGAGGCCGCTAAAGCAACTCCATAAAAACCAGCCAAAGCATAGGTTGACCATATCGCCGCACCAAACAATAAAACGGTTGGAAAGGTCGAAATCATTCCTGTTGCTAAACCTGCAATCACATTAGTCCCTGCTCCTGTAGATGATTTTTGAACAATTGCTAGAACGGGCTTCGTCCCCAATCCCGTATAATATTCTGTAACAGAAGAGATTGCTCCACCAACAAACAAACCAATTATAGTAGCATAAAAAACACGCATTGATGAAATTTCTTGAGCACCTTCACCAAAATACTCCATAGTCATAACTTCAGGAAGCATATATTGAACCAAGAAAAAACAAGAAACAGCTGTAAGAACAATTGAAACCCAATTTCCAATATTCAAAGCTTTTTGCACTTGAGATTCTTTTGCATCATCACTTGAGATTTTAACCAACATCGTTCCTATGATTGAAAACAATATTCCAAAACCAGCTATAGCCATAGGTAACAAAATTGGACCTATACCACCAAATGCATCTTGAATAATTCCACCCATGTCTTTAATAACATAATTCCCCAAAACCATTGCTGCTAGTACTGTAGCCACATAAGAACCAAATAAATCAGCCCCCATTCCAGCCACATCGCCCACATTATCCCCTACATTATCCGCAATTGTCGCAGGATTACGTGGATCATCTTCTGGAATTCCTGCTTCTACTTTACCTACTAAATCAGCACCTACATCGGCAGCTTTAGTATAAATTCCCCCACCTACTCTAGCGAACAAAGCAATCGATTCGGCTCCTAATGAAAAACCCGCCAGTGTTTCAAGAACTACCGTCATATCTTCGGTAGAAGTCCATGAGCCATCCATGAAAAAATGAAAAAAGAAAATAAAAAAAGAAGTCAAACCTAATACTGCCAATCCAGCAACACCTAACCCCATTACGGTTCCTCCTCCAAAAGAAACCTTTAACGCCTGAGGCAAACTACTACGAGCCGCCTGAGTAGTCCTTACGTTCGTTTTTGTTGCTATCTTCATTCCCATATTTCCAGCTAAAGCAGAAAAGAATGCACCAACAACGAAGGCGATTACAATTAATAAATGTGTTTTAACACCTGGCAAAAAAGTAATAGCTGCTAAAACAATACTGGCTAATAAAACAAAAACAGAGAGCAACCTGTACTCTGCTTTGAGAAAGGCTAAGGCTCCTTCGTAAATATAATCCGAAATAGCCGCCATTTTACCATCTCCGGCATCTTGTTTTAAAACCCAAGCTCTTTTGTAAAACATAAAAGCCAATCCAACTAATGCCATAATCACTGGCATCCAAATCATAATTGTATTCATAAATTCGTTTTGGTTAAGGTTAATAATCAACACTATACAAACGAATTTAAACAAAAAAAGCAATATTCTGACCGAATATTGCTTTTTTTACATTTTTATAAACTTAAATTATTTAATACTAAATAATCCTTCTGGTTTGTTTTCAATTGCATTGAAACGATCTGTACATTCTTTGATGATTGTTTTTGCTTCACTTAAATCTCCCCAACCTTCAACATCTACTTGTTTATTTTCAAGATCCTTGTATACTTGGAAGAAGTGCTCGATTTCTTTTAATAAGTGAGGATTAACATCTGACAAATCATTTAATTTATTCCAAATTGGGTCAGAAACAGGTACACAAACAATTTTCTCATCTGGTCCTTTATCATCTGCCATATGGAAAACACCGATAGGTTTCACTTCCATAACACAACCAGGAAAAGTAGGCTCATTAACTAAAACCAAAACATCTAATGGATCTCCATCTAAAGCTAAAGTTTCAGGAATAAATCCGTAATCAGCAGGGTACATCATTGAAGAGAATAACATTCTATCAAAACGCATTCTTTTGATTTCAAAATCGTACTCGTACTTATTTCTACTTCCTCTTGGTATTTCGATAAGTACATCGAAAGTGTTTATTTTGTCTGCAGTCATTTTAATTATCTTAAGTTGATTTAATTTGGGCACAAAAGTAATTTAAATAGTCTTTTATAACAAAATATTTCTATCTAAAATATACTCCAAACTTTTAATCCTATTTATTAGTTTAGAAATAAAAACCAAAGGCACCTTTTACAGAAAAACGTTGCGCATCGGGTGCATTCAAATAATTACCTCTCCAAGTAAAATCAATTCGGAAAACCTTGAAAATATTCCCAATACCAGCACTATATTCCCAATACACATTTTCCGGTGCTGTATAATTCAATCCCGAAGCATTAATGGCACGATTAGCATCGGTAATAGTTCCATACACTCCTCTGGCACCAATAATCTCTCTCCAATTTAATTTTCGCATAAAAGGAATTCGAGCAAATAATCTTCCCTGGAAATTGTGTTCCCACTGCATCGTAGCATATTGATCCGAGATAAATTCGTAAAAATTAAGATTACTAAATGTATTTTCTATCGTAAAATAAGATTGATTTCCTGGTATCACACTCATTAAACCTAAAGGAATTGTTCCAAAGGTTTTACCTAATTCTAAAGTAATATTGGTTCGTCCTAATGGACCAATAATTATTGGTTGTTTATAATACAATTGCAATTTATCATAGTCAAAATCACTATCTAATAAACCTTTAAATCCATGACTATAATTCACATAAAATCGACTGAACGGACTATCAACTACATTTCTTTCTACCCCGAAACCAATCATTTTTCGATTTGGGCTAAATTCAACCTGTACATTAGCTTCTGATTGTTTTACATCCTTTCTTGTTGTAGTATAAGTAGCATCTGTATAATAATCCAAGCTAAATGTATTAGACGCTGATTCTAATGTTCTATAAGAAAACCCTAATTGAAAGGTCAGGTTTTTTACGGGTTCCATTTCAACAGCAAAATTAGACAAGTTGATATTGGTCAATTTTCCATTACTACTTGTATTAAACAAAGAGGAAGAAGCAAAACTTCGCCCCAAAACATCATTTGTAGTAGTCAAGCTCGCCCCAATTTGCTCGACATCACGTCGATTACCTCCTGAAAGAATGATTCTGTTTTTCTTATCAACCATCCATTTTCCTGACAAACCATATTTGAATTTATTATCATCAAATCCATAAGCCGTATAGCCTTGAAGTCTCCAAGTGTCGTTTGGGCCAAAATAGGTTCGACCTCCTGTTCGAATACGAACACCTTCAACTTCATTGTATCCAAAAGTTGAAAAAATAGGCCCATAATCAAAATGTCCAAATTGGATATAACCACTTCCTAAAATGGAAACCAAATTATACAACTTCTTAAATTTCTTGACCGTTTGCAAGGTATCTAACATTTTGTATATACCTTTTTCATCTTTATTTAGATTTTCAAATCGATTCTCCTCCCAGTATTTTTCATCTCGATTATAGACTTCATTATCGATGTAATTGACTTCTTCTTTATAAAAAGCTACTGGTTTCTCTACATTAAATTGATGATTTTGATACAATGTGGTACGTTTACCATAAACCCCTTTAGACTCTTCTTTTTTATTCAAGGCAAAATCCGACATCATGTGGTCACGTGTCAATAAAAAAACCGAATCGTTTTGAACTTCAAATTCTTGTTCGATATAAATATCTTTTACCCAGTTAATATTGGCACTTTTAGTTACAGCCATATTAATTTTCTTGATGGCAAAAGTGGTGTCATTAACCCAAAAATCCCCTTTAAAAGTAAGTTCGTTTTTACGACGAGGATAAAACAAAATATTGTAACACCATTTCTTATTGATGAAAGCACTATCACGCAAGACATAATTATAGGTATCAATACCTGTTTTTGACAAAGGACTCGTAAAACTCTTATCAAAAAAAGTCATGTGATTATTGTAAATATCATAATTAGAATACAAGTCTTTTACAAAAGATAATATTTGTTGATTATCGCTAAATCCAGAATTTTTATTGGCTTTCAATTTCTCTTTTACCTTTCCCAACTTATTATTACCATATACATCCGATAATGATTCGTTAATAAAAATAGGGAGATAGGTCTTCCCAGTTACCCTTGAAGTATCAACATGCTTAAAAACAAACTCCATTCCTTTGAAAAGCTTGCTTTTCATAAAAGCACTATCAATGGTATTCATATCAAATTCAACCTTCTCATATTTTTCCATTTGATATTGATCAAACAGATACAAGCCATTTTTACGTTTTCTTTCCCAAATTTTCCTAAGAATATCAAGAGCGGGATTGTTTTTTTTAGAAGTTTTACCTGTAAAAACCACTACCTCCTTTAACGCCTCTGCATCTTTCAGAACAACCGTAAAATTATAATTTACTGCTTTTTCCAAAGTAATTTCTTTATCTGAAAAGCCTACAGATGTAATCAACAAAACATCATAAGTTTGAGGAGATTCGATATAAAAACGCCCGTCTTCATTAGACATAACCCCTTGATTTGAACCTTTAAACACAATATTTGCATAAGGGACAGGCTGATTTGATTTATCTAGAACCATTCCGCTCACTTTTGTTTGAGCAAAAAGTGTAGAAAACAAAGACACAATAAAAATAATTACTAAAAAAAGATATTTTTTACTCATACAGTAAATTTTAAAAAAAAAAGCTTCATCAAACTAAACGTAAGATGAAGCCTTAATAGTGTTTGTTATGTATTATTTATACATTACTTTTTTAACAGCTTTGATTACATCAGATGCATTTGGCAACCATTCTTTCAACAACACTGGTGAATATGGTGCTGGAGTATCAGCTGTAGTGATTCTTTGAATTGGCGCGTCTAAGAAATCGAATGCTTGTTCTTGAACGATATAAGTAATCTCAGAAGAAATACTAGCCACTGGCCAAGCTTCTTCAAGAATTACCAAACGATTCGTTTTTTTAACCGATTTCAAAATAGCGTCTTTATCCATAGGACGAACTGTTCTTAAGTCGATAATTTCACATGAAATACCTTCTTTAGCTAATTCATCAGCTGCAATAAATGCTTCTTTAATGATTTTTCCAAAAGAAACAATTGTTACATCTGTTCCTTCTCTTTTGATATCAGCAACTCCAATAGGAATTACATATTCTCCATCTGGCACTTCTCCTTTATCACCATACATTTGCTCAGATTCCATGAAAATTACTGGGTCATTATCACGAATAGCCGCTTTCAATAAACCTTTAGCATCATAAGGAGTTGACGGAACAATAACTTTTAAACCTGGAGTATTTGCAAACCAGTTCTCTAAAGCTTGAGAGTGTGTAGCTCCTAATTGACCTGCAGAAGCAGTTGGTCCACGAAAAACGATTGGCACATTAAATTGTCCCCCTGTCATTTGACGCATTTTAGCAGCATTATTAATAATTTGATCAATACCAACTAAACAGAAGTTGAAAGTCATATATTCTACAATTGGTCGGCAACCATTCATTGCTGAACCTACAGCAATTCCCGAAAAACCTAACTCTGCAATTGGAGTATCAATAACTCTTTTTTCTCCAAATTCAGCAAGCATTCCTTTAGATGCTTTATAAGCTCCATTGTACTCAGCAACTTCCTCACCCATTAAATAAATGGACTCATCACGACGCATTTCTTCACTCATCGCTTCGCAAATGGCCTCTCTAAATTGTATCGTTCTCATATTAGATATAGTATGTATATAATTTTCAAAGGAGCAAAAATAAATATTTTAAACCATTTAAAACACAATTTAACCTAAATAATCCACCTTAAATTCTAACATCTTAGGATTCGTATGTGAATATCTTGCAATTTAACTTCCTATATTCCTAACAAAAAGACTAAATTATTATACGAATCTCCTTAAGTACCTATTCAATGCCAAAATATTCGAAATATTGTTCTAATTTTGTAACTCAATCTTCAAAAAACACATAAAATCTTCAAAACATGAAAATACTAGTTTGCATCAGTCATGTTCCTGATACTACCTCTAAAATTAATTTTACAAACGGTGATACTGAATTTGACACTAACGGTGTTCAATATGTAATCAATCCTAATGACGAATTTGGATTGACACGTGCTATTTGGTTCCAAGAACAACAAGGCGCTACTGTAACAGTAGTAAATGTTGGAGGTCATGAAACCGAACCTACATTAAGAAAAGCACTTGCTATTGGAGCCAATGATGCCATCCGTATCAACGCAACTCCTACCGATGGTTTTTTTGTAGCGAAACAATTAGCTCAAGTAATACAATCAGGAGGATACGACTTAGTTATTGCTGGAAAAGAATCACTAGATTATAACGGAGGGATGGTTCCAGGAATGACAGCTGGTATTTTAGGATACAATTTTCTAAACGCCTGTATTGATGTTAAAGTTGATGGAACAAATGTAACTGCTGTACGTGAAATAGACGGCGGAAAAGTAACCGTTAGCACTTCTTTACCTTTAATTATTGGTGGTCAAAAAGGAATCGTTGAAGAAAAAGACTTACGAATTCCTAACATGAGAGGAATTATGACTGCCAGAACTAAACCACTAAATGTGATTGAAGCAACTGAAGCACCTACAAATACTAAAGCAATTAAATTTGAAAAACCAGCTCCAAAATCGGCTGTAAAAATGATTTCAGCTGACAATTTAGATGAATTAATCAACTTATTACACAACGAGGCCAAAGTGATTTAAGATTACTGAATGAAGATTTTTGACTGCAGATATGCAAAACAAAATCCAATTCAACACTTTAATTAAAATCTAATATCACAAATCGTTAATCTAAAATCATAAATCATCATGTCAATATTAATATATGCCGAATCGGCCGAAGGAAAATTTAAAAAAGTAGCTTTTGAAATCGCATCTTATGCTAAAAAAGTAGCCGAATCATTAGGAACAACTGTAACCGCTTTGACCATTAATAACGAAAATAATTCGGAATTAGCAAAATACGGAGTTGACAAAGTTTTAAAAGTAGCTAATGACAAACTGAATCAATTTAATGCAAAAGCTTACGCAGATGTTATCAAACAAGCTGCTCAACAGGAAAACACTAAACTGGTAATTCTATCATCAAGCACCGATAGTATTTATCTTTCTCCATTGGTAGCTATAAACTTAGATGCAGGTTACGCTTCTAATGTAGTTGCATTACCGGTTAGTACCGCTCCTTTTCAAGTAAAAAGAAATGCTTTTTCAAACAAAGCATTCAATATAACTGAAATCAATACTGATGTAAAAGTGATTTGTTTAGCAAAAAACTCATTCGGTATTTTTGAAAACGAATCCACATTAACCGAAGAAATTTTCAATCCGATAATTGGCGATAATGACTTTGGTATTAAAGTAGAATCTGTTGAAAAATCATCTGGAAAAGTTTCTATTGCAGATGCTGAAATTGTAGTATCAGGAGGACGCGGATTAAAGGGGCCTGAAAACTGGGGATTAATTGAAGATTTAGCTGCAGTTCTTGGTGCGGCGACTGCTTGTTCTAAACCTGTATCCGATTTAGGTTGGAGACCACACGCTGAACACGTAGGACAAACAGGAAAACCAGTTGCTACTAATTTATATATTGCGATTGGAATTTCTGGAGCGATTCAACATATTGCCGGAATCAATGCTTCTAAAGTAAAAGTAGTAATCAATACCGATGCCGAAGCGCCTTTCTTTAAGGTTGCAGATTACGGAATCGTGGGTGATGCTTTTGATGTTGTACCAAGATTAATTGAAAAATTAAAAACGTATAAGTCACAAAACAATTAAGCTTACAAGCTAAACAATAAAATAATTCTGCCTAATAAAATAAGATAATCATATCTTTGCTTATTGGCAGAATTTTTAATTAATATTGCAACCTAAAACTAAAAACCAAAACTACATTTTTCATTTCAACAATTATGAGCTTAGTAAAATTATCCATAAAAGGAATTTCATACAGCCAAACACAAAATGGGGCCTACGCTTTGATTTTGAATGAAGTAGACGGCGAGAGAAAACTACCTATAGTAATAGGTGCTTTTGAAGCTCAATCTATTGCAATTGCTTTAGAAAAAGAAATAAAACCGCCACGTCCACTAACTCATGATTTATTCAAAAATTTTGCTGAGCGATTTGATATCGTAGTTAAACAAGTAATCATACACAAATTAGTAGATGGTGTTTTTTACTCTAGTATTATTTGCGAAAGAGATAAAATCGAAGAAATAATCGACGCCAGAACTTCTGATGCAATTGCTTTAGCTTTACGATTCAATGCGCCAATTTTCACCTATAAAAACATTTTAGATAAAGCAGGTATTTATTTAAAAACAAGCCCAACTGATTCAGACAAAGAAAACCAACCAATGGAAGATGTCATTTCTAATCCTGAATCTTTTTCGGCTGAAGCAGAAAGCGGCAGAGTTTATATAAAATATAGCTTACAAGAATTAAATAACTTATTAATTCAAGCTGTTGAACAAGAAGATTACGAAAAAGCAGCAAAAATAAGAGACGAAATTTCAAAAAGAGAATCCTAATTTAAGTGCTATTTTTGAGTGCTATAGTATAACAATTTGCATAAATCAACATATCCCAATGAAGCAATATCTAGATTTAGTAAAACATGTAATGGAAAATGGTTGCCAAAAAGGCGATCGAACAGGAACGGGAACCAAAAGTGTTTTTGGTTACCAAATGCGTTTTGATTTAAGCGAAGGTTTCCCTATGGTAACCACTAAAAAACTTCATCTTAAATCAATCATTTACGAATTGCTTTGGTTCCTAAAAGGCGATACCAACATAGGTTACCTAAAAGAACATAATGTAAAAATTTGGGATGCTTGGGCAGATAAAAATGGAGATTTGGGTCCAGTATACGGACATCAATGGCGTAATTGGAACAGTGAAGAAATTGATCAAATTTCCGATCTAATACAAGAATTAAAAACCAATCCCAACAGCCGAAGAATGCTTGTTTCGGCTTGGAACCCATCAGTATTACCAGACACATCCAAATCATTCGAAGAAAATGTAGCTAACAACAAAGCCGCTTTGCCGCCTTGTCATGCTTTCTTCCAATTTTATGTAGCTAACGGAAAATTATCCTGCCAATTATACCAAAGAAGTGCCGACATTTTCTTAGGTGTTCCGTTTAATATTGCTTCTTACGCTTTGCTAACGATGATGATAGCACAAGTATGCGACTTAGAACCAGGAGAATTCATCCATACGTTCGGTGACGCACACATATACAACAATCACTTTGATCAAATCGAACTACAATTATCACGTAAGCCTAGGCCATTACCAAAAATGATTTTAAATCCTGAGATAAAAAACATTTTTGATTTTGACTATGACGACTTCACTCTCGTAGGCTATGAACCTCACGAGACCATTAAAGGCAACGTGGCAGTATAAACAAAAAAAAAAGCGTTTTAGATTAAACCTCTAAAACGCTATTTTCAGCCCCTGCAAATTCATTCCACTTAAATGAGTCTGCTTCTGTTTCGTTTATATATTCTCCGTCAATCAGATATTTAAATTCATAAGTTGCATCTTTATCCAAATCAAAAACACCTTTAAAAGTACCGTTTTTCAATTTACTTAAAGCACCTTCTTCAGGATTCCAATTGTTAAAATCACCTACTACAGCAGCACTTGTAGCTTCCTTAGCCTCTATTGAAAACGTAACTTTACAAACTGGTTTTGACTTTACAAACTGTTTTTTAATCGACATAACTGTTTCATTTTTAGATTTCTGAAACAAAGTAAGTCATTTTATTTTGAAGTTTAAACACCTTGAATGAACTTTTAAGACAAAACATAATAAAGTGTTAAAAACAAATCAATTTTATAATTTATCTTTGGTATTTTTCCTAATTAACAAAAAAAAGAAAGAATGAAATACAAATAATTTCCCACACAAATCAACATTTAGAAATTAAATTTTATCTTTATAAACAAAAAAACAGCTCCCTATGAAAACCGAACAACATGAATTATACGAGTACGCTAGAAAACGTATAAAACAGAAAAAAAGAGTTTATTTTCATTTTGTTTTATTGTTTTTAGCTAGCCTATTTTTATTTGTAGCCACAACCGTTTTTCACTTCAACGAAAACGCAAGTTGGCACATTTGGCTTATTACAGCTTGGTTGTTTTTATTTATTTTGCATTTCATAAAAGTATTTATTACTGATCGATTCATGGATAAAAACTGGGAAAGAGAACAAATTGACCGCTTAGTCGATTTACAAAAAAAGAAAATTGAAGAATTGAGCAACAACCTAAACGAAGAAAACCCTACTAATTAAAAACGAATGATTACAATGATCGCTGCTGCTGCTGAAAACAGGGCACTTGGAAAAGACAACCAGCTAGTTTGGCATTTACCAAACGATTTTAAACGATTTAAAAGCCTCACAACAGGACACTACATTATAATGGGTAGAAAAACATTTGAAAGTTTCCCTAAACCCTTACCAAATAGAACCCATGTTATTATTACAAGACAAAAGGGATATGAAGCAGAGGGCTGTATCGTTGTAAACAGTATCGAAAAAGCTATTGAAATTTGCCCAAAAAACGAAGAATCATTTATCATAGGAGGTGGCGAAATTTACAATTTAAGCCTACCATTTGCCGATAAAATTGAATTGACTGTTGTACACCACACTTTTGAAGCAGATGCTTTTTTTCCTGAAATAAATAAAAATGAATGGGAACTAACTAATAGCGAATTTCAAACTAAAGATGAAAAACATTTGTACGATTTCACATTTGAAACCTATATTAAAAAAGAAAAAACACCTCAGTAGAGGTGTTTTTTTACTTTGAATCACTTTAAAATTAATTTGAAACTATTCTAGTCTTGAAAAACAATTTGACATAACAACAATAAATTGACAAATAATAAACTCATACCCGAAATAAGAATAATATTATTTGCAATTTTTCGAGAAAAAATCTCGAAAAACCCTTTAATACCAAATACCACAAAGATACTAAAGGAGGTGAAAATTAAAATTTCCAAAAACAAATTTAATCCTAAGAACGTATTTTGCGTTTCAATAAAGTCTCTACCTCTTATTAAAGAAGAGCCGTCAAAATAAATAACAAGAACAAATGAAATTGCCAACGCAAAAAACAGCCATCCGAGTTGAATAAGTAATTCTCTATTAATCATGATAAGTAATTCAGGTTGTAAATTTCAATATAAAAAATTTATCATACAATACCCACTTTTGGTGATTTTTCAAAAAATAAAAAAAACCAAACCAAAATTGAATTTCAAAATACCAGAACATTTTAAAAGGCATTATAGTATATTTGCTAAAATTTAAAAAATGGACAAAAATATCACCCCATATAAAGATTCTACCTTAGGTAAAAAAGAACAAGTCGCCAAAATGTTTGATACCATTTCTGGCAACTACGATAATTTAAATCGAGTTATCTCATTTGGAATTGATGTTAAATGGAGAAAAAAAGTACTCAAAATCATCAATAAAAATAAACCAGAAACTATTTTAGACATTGCAACTGGCACAGGAGACTTAGCTATTTTAATGGCACAAACCAATGCCAAAAAAATAACAGGATTAGACATTTCGGAAGGAATGTTAGACGTGGGAATAAAAAAAATTGCGCAAAAAAATCTTTCTGAACGTATCGAAATGATTTTGGGAGATTCCGAAAGTATTCCTTTTGAAGACAATTACTTTGATGCCATTACTGTTGCTTTTGGTGTACGTAACTTTGAAAACTTAGAAAAAGGTTTAGCAGAAATATTAAGAGTTTTAAAGCCTAACGGAACTTTTGTTATTCTAGAAACCTCAGTTCCTGAAAAAACACCTTACAAACAAGGTTACAATTTTTACAGCAAAAACATTTTACCAATCATCGGGAAATTATTTTCTAAAGACAACGTTGCCTATGGATACCTATCCGAATCGGCGGCTGCTTTTCCTTATGGTGAAGCTTTAAACAATATTTTAAGAAAAACAGGGTTTATAGATGTAAAAGCAATGCCACAAACTTTTGGGGTTGCCACCATTTATGTTGCATCCAAAAAATAAACTTTCCCGGTCATGAAAAAGATAATTGCCTTTACTTTCTTATTAATATTCACTTTAGGACAGTCGCAAACTAAAGGAATGTTTAGTAAAGATCCTATTATCAATTTAGAAAATTTTCAAAAACAACGACTGTATTTTGGCTATTATTTAGGGGTTAGTTCTTTTGATTTTAAGTTCGATTACAAAACGGTAAGTCCAGACATCCAAGTAAAAAAAAGCACCGGTTTCAATGTAGGAGTTGTAGCTGATTTAAAACTTCAAGAACACGTAAACCTTCGTTTTGAACCCGGATTATATTACACTAAAAGAACCTTATATTTTCCAGATTTTGAAAGAGAAATTGACGCAGTACGCGACGTAAACAGTACTTATATTCATTTTCCTTTATTACTCAAATTTTCCACTGTAAGAACTGGGAACATTCGTCCCTATATTGTAGGTGGATTGTCTACTACTCTAAATTTATCTTCCAACTCAAAATCCAAAGACGATAATCTCCAACAAAAATTCAGAGTAAAACCATGGAGTACGAATTACGAGTTGGGTTTTGGAATCGACATCTTCTCTGAATACTTTATCTTTTCCCCTTCTATTCGTGGCTGTTTCAGCCTTAAAGACGAACTTATTCGTGATAATGACCCTAATAGCCCTTGGACAGGAAATATCGAATCATTAAAAACAAGAGCCGTCTTTATTAATTTTACTTTCCATTAAAAAAAATTTAAGCCAGATTTCGCTTAAATTCACTCAAAATTATACCCGTTGCAGTGGCAACATTTAAACTTTCTGCCTTTTGTAATTTCCCAAAACGAGGAATAGTAATACGGTTTTTTATTAAAGCTTCAATTTCTTCTGAAATACCATTAGCTTCATTTCCCATAACAATAATTCCTTCTTGAGGAAGGGAAGATTTATATATATTTTCTCCCTCCATAAAAGTGCCGTAAACTTTTAAATTCGTTTGAGAAATGTATGCTTCTAAATCCACATAAGTTACATTTACCCTACTTATAGATCCCATTGTTGCCTGAACTACTTTTGGATTGTAAATATCAACCGACTCCTTAGAACAAATTACTTGTTCTACTCCGTACCAATCACATAGACGTAATATAGTCCCTAAGTTACCTGGGTCTCTCACATCATCCAACGCAATTATTAAACCGGATTCTATAATTGTTTTTTCTTCTGGAATTTTAAACAATGCCAAACAGCTATTAGGTGTAGCTAAAGCACTGATTTTTTTCAAATCGGTTTCGTGTATTAAGGATTTTTTTTTACCTAAAACGTCCTCAAAATCATACTGGGTAGTATACAAATGTTCTAATTCGAAATTAGAATTCAAAAGTTCTTGAATCACTTTTACACCTTCTGCAAAAAACATTTGATTGATAATCCTATACTTTTTTTGCTGTAAACTAGTTATTAGTTTTATTTGGTTTTTACTAACCATAAAAATATGTACTTTTGAATTAAATATTTTAGACGTCTTGAAAAAAATTTCAGCAAAAATATCATTATTTATTCTAATAGGAATAATTATTGCTGCTTGTAACGCAGAAAAAAGAGTTCCAAAAGGAAAACAACTTCTTGCAAGTACTCAAATTGCAGTAAATGGCAAGAAAACCAACAACGAAGATATTCACGAACAATTATACCAAAAACCTAACAGCACCTTATTAGGCTTTCGCTTACGATTAAATCTCTATAATTTAGCTAATCTAAATCCTGACTCGACATACCAAGCAAAATTCACTAACAATCCTGGCAAATACGAAAGAAAATCCAAATGGCTATCAGCTAAACAAGTGGATCGCCTTGGCAAATCCTTTTGGTATCACGGAATTCATGATTTTTTAAAAAAAACGGGGGAACCACCTGTCATTATTGATTCTACAAAAACAAAGAAATCGGTAGCGAGACTTAAATATTACTATTTCAATAATGGTTATTTTGATGTGGTAGTCAATTCTAAACACGATACCATAAAACCTAAAAGAGGAAAAATTGAATACGAAATCACAACTAACAACGCCTATTTGTTAGATACAATAACAGCTACTATTAGTTCGCCACAACTAGATTCCTTATACAAAACAGCAAAAGAAAATCCATTAATTAAATCTGGGAACCAATTTAAAACGATCGATTTTTCGGATGAAAAAAACCGTCTTTCTAACTATTTCAGAAATCACGGAGCTTATTATTTTCAACCAACCTCTATTGTATACGACATAGATACTATTGGCAAAAAAAACAAAGCCAATGTGAATATTAAAATAGGAAATAACAGTTACCAAGACAAAGATTCGACCAAAACGGAACCTTATAAACTTTATAAAATAAGTGATGTTGCCATTTACACCGACTTTAAACCCAACACAAACAAGCAAAACATAACCGATAGTATTAGCTACGAGAATTTCAAATTATACGGAATTGAAAAAATTAAATACCGCCCTAAAGCAATTACAGATGCCATTTTTATAAACAAAGGAAATCTATTTGCCGATTACAGAACCGTACTTACATCAAGATACTTGAGCAATTTAAAAATTTTTAATGCTCCAAGTATCCAATACGAAATTGACAAAAAAGACACATTAAACAATTCCTTAATAGCAAAAATATATCTTACTCCTAGAAAGAAATACAGCTTTCAAGCTTCTTCTGATTTTACCCATTCGAACATACAAGATTTTGGCATCTCATTTACCCCAGCATTAACCATTAGAAATATTTTTAATGGTGCTGAAACTTTAGAAATATCGGCCAGAGCCAATGTAGGTTCCTCAAAAGACTTAGCCAACCCCAATAACCAATTCTTCAATGTTTCTGAATATGGTGTGGATATGAAATTAAATTTTCCTAGAATATTTTTCCCTTTTTCTACCGAAAAAATCATCCCTAAAAGCATGATTCCTTCCACACAAATAGGAATTGGTTATACTTCGCAAAAAAATATTGGACTTGATAAAGAAAATTTCACTGGAATTTTTACGTATAACTGGAATCCAAAACAAAACAATACCTCTAGATTTGATTTGTTCAATATCCAATATGTTCGTAATCTGAATCCATTAAATTACTTTAACGTATATAGTTCTTCGTACAATGCCTTAAATGAAATTGCAAAAACCTACAATATCAATCCAAATTATGTAGATGCTAACAACAATTTAATTATTGACGAAGGTACAATTGGATTCACAAACGATGCCTTGACTCTGAATACTAATTTAACTCCCCAAGACCCCGCTTACAAAGAAGTTTTAAGTATTACTGAAAGAAGAGTACGACTAAGCGAAGATAATTTTATATTGGCTTCAAGTTTTACATTTTCAAAAACGACCAAAAAAGATCTAAAAGACAACAATTTTTATCAGTTTAAGGCCAAAATAGAATCGGCAGGTTCTTTACTTTCCTTGATTTCAAAAACAATTGGATTAAATAAAAACAATGCTGGAAATTATAAAATTTTCAACTTAGAATATTCAGAATATGGAAAAGCCGAATTTGATTACATCAAACATTGGGATTTATCCAGACAAAATGTGTTTGCCTTTCGAAGCTTTTTTGGAATTGCTGTCCCTTTTGGAAATTCAGATTACATTCCCTTCTCAAGAAGTTATTTTGCAGGAGGATCAAATGACAACAGAGCTTGGCAACCCTATAGTTTAGGACCTGGAAAAACAGAATCCTTATTGGATTTCAATGAAGCAAACATGAAAATTGCACTTAGTGCTGAATATCGATTTAAAATTCTTGGAGACTTAAAAGGAGCTTTATTTGCCGATGCAGGAAACATCTGGAATGTATTTGATAATCTAACTGACGAAAAAGCAACTTTTAACAATTTGTCCAGTTTAAAAGATCTGGCATTAGGCTCTGGATTTGGACTTAGATACGATTTAAATTTCTTTGTTGTCCGATTTGATTTTGGATTTAAAACCTTCAATCCTGCGGATGAATCTGGAAAAAAATGGTTTAGAGATTATAATTTCGCACATTCAGTTTTAAATTTTGGAATAAATTATCCTTTCTAATGCTAATTAATTCTTATTTTTGCGAACTTAAACAAAAAATCTAAAATCTAACACAAAAACAAAAACAAAATGGCACACAACATAAAAGCAGGTGTAGCAACTGGTGATCAGGTTCAAGAAATCTTTAATTATGCAAAAGAAAAAGGTTTTGCACTTCCAGCTGTAAATGTTACAGGATCAAATACAATTAATGGTGTACTTGAAACAGCTGCAAAATTAAATGCACCAGTTATTATCCAATTTTCAAATGGTGGAGCTCAATTTAATGCAGGTAAAGGACTTTCTAATGCAGGTGAAAAAGCAGCTATTGCAGGTGCAATTGCAGGTGCAAAAAGTATCCATACCTTAGCAGAAGCATACGGAGCTACTGTAATTTTACATACTGACCACTGTGCAAAAAAATTATTACCTTGGATCGATGGTTTATTAGATGCATCTGAAGAGCACTTTGCTGCTACAGGAAAATCTTTATTCAGTTCTCACATGATTGACTTATCAGAAGAGCCAATCGAAGAAAATATCGAAATTTGCAAAACATACCTAGAAAGAATGAGCAAAATTGGTATGACATTAGAAATCGAACTAGGAATCACTGGAGGTGAGGAAGATGGTGTAGACAACTCTGATGTTGATAGCTCAAAATTATACACACAACCAGAAGAAGTAGCTTATGCTTACGAAGAACTTTCTAAAGTAAGTCCTAGATTTACAATCGCTGCAGCTTTTGGAAACGTACACGGTGTTTACAAACCAGGAAACGTAAAATTAACTCCAAAAATCTTAAAAAACTCTCAAGATTACGTTCAACAAAAATTCAATACTGGACACAATCCTGTTGATTTCGTATTCCACGGAGGTTCTGGTTCTACATTAGAAGAAATCAGAGAAGGAATTAGCTACGGAGTAGTTAAAATGAACATTGACACTGATTTACAATTTGCTTTCACTGAAGGAATTCGTGATTTCATGGTAAACAATATTGATTATTTAAAAACACAAATTGGTAACCCAACTGGTCCTGATGCTCCAAACAAAAAGTATTATGACCCAAGAAAATGGATACGTGAAGGTGAAGTAACATTCAATACAAGACTTGAGCAAGCTTTTGCTGACTTGAACAACGTTAACACGTTATAATTAACAATTAACAATTAACAATTGATAATTGTAGAAGTTATCAATTGTTAATTATCAATTATCAATTGAAATATGGCTTGGTTTAAAAGACAAGAAAAAGGAATCACAACTCCTACCGAACAAAAAATGGATGTTCCAAAGGGACTTTGGTACAAATCTCCTACTGGAAAAATTATTGATGCAGAAGAACTGGAACGCAATCTATTTGTAAGTCCAGAAGATGGTTTCCACGTGAGAATAGGTAGTGCTACTTATTTCGAAATCTTATTCGACAACAATGAATTTACTGAATTAGATCCTAACATCACTTCAAAAGATCCTTTGAACTTTGTAGATACAAAGAAATATGCTGATCGTTTGAAAGATGTTATGGAAAAAACAAAGCTTAAAGACGCTGTTCGTACCGCGGTTGGAAAATCAAAAGGAAAAGACTTAGTAGTTTGCGCTATGGATTTTGCTTTCATTGGCGGTTCTATGGGAGCTGTTGTAGGAGAAAAAATTGCCAGAGGAATTGATTACGCGATCAAACACAAATTACCATTTGTAATGATCTCTAAGTCTGGTGGTGCACGTATGATGGAAGCGGCTTATTCTTTAATGCAATTAGCTAAAACATCGGTAAAACTAGCCCAACTTTCTGAAGCTAAATTACCGTACATCTCTTTATGCACTGACCCAACTACTGGAGGAACAACTGCATCTTACGCTATGTTAGGAGATATCAACATTGCTGAGCCGGGCGCCTTAATTGGGTTTGCTGGACCACGTGTTGTTAAAGACACAACTGGTAAAGATTTACCAGAAGGTTTCCAAACTGCCGAATTCCTTTTAGAGCACGGTTTCTTAGATTTTATCACAGCCAGAAAAGAATTAAAAGACAAAATCAACTTGTTTATTGATTTGATTCAAAACAACGAAATTCGATAATTTTAGAATTTCTATAAATACAAAATCCCATTTGCTAAAATAATTGCAAATGGGATTTTTTTATATCTTTATCTTAAATCATTTGAATATGAAAAGAATAGTTGTAGGAATTTTTATTTGTTTACTTTTTGCAAATTGCAATAAAAAGGTAGAAAATATTACACCAAAAAGAGATTCTTATATTATTTCTTTTGAAGATAAAAAACTCCAAAATTACTATGATTCAATAGACAAAAAAAAGCAAAATAAAACCACCACCTCCACCCCGAAAAGGATTTTACGCAGAACATCAACTTATCATTGATAAAAACAACAATCTATTTTTCTATCAAAACAAATATTTTATAAACTTTTGCAGCTTTTGACAAGAATACGACACACTTCCACATTTTAAGGATTTACACCCTAAGGATTTCATCAAAATTCCTCAAAAAAGTTTAAATGATTTTTTAACTGAAAACATTTTGTCTAAAGAAAAAAACAGACAAATTTTAATCATTGCATCTCAAAAAGACACCATAAAAAATAGTGCGTTCTTGAAATTTTTAGAAAACAACAAAATATCTACTTCCCTTATCAGAAGAACTACTCAAGAAGAAGACACAGTACTTTATTATAAAAATAATGAGAAATATTACTTTTCAAATGAAATTAAATGGGACACCTTAAGAATTAAACTTCCACATAAAACTAATTAAACTTATTTGAGATTCCTCCTCCGTCGGAAAGACAACTTTGTGGAAAATTCTAAATTCTGAAATCTGCATTCTAGAATCTATTTTATGTGATTGCTTCGTTCCTCGCAATAACACTGCAAACTGCACCTGAAAACTAAAAACTGATAATACACACTAAAACTAACATTCCAACACTTAACTTCTAACCTCTAACTTCTAACTTCAAATTACATCCCAGTTCTAATAGCCTCAACAGGATCCAATCGCGAAGCAGAAATCGCAGGCAAAATCCCAGAAATCAGACCGATAATCCCCGCTAATCCGGTTCCTAGAAGAATGTTATCTAAGCCAAGTACAAATTCGAAATCTAAGGCTTTGGTTAAACCAACAGCGATTCCCCAGACTAATAACAAGCCAATTAAACCACCAATCACTGATAAAATAATAGCTTCAAATAAAAACTGAAATAAGATAAATCGGTTTTTAGCCCCTAATGATTTTTGGATTCCTATTAAGTGCGTGCGTTCTTTAACTGAAACAAACATAATATTTGCAATCCCGAAACCACCTACTAACAGCGAAAATCCACTAATCACCCAACCTCCTATTTTCATACTTCCTATAATTCCATCAATAAAATCAGTAAAACCAGAAAAAACATTAATGAAAAAATCATCAATTTCACCTGCTTTTATTCCTCGATAAGCTCTTAATTTTTGCGAAATTTCAGCCTTATAAGCTTCCATATCTACTCCATCAACCGGTTTAAAAATAATTACATTGGTCAAAGATGTATTGTTATCACCAAAACTTTGTCGCACAAAATTAACAGGAATAAAAACGGCCGTATCATTACTCTGCCCAAAAATACTAGCCCCTATTTTCTTCAAAACCCCAATAACTTTAAAACGTTGTCCATACAAGCGCACTTCTTTACCTATTGGGTCCAAATCGTCAAATAAATTAGTCGCTATATCCTTTCCTAACACAATGACTTTAGCTCCTGAACTAGATTCAGACTCATTATAAAAACGCCCTCTCTCAAATTCCATGCCTTGAATATCTATAAATTCATGCGAAACTGGTACAATATTTACATCACTTACTATTTTAGAATCGTATTTAATATTTTCTGATTTGGTAAAAATTTGATAGCCTAACTCTGCCGTATTCGTCATAGCCCCTTTCATATAAATATACTCATCGTATTTTACATTAGGAAATTGCTCGCGCTTCCAACTGGGAATATCAGATGGTCCAAAAGAAAATTTCATCAAATAAATGGTGTTTTTATCCAAGCCACTCAAATCGCTCGTGATTTTCTTATCCAGAGAATCGACAGCTGCTAATACTGCTATAATGGAAAAGATACCAATTGTAACTCCAAGTAAGGAAAGCAAGGTGCGTAATTTGTTATTTCGCAGTGCATTGATAGCAAAAGCAAAACTCTCTTTCAATAATCGAAGATATAGCAACATAAAAAATCTGTTTTTAATATGGTAAAATTCTGTAAATAATATTCAAAAACCTAATAAAAAATTCTTTTAACACAATAAAAAACAGCGATTTCAACACGAAATAAAAAAAATGAAGCAATTGAAAATTATCTTATTTTTTGATAGCAAATTTTAACATTAAAAAACTATTTTTGCACTTTATAATTAAATCTATTCATGAGCACATCTAAAACAATTCAATCTGCATTAATTTCGGTTTTTTCGAAAGAAGGTCTTGAGCCTATTGTTAAATTATTACACAGCCAAAATGTTACACTTTATTCAACTGGAGGAACTGAGGAATTTATCAAAAATCTAGGCATACCTGTTGTTGCTGTTGAAGATATTACTGCTTTTCCTGAAATTTTAGGAGGTCGTGTTAAAACACTACATCCAAAAATCTTTGGAGGAATTTTGAACCGTCAAGACAACGAAAGTGATGTTGCACAAATGAAACAACATGATATTCCACAGATTGACTTAGTTATTGTAGATTTATATCCATTTGAAAAAACAGTAGCTTCTGGAGCTAGTGAACAAGATATTATTGAAAAAATTGACATTGGAGGAATTTCATTGATTCGTGCTGCTGCAAAAAATTTCAAAGACACTGTAATTGTTCCATCGATGAACGAATATGCTTTGTTCTTAGATATGATTACAAAACAAAACGGAGCAACAACTCTTGAAGATAGAAAATTATTAGCTACTAAAGCTTTCCACGTATCATCACACTATGACGGAGCTATCTTTGGTTACTTCAACACAGATGAAACAATCTACAAAGCAAGCATCGACAATGGTCAAGTATTACGTTACGGAGAAAACCCACATCAAAAAGGATTTTTCTTCGGCGATTTTGATGCCATGTTCAAAAAATTACACGGAAAAGAATTATCATACAACAACTTATTAGATGTAGATGCTGCAGTGAATTTGATTGGAGAATTCAAAAACGACGGACCTACATTTGCTATCTTGAAGCACAACAACGCTTGTGGATTAGCTTCAAGAAACACTATTTGCGAAGCGTATTTAGCTGCTTTAGCTTGTGATCCAACATCTGCTTTTGGTGGAGTACTAATTTCAAATACCACAATTGATGTTGCTACTGCTAAAGAAATCAACCAATTATTCTGCGAGGTTGTAATTGCTCCAGCTTATGAGGATGAAGCTGTGACTATTTTACAAGAAAAGAAAAACAGAATTATTTTAGTTCAAAACGATGTTGAATTACCACAAAGACAAGTTCGTACTTGTTTAAACGGACTTTTAATTCAAGATAGAAACAACATCACTGACAATAAAAACGATTTAACTACCGTTACCATTACAAGTCCTACTGAACAAGAAATCGAAGATTTGATTTTTGCATCTAAAATTTGTAAAAACACAAAATCTAACACAATTGTTTTTGCTAAAAATGGAACTTTAATATCTTCCGGAACAGGTCAAACATCAAGAGTAGATGCTTTACAACAAGCAGTTGAAAAAGCAAAACACTTTGGATTTGATTTAACTGGAGCTTCAATGGCAAGCGATGCTTTCTTCCCTTTCCCTGATTGTGTTGCTCTTGCAAAAGAAGCTGGAATTACAGCAGTAATCCAACCGGGAGGTTCTATTAAAGACCAATTAAGTATTGACTATTGTAACGAAAATAATTTGGCAATGGTATTTACAGGAACACGTCATTTCAAACATTAATTTGTTTAACTTTGTACGCTCCTAATTTTTAACTTTTAAACCCCTAAAAATCGTATGGGATTTTTTGATTTCATGACCGAGGATATTGCAATTGACCTTGGTACCGCTAATACGCTAATCATACATAATGATAAAGTAGTCATTGACAGCCCGTCAATCGTTGCTAGAGATAGAATTTCTGGTAAAATTATAGCTGTTGGTAAAGAAGCCAATTTGATGCAAGGTAAAACGCATGAAAACATAAAAACCATTAGACCACTTAAAGATGGTGTAATTGCAGATTTTGATGCCTCTGAAAAAATGATTAGTATGTTTATCAAAAGCATACCAGCATTAAAAAAGAAAATGTTTACTCCTGCTTTACGAATGGTGGTTTGTATTCCATCTGGAATTACTGAAGTAGAGATGAGAGCTGTAAAAGAATCTTGTGAACGCGTAAACGGAAAAGAAGTTTATTTGATTCACGAACCAATGGCAGCAGCAATCGGTATTGGAATTGACATCATGCAACCAAAAGGAAACATGATTGTTGATATCGGAGGAGGTACTACTGAAATTGCCGTAATTGCATTAGGCGGAATTGTTTGCGATAAATCCGTAAAAATTGCTGGAGACGTTTTTACAAATGATATCGTTTATTACATGCGTACACAACACAACTTATTTGTGGGTGAAAGTACTGCTGAAAAAATAAAAATTCAAATTGGAGCAGCTATCGAAGATTTAGAAACTCCTCCAGAGGATATGTCTGTTCAGGGTAGAGATTTATTAACGGGTAAACCTAAACAAGTAGATGTTTCCTATAGAGAAATCGCTAAAGCCTTAGACAAATCAATTCAACGAATTGAAGACGCTGTAATGGAAACCTTGTCTCAAACACCTCCTGAATTAGCCGCCGACATCTACAATACAGGTATTTACCTTGCAGGTGGAGGTTCTATGCTTAGAGGTTTAGACAAGCGTATTTCACAAAAAACAGATTTACCTGTTTATATCGCAGAAGATCCATTAAGAGCCGTTGTTAGAGGAACTGGAATGGCACTTAAAAATATTGGTAAATTTAAAAGCATCTTAATTAAATAAATCCATTTCTTAGAAAAGGAAATTGTATTAAGTTTATCTTTTATACTCAGCAAATCTGAAACTAATAACCAACTAAGAGAATGCAGCAAATATTTAATTTTATATTCAAAAACAGTAACAAGTTACTGTTTTTGCTGTTATTAAGCCTTTCGCTTTTGCTCACCATACAGTCTCATTCTTATCACAAAAGCAGAGTTATCAGCTCTGCCAATTTTTTAACAGGTGGTGTTTACGAAGAAATCAACAACATAACCGAATATCTAAACCTAAAGTCTGAAAATGAAGCTCTAGCACTTGAAAACGCCAGACTTAAAAGCATCATTTTCAACACTAAGGACACCACTAAAGTACCAATTCCTCAAAACCTAAAAGGAACAGCACCAGATGACATCATTGTTTCTAAAGTAATCCACAACTCCTATAACCGACACGAAAACTTCCTAACACTTAATTCAGGTGCCAAAGATGGTGTAAAAACAGATATGGGTGTGATTAATAGTTTAGGGATTGTTGGTATTATTGACAAGACATCTCCTAAATATTCAACTGTAATTAGTATCTTAAATACCAAAACCCAAATCAATGCTAAAATAAAGAAATCCAATCATTTTGGCTCTTTAGTATGGAACGGAAAAAACACGGGCTTTGTGCAACTTATCGATGTTCCTCGATTAGCTAATGTTAGAAAAGGAGATACCATTGTCACAGGTGGCCAATCTGTTATTTTCCCTGAAAATATCAATATTGGAACCGTTGACAAAGTATACAAAGAAGAAGAAACCAATTATTATGTTTTAAATATTAAGCTATTTAATGACATGACTAATTTAGGACATGTATACATCATTAAGAGTAAAGATAGAGATGAAGTTAATAATTTAGAAAAAGAAACCTTAAAAGATGAATAGCACTTTGTTACTCAATATACTACGGTTTATTTTATTATTAACTGTACAAATTGTCATATTTAACAACATGACATTTTTAGGCTTTATATTGCCATTACCCTATATGCTATTCCTTATTTTATATCCTGTAAACTCAAACAGAGCTGGTTTACTAGTAAGTAGCTTTCTTTTAGGCTTAATGATGGATTTATTTTCAAACTCGGGTGGTATTCATGCAACAGCCTGTGTAGTTTTAGCTTATTATCGCCCTTATATTTTTAAATTTGCCTTTGGTGTTAGTTACGAATACCAAACCATAAAGTTAAATGAATCTTTAACTCCTGAAAGGTTTACCTTTATACTTCTAGCTGTGGTATTGCATCATTTTACCCTATTTATCTTAGAAGCCTTTCAAGTAAGTTTCATTTTAGACATTTTACTCAGAACATTATTGAGTACCGTATTTACAATTATTAGCTGCATTATAATAATTTACCTTATTAAGCCAAACAAACGATGAGAAAACTACTGCTGCCTTCTATAATTATTGTTGCAGCATCTTTGCTCCTAATTCGGATTTTTTATTTGCAAATTATCAACGATACTTTCAAATTGAAATCAGAGAATAATGCTATCAAAATAAAATATGAATATCCTGAAAGAGGCTATATATACGATAGAAACGGCAAACTTTTAGTTGCCAATCAAGCTTCTTATGATATCATGGTCATTCCAAGAGAAATTAAAAATATAGACACCTTGGAACTTTGTCAATTATTAGACATCACCAAAGAAGATTTTTTAAAAAAGATAGAAAAAGCTAAAGTTTACAGTCCTAGATTACCATCAGTATTTTTGCCTCAATTAAACAAAACCGAATACGCTGCCTTTCAGGAAAAAATCAGAAAATTTAATGGTTTTTATGTTCAAAAGCGTTCACTTCGTGACTACGAAGTTGATTTTGGGGCTAATATATTTGGTTCTATAGTAGAGGTAAATGAAAAAATCATCAAGGAAAATCCTTATTACAAAAGTGGTGATTTAATTGGCAAACAAGGAGTTGAAGAATATTACGAAGAAATTTTACGCGGTGTAAAAGGGGTAAAATATTTCCTCAAAGACAAATACAATAGAGAAATTGGTTCTTATAAAGACGGAAAATACGATACCATTGCTGTACAAGGTGAAGATATCAACCTAACCATTGATGCCGATATCCAGCGTTACGGAGAACAATTAATGATAAACAAAAGAGGTGGGATTGTTGCAATTGAACCTAAAACAGGAGAAATTTTAGCATTGGTAACAGCTCCTTCCTATGATCCATCAATTTTAGTTGGAAGACAGCGTTCTAAAAACTATACACTTTTGTATCGTGATTCGATTGCAAAACCATTATACGATAGAGGATTACTTGCCGAATACCCTCCAGGGTCACCATTTAAAATCTTGACAGGTTTAGTGGCACTACAAGAAGGGGTAGTCAACGAACAATTCACTGTATTTTGCCACCATGGATTTAGCTATGCTAGAGGCCGTTTTATGCGATGCCACTGTCATGGAGGTGCGCTACAATTGCATCGTGGTATTTATGAATCGTGCAATGCTTATTTTGGAACTGCATACATGAGAACCATTAACAAATATGTAAAACCATCTTACGCCGTAGATGTCTGGAGTAATCACGTAAAAAGTTTTGGACTAGGAGATTATATGGGTTATGACTTACCTACAGGAAGAAGAGGAAGTATCCCTACATCTAAAACATACAAACGCATATATCCTAATGGTGGATGGCGAAGTACTGCGATTGTATCTAATGCTATTGGTCAGGGCGAAGTTTTAACAACACCTATCCAATTAGCCAATATGATGGCGACAATTGCAAACAGAGGCTATTACTACACTCCTCATATCATTAAGAAAATTAAAGGCGAAAAAATAGACCCTAAATTCAAAGTTAAACACGAAACGACAATTGACAAAAAACATTTTGATCCAATTATAAGCGGATTATTTGATGTATATAATTTAGGAACTGCTAGAGGACTTAGAGTAGATGGCATTGATATTTGCGGAAAAACAGGTACCGCAGAAAACTTTGCAAAGATTGATGGTAAAAGAGTACAGCTTGAGGACCATTCCATATTTGTTGCATTTGCTCCAAAAGATAATCCAAAAATTGCAATTGCTGTCATGGTAGAAAACGGAGGATTTGGTGCTACAATTGCAGGACCAATTGCCAGCTTAATGATTGAAAAATATTTAAGAAAGAAAATCACACGCACCGATTTAGAAAAAAGAGTACTTGAAAAGAGTTTAAGAAGTGAATATGCAAAATTAGGCGGAGTCAAAGAAGCTAGTGCTATAGAGACTACACCAAAAGATTCATCGGGTATAAAAACGAAAGAGATCAAAACAAATTTGGTAATAGATACTACCAAGAAAAAAATTAACTAAGCGATTCATTCACAAATGAAAAATCAAAGTGTAAAGAAAAATATTGATTGGATATGTGTTATTATTTATAGCACCTTAGTGATTTTAGGGTGGCTAAATATCTATTCATCTTCATTATCCTCCATTGAAGACACCTACATAAAGCAATTGATTTTCATTACTTTTACTATACCTTTAATTTTTATAATTCTAGCTGTTGATGGTAAATTTTACGAAAAATATGCTAGTGTAATCTACATAATTGGATTACTCTCTCTTGCCGGATTATTTGTTTTTGGTAAAACCATTAAAGGACAAACAAACTGGTATTCATTTGGTTCGTTTGGTCTTCAACCTTCCGAGTTTGTAAAAACGGCTACGGCTTTAGCAATTGCTAAATACATGAGTGATAGCCAAATCAATCTAAAAGACACCAATAGACAATTCCAAGTCCTTTCTATTTTAGGGTTACCAATACTTTTAATTGTTCCTCACGACCCAGGGAGTGCCTTAATTTATAGTATCTTCTTAGTTGTTTTATACCGTGAAGGATTACCTGCTTGGTACATTTGGACTGGATTTGTAGCTATACTTTTATTCGTTTTCACCTTGATTTTTGAAACACAATATGTCATTTTAATAGCACTTATTACTATTGTTATTGTGTATTTCAAATCCAGATTAGCCGATAGAAATATCGTTGCCAGTAGCATTATATTTGTTCTTATTTCAGGCTTTGTATTATCCGTTGATTATGTTTTTAACAATGTATTTAAACAACATCATAGAGACCGTTTTAATATTCTATTAGGCAAAACAGTCGATTTGAAAGGGATTGGATACAACACTAACCAATCAGAAATTGCAATAGGTTCCGGCGGTTGGTTTGGAAAAGGATTTTTGGAAGGCACACAAACCAAAGGAGGTTTCGTACCAGAGCAACACACCGATTATATTTTTACAACGGTTGGCGAAGAATGGGGATTCATAGGTTCATTAGTTGTTATTGCCTTATTTGTAACCCTATTATTAAGAATTATATTCCTAGCTGAAAGACAAAAAACTAAATTCAGTCGAGTATATGGTTATTGTACCGCTGGTATTTTATTCATTCATTTCTTTGTAAATATCGCTATGGTCATTGGAATTTTCCCGACCATTGGAGTACCTCTACCTTTCTTTTCATACGGAGGATCCGGTTTATGGGGTTTTACCATTTTACTTTTTATCTTCCTTAAAATGGATGCTAATAAAGTGAATGAGTGGTAAAAAAACGCCCTTCAAAGTTTCTTTCTTAGCCACGAATCAATAGCAACAGTCTTTTCTAACCTGTTTTCTATCTGATCTTCCAGTTTAGGAAAGAAATCAATACCAGTCAAAGATTCTATTTCATCAACAGAAACAACATAATCAAAAATAGACCTAGTACTTTTTTCATTAGGCACTAAAAAAGCAATTATTTTATAATTCCCATTACGATGATTTAAAGCAATTTTGTATAAATAATTAGGCACAACAACTTTTTCCCTACCAATTGTCCTTTTACTCCCTTTTAGTACTCCACCAGTGACGATAAAAAGTCCGTCGAATTTAACTGCCCAAAACCGCATTTTTTGCTCTATTCGATTCCAGATACCGGAATTAAATTCAGGCTGCTGAGGACAAATATTTGAGGTATAAAAAGTATCATTATAAGCATCAAGATCAAACTCCATATCGGCAGCAGGACACAAATGCCCTTTATCATAACCCGATTTCTTATAATTTCTCCAATCAGCAGATTGAGTAAGCACTTTTGGATCTTCTATAAAAAAAGGGCGCTTAAAACCGCTATTCTTTACATAATGCTTCTTTAAGGAATAAGCTACCCATTCGGCTTGTTCGGCGGCTTCATTATAAGACAAAGTAAAATAGTGGTGATACACTATTTGGGATTGAGTGGCTTTAGGCAAGTAGTCAATATCAGAAGCAGTAGGTAAATGAGATTGGGTTTTAAAATCAACTTCAATTTTATTTGATTTACCAAAAAGTTCAATTTGTAAAACTTCGTTTTGTTTACAAGCTAAAAGCAACATTACAAAAGCGCCTAAAATAATTCCAAATTTTGTATTCATTTATATAACAGTAAAAGAAAAACGCTCTGAAATTAATGTTTTTCAGAGCGTTCTTTATATCATTTCAAATCGATTAGGATTTAGCTAATTTTTCTTTTTTTAATTTATTAGCAGGGATAACATTTTTCTTCAAGTTAACTCTGGTTTGTAAGTCATCTAAAACATTTAAAGCTTCTTCTATATAAATATCTTTAGACAAACTTTCGTGCCAACGCTCTCTTTTTTCTTTTAAGATATTGTCTTTACTCATTTGTTCTAATTCATGAGGCAAAGATGTAAATTTCAAATTGTTTTTGTAATCAAAAATTGGTTTGAATTTTTTAGCTTTTTCTTCGATAGCAGCTTGTACTTTTCTAAACTTATCAATGTTTAAGCTATACTCGTTTTCGTCACTACGAGCATCAATCCATTTTGCGTTTTCATCAATTAATTTGAATTGAGGATTTGCTGCAATACGCTCTTTACTATTTAAAACAGCCTTATTAAAATTTTCATTGCTTTTCCAAACACTATATTCAGCAGGATCAATTTTATCCCATGGCATTGCGTTTTCAACATCACGCTCTCCCATTTTTAAATACGAATAACGATCAGGCATAACAACATCACTGCTTACCCCTTCTAATTGTGTTGAACCTCCGTTAATTCTATAAAATTTTTGAGTAGTGGTTTTAAGCGCACCTAAGTCACCTAATTCATTACTACGAACAAATTGATTTAAATCGATCACGTTTTGAACTGTACCTTTACCATAAGTTTGTTTACTACCTATGATCACACCACGTTTATAATCTTGAATAGCAGCAGCTAATATCTCAGAAGCCGAAGCAGAGAAACTATTAACCATGATTACTAATGGCCCATCCCATTCGATTTTTTTATCTTTATCGTATAGAACTTCTTTCTTTCTACCTGCCGATTTGATTTGAACAATAGGACCTTGTTCAATAAATAAACCTGCAATATCCACTACGGTAGACAAAGAACCTCCTCCATCATCACGAACATCTAATACAATTCCGTCAACCTTAGCTTGTTTTAGTCTGGCAACTTCAATAGCGATATCTTTACCTGCATCTCTTCCATCTTTATTTTCAAAATTGATATAAAATTTAGGCAAGTAAATCACTCCATATTTAAGTCCGTTTTTATCAACAATACTTGACTTTGCATAGGTTTCTTCAATTTCAACCACATCTCTAATGATAGAAATTACTTTTATAGTTCCATCCACTTTTTTGATAGTTAAGCGAACTTCAGTTCCTTTTGGTCCTTTAATTTTCTTAACCACATCGTCTAAGCGCATACCCACAACATCAACAGGCTGATCATCACCTTGCGCTACTTTGATAATTAAATCCCCAGCTTCTAATTCTTTTCCTCTCCAAGCTGGTCCTCCTGAAATTAATTCAGAAATCTCAGTATAGTCATTTTTCTTTTGTAATCGAGCTCCAATTCCTTCCAATGTCCCACTCATACTTACATCAAAACGCTCTTTTTCCTCAGGAGCAAAATAATTCGTATGTGGATCAAAACGAGCAGTGATTGAATTTATATAAACCGAAAACCAATCATTTCGATCTAAATCTTTCATAAATCCAAAATACTCATCCAAAGATTTAGAAGTAGAAGTACGTGTTTCTTTTTCTAATTCTTCGAAAGATTTAACTTCAATAACGGCTTTAGAATCGTCTTTTTTTGTTGTTTCTGATACAGCATCTTCATCCGAAGTAGATGTAGGATTACTAAGCATATCCGTTTCTTCTTTAGAAAGCTTTCCTTTATTTTCTTGCAATTTCAATCGGTCTGTCAATGAAGAAAGAGTCGTTAATTTTAATTGCTTTCTCCAACGCTCTTTTAATTCAGCATTTGTTTTTGCATAAGGAGCTTTTTCATAATCCGTATTAAAACTTTCATCGATAGTATAATCAAAAGGATTTTTCAAAATCTCTTTATATACATCTTGACTTTCTTTCATTCTTTGCATTAAACGGTCGTATGTCAGTGAAAAAAAACTTAAATCTTTGTTCATCAACTGATCATCCAACTCTAATTCATATTTTGCAAATTCATCAATATCCGATTGTAGAAAGAAACGTTTCGAAGGATCTAACGCCTGAATGTAATCTTTATACACTCCTTTTGAAAAATTATCATCAATAGTAGCTGGGCTGTAATGTCCTTTTTCAATAACGAATGTCAACAATTCCAATAGCAATTTATCTTTATCCGTTTCATCACCTGAAACTGATTTCATTTTAAATGCAAACAATGTTACCGATAGAAAAACTATGGCAAGTAGTATTTTATAATTTCTCTTCATAAGACTAATAATAGTATTCATTCATTTTTTAAACTAAGTTAAGGGAAATTCTAAGCCAACAATGATAAGGCTTCTATAATTTTTTGTTAAAGATATAAAATTGATCTTTTCTTAATCCTAATAATCTTCGAACTCAATAAAATTTATTTACTTTGTTTGAAAATAAGACACTTCCCAAACAATTCATCAAAAAATGAGCCAAAATAACCCCCTAATATTAATTACTAATGACGATGGAGTGACTGCTCCAGGTATTCATGCTTTAATTGCTGTCATGTCTGAAATTGGAGAAATTGTAGTGGTTGCACCAGATAAACCGCAAAGCGGAATGGGACATGCCATTACTACCAATGAAACCTTATATTTAAATAAAATTTCAACCGAAAAAGATACTATAGCCATTTACAGCTGCTCTGGTACACCTGCCGATTGTGTTAAAATTGCCACTAACGAAGTCGTAAATAGAAAACCTGATTTATGTGTTTCAGGAATTAATCATGGCTCAAATTCTTCTATCAACGTAATTTACTCTGGAACAATGAGTGCCGCAATCGAAGCTGGTATTGAAGGGATTCCTGCAATAGGCTTTTCGCTATTAGACTTTGATTGGAATGCAAATTTTGAAGAAATAAAGCCTTTTATTCGCAAAATCACTTTAGAAGTTCTAGCTAATAAATTACCAAAAGATGTGGTTTTGAATGTAAATTTCCCAAAACTAAAACAGGAGGAAATCAAAGGCATAAAAATTTGCCGACAAGCCAAAGCTTATTGGAAAGAAAATTTCCATAAAAGACAAACCCCTCAAGGTCGTGATTATTATTGGCTTTCTGGTGAATTCATAAACCAAGACCATGGCGAAGACACCGATGAATGGGCTTTAAAAAACGGTTATATTTCAATCGTACCCGTTCAGTTTGACCTCACAGCTTATCATGCTACCCAACAACTCAACACTTGGAATTGGAAACAATAAACCATTAAAAGAGCATCTTACTTGATTCCTGAAAATGGAATAAGTAATTTTGAATACTTATAAAATTAAAAACTAACAATGAAATACTACATCATAGCAGGAGAAGCTTCGGGCGATTTACATGGTTCAAACCTAATGAAAGCGCTTTTAAAACAAGACAACAAAGCTGAAATCCGCTTTTGGGGAGGTGATTTAATGCAGGCTGTGGGTGGAACATTAGTTAAACACTATCGCGATTTAGCTTTCATGGGATTTGTAGAAGTAGTATTTAATTTGAAAACCATATTAAATAACATTAAAATCTGTAAAGAAGACATCTCTCAATTCCAGCCCGATGTAATTATTTTTATTGATTATCCCGGTTTTAATATGCGAATTGCCCAATGGGCTAAAGAATTAGAAATTAAAACCCACTATTATATTTCTCCTCAAATTTGGGCATGGAAAGAAAGCCGAATTAAAGCCATCAAAAGAGATATTGATAAGATGTATGTGATTTTGCCTTTTGAGAAAAACTTCTACGAAGACAAACACCACTATCCTGTAGAATTTGTAGGTCATCCACTAATTGATGCTATCCAAAATCAAAAACCAATTGATGCTACCACTTTTAGAACAGAAAATCAATTGAGTGAAAAACCAATTATTGCTTTACTTCCTGGCAGTAGAAAACAAGAAATCACTAAAATGCTTTCAATCATGCTAAGTGTTGTTGATGATTTCCCTGAATACCAATTTGTAATTGCTGGTGCCCCTAGCCAGGAATACGAGTTTTACAAAACCTTCATAACCAAAAAGAACATCAAATTCATTTCGAATAAAACCTATGATTTGTTGAAAACTGCACATGCAGCCTTGGTTACATCTGGAACAGCTACCTTAGAAACAGCACTTTTTAAGGTTCCAGAAGTTGTTTGTTATAAAGGAAGTTGGATTTCCTACCAAATCGCAAAACGTATTATCACCCTGAAATACATTTCATTAGTAAATTTAATAATGGACCAAGAAGTAGTAACTGAATTAATCCAAGATAATTGTAATACTAAAAACATCAAAAAGGAGTTAACTAAAATATTAAACCCTGAGTACCGAAAAAATCTTTTAACCCAATACGATACCTTGGAACAAAAATTAGGAGGAACAGGGGCTAGTGAAAAAACAGCTCAATTAATAATTTCTGATTTAAATGTTTAAAAAACTAGTACCCCCCCTACTACTATTACTACTATTACCAGTAGTTTTCACCTCATGTAAATCTACTTCGGCAAGCACATCTAAAAGCAACAATCGATTAGCCGAGCAAATTATCGAATCGGCATCCGATCATTTAGGTGCACCCTACAGATGCTCTGGAACTACAAAATCTGGATTTGATTGTTCCGGTTTAGTGTACTCCACATTTAGCCGCTTCGACATCAAACTTCCTAGAAGCTCATCAGAACAAGCCAGAGTGGGAATCGATTTAGGAAGAGACTTTTCTAAAGCTCAAAAAGGCGATTTAATATTTTTCAAGACCAACAATCGAAACCAAATTAATCATGTAGGCATTGTAATTGAAGTAAAAGACGACGAAATACAATTCATCCATTCTTCAACATCAAAAGGAGTGATAATCTCCTCGACCAAAGAAGCTTACTACAAAAAAAGCTTTGTAAAAATCAATAGAATTTTATTATAAAAAACTAAATAATTAAAGAAAATTAGTACTTTAGAATTATGAAAGTACTACATTTTCCATTGGCCAGAATTAGCATAGGTTTTCTACTAGGAATACTAGTGGCTTATTACTGGATTCCTAATCCTAAATATACTTTTGGACTACTACTCCTTTCTTTCATTTGTTTATCACTTTCTTTTTGGGCTTCAAAGAACACTTGGACTAGTAAATTCTGTTTTGGATTACTTTCCTATCTTATTTCCTTTTTGATAGGTATGACAAGCGTAATGGTTCAAACCGATACTTTCCGAAAGAACCATTACAGTCATTTTAACTCAAAAAACAATAAAGAAGTGCTAGTTAGTCTAGTCATCCAAGAAAAAATTAAAAACATTCAAAACTATGAACGCTATGTTGGCATCATTCAAACAATTAATAACCAAAAATATTTCGGAAAAATTCTGATAAATCTTCCTAAAAGGAAATACAATAAAGCAATTGAAGTGGGAATCATTATACAACTACGAACCCAACTTTTACCCAACAAAAAGCCTAAAAACCCGAATCAGTTTGACTACAGTAATTACCTAAAGAACAAACAAATATACGCCCAAATATTTGCTAATCCTGAATCTATTAAAATAGCTCAGCAAGCTAGAAAAGACATCTGGTATTACACAGCTAAACTGAATTCAAAAATTACTAAAAACCTAGAAACCAACCATTTTAACCCCGAAGCTTTAGCGATAGCAACTGCATTAATTTTAGGACAGCGTCAAGAAATTGCTCCTGAAATCATCCAAGATTATCAATATGCAGGGGCTGTTCATATCTTATCAGTCTCTGGTTTACATGTGGGTTTTATTTTTTTATTCTTAAATTTTATACTCCAAACCATTCCAAACACTAGGAAAGGCTCATTTTTAAAATTATGCCTCATTTTAACTAGCCTTTTTTCATTTGCCTTAATAGCTGGCCTATCTGCTTCAGTAGTGCGTTCTGTTACCATGTTTTCATTTGTAGCCATAGGTTTTCATCTAAAAAGAAACGTCAACATCTACCATACGCTAATTGTTTCTATACTTTTAATTTTACTTTTCCAACCGTACTTTCTTTTTGACGTAGGTTTTCAACTCAGTTATCTTGCTGTATTTTTTATCATTTGGTTCCAACCTATTTTACAATCGTATTGGCAACCCAAAAACAAATTCATCAAATACTGCTGGGATATCCTCACGGTTTCTTTTGCAGCGCAAATAGGTACTTTGCCTCTAAGCTTGTATTATTTCCATCAGTTTCCTGGACTATTTTTCATAACAAACTTAGCGGTAATACCTTTATTAAGTGTTATTATGCTTTTAGGAGTACTAATTATGGTTTTAGCAGCTTTAAATGGGCTTACCATTTGGCTAGTAAAACCATTTGAATGGAGCATACAAATTCTAAATCAAATTATTCATTTCATTGCCTCATTTGAACAATTCATCATTAAAGACATTCCTTTTAATGGACTATTTCTTGTTTTCAGCTATATTGTAATCATCACAACAATTCTTTGGTTTAAAAAACATCATTTTAACCAACTCTTATGCGTACTTGTATCCATCATTAGTTTACAGTCAGCAATAATACTTAACAACTGGCGTATTGCTCAGCAAAGCGAATGGATTGTTTTTCATCTAAAAAAGAAGACACTTCTGGTTCAAAGAGAAGGAAATGAAGTTTACACCTATAGCAATGATTCTACTATTACCGAAAACAAGTCGCTAAAATCCTATTTAATTAATCATTTCAGCCAAATAAAAAAGAAAGAATCACTGAGACACACTGCCTATTTTAATGGCAAAAAAATATTAATTTTAGATAGCTTTGGTATTTTTCCAAAAAATTCAAAACCTGATATTGTTGTACTGACTCAAACGCCGAAAGTCAACTTAGACCGTTTTCTCCTAACGGTAAAACCTAAAATAATTATTGCAGATGGTTCCAATTACCAATCTATACTAAAACAATGGCAGAAAAGTTGTGAAAAACAAAAAATCCCTTTTCATGCTACTGCCGAAAAGGGATTCTTTCAATTAAACTAAATTATATCATTTCTGATTCAAAATTCCGTTAGCCACTTCTAACCAAGCAGTTGGCCCACCAGCAACGTAACCTGTTCTTCCTAAACCTTGAAAATTCACTCTCCCATCTGTATTAGTAGCATTTGCAAAAAACACAGTTGGATATCCTTGAACGCCAAAAGCTTCCTGTAATTCCGAATTTTGTTTCTTAATTTCTAGCGATTGAGGAACCGCACGAGGATAATCTAACTCTACTAAAACCACTTTTTCTTTTGCCCATTTTTTAAAATCTGGGGTTAGAAAAACTTCTTTTTGCAAACGAATACACCATCCGCACCAGTCACTTCCAGTAAAAAAAAGAAATAATGGTTTGCTTTCCTTGTTACTTACAGCAACTGCCTCTTTCACATCTGTATACCACTTTAATTCCTGTGCTTGAGACGTAACAAGACCACAAAAGAATAAAGCAATTAAAAATAGTTTCTTCATAATTACAATTAGATTCATGCAATAAAAGTAACAAAAATACTGCCAATAATTTTATTTAATACCATGCATTAATTTTTTCATCACAGGATTTAAAGCGATTACGATAAGACCTGCTACAATAGGAACAATGGTAAAAATTAAAAAGAAAGTTGACAATGAATAGGTTTTAGTAATATTTTCTATTTGTCCTCCAAGAACTGCTGCTAATTTATTTCCGATTGCTATAGCCAGATACCACATTCCAAACATGAAAGCAATCATTCTTGCAGGCACTAATTTCGAAACATAAGACAAACCTACCGGTGACAAGAATAATTCACCAAGAGTATGAAAAAAATATGCTAAAACTAACCAAATAGAAGAAACTTTTACACCTTCTTGAACACCATGCGAACCATAAGCCAACAAACCAAAACCAATAGCCATAATGATTAATCCCAAACCATATTTAGTTGCTGCAGGTGGATTAAACTTACTATCCCAAATTTTAGAAACAATTGAAGCTAGAGCAATAATAAAGAAAGAGTTCAAAATAGAAAACCAACTTGGGTCAATTTCTGAAGCTTCTTTACTAAATTCATTATTCAACATCCACAAAGCGATAATCCAAACCAAGATAAAAGTAACCGCTAAAATAACCACTGAAGAAGTAATTTTTTTCCAAGTCTGTTTAGCTAATAAAATCAATACCCATGAAATAATTACCAAAGGAACTATAGTCAATAAGGTATTAATTGTATTAAAAAAAGTTAACGAAGTTCCTTCTAAAGATCTATCTACATTATCTCTGGCAAAAATAACCAATGAAGAGGCTCCTTGTTCAAAAGACATCCAGAAAAAAATAGTAAAGAATGCAAAAACAATTACCGCAATCATTCTATCTCTCACTATAGTTGTATAACGCAATAGTCGAGAAATTACTAAAAATAAAAACAATGCTAAACCAACTAAAGCAACAAAAATAGAACCGTCTAATCCTACAATAGTAAATGGGAATAAATTGACATGTCCTATTTTAGAAAGTGGATCATTAAAAGCATACAATAAACCTATTAAAGTTGAAATTACAATTAAAGCATAATCAATAACTGTAAAGGGATTAGGTTTGTCTTCTGGATTATCAGAAAGTTTATTTTGCTCAATAATAGCTTGTTTTTTCTCTTCTGTAGGTTTATCACCAATTCCGCCAAATAAAGGTTTTGCCATCCAGAATTGGAAAGTTCCCAATAACATAAAAACACCTGCCAAACCAAATCCCCAACGCCATCCTAAGTTTGAAGCCAAATAACCGCAAAGCATCATTCCAAAGAAGGCTCCGGCATTTACACCCATATAAAAAATAGTATAGGCACCATCTTTTTTCTCTGGGAATTTTTTATACATTTCAGATAAAATAGAAGTCATATTAGGCTTAAAAAAACCTGTACCCAAAACTAATAATCCTAAACCAATGTATAACATTAAAGGAGTATCCATAAACATGGCCAAATGCCCCAAAGTCATTAAAACGGAACCCAAAACTACAGCCCAACTATAGCCAAGATATCTATCGGCTATTATTCCTCCAAAAATAGGTGTAATATAAAGTAGCAAAGCATAAGTTCCATACAAGGCACCCGCATTCTCTGCATTCCATCCCCACCCTGGATTATCACCTGTCAAAGAGGCCGTTAAAAAAAGAATAAGCAAAACACGCATTCCGTAAAAAGAAAAACGCTCCCACATTTCAGTAAAAAACAACACAAAAAGGCCTGCAGGATGACCTAAAACATTATTACTAAAAAACTGATCTTTTGAATTTTGATCCATATTATAAATATTAATTATTTAATTCTTTATCTACCCCGTGCATTAATTTTTTTATAAAAGGCGAAATTAGTAATAATAAAAAGCCAACGCCTAATCCTGTATAAAATAAGTATTCAAACAATACTAAATAAGTTTGCTTAGCCAAATTCAAATCGGGAGCCATTCCATTTGAAGTATCTACAGATGCAATATTAGCTAAAATCGATGCTATAAATTCAGAACTTGCCGTTGCTAAAAACCAAACCCCCATCATAAAACCTACAATTTTCACTGGAGACAATTTGGTTACCGCTGAAAGCCCAACAGGTGACAAACACAATTCCCCACAGGTGTGTAAAAAATAAGTAAGCACTAACCAAATCATGGCTACTTTCCCCATTCCGGAAATCGATATTCCGAACACTAAAGAACCAAATCCCAAACCAACTAAAAGTAAGGCTATACCAAACTTCACGGCCGCATTAGGATTGTATTTACCCAATTTAACCCAAAACCATGCAAATACAGGAGCTAATAAAATAATAAATAAAGCATTAAAACTTAAAAACTGTCCTGCTGAAAAGGTATGCCCGAAAACCGTTCTATCTAATATTCTATCAGCGAATAAATTTAAAGAAGTGTAAGCTTGCTCAAACAAAGCCCAAAAAATTACAGTAAAAACAATCAATATTGTTAAGGCAATTAGCTGTTCTCTAGCTTTTCTATCCAATTGAGTGATACTATAATAGATAATATAAACTACTGAAAGTGCTCCTGCTACCATCAAAGAATATGAAACCACCTCGTGGCGTTGCACCATTTGCCAAAACACTAAAGCAGATAAAAAACTCAAAGCATAAATAATCCATTCTATTTTTATACCTAAATATTTATTATCTAAAACAGCTGGCACTTTTGCCTCCCCTTTTCCTTGCAAATATTTCTTACCTAAAATAAACGTAATCAAACCTAATGTCATTCCAATACCAGAAGCCCCAAATCCATAGCTCCATCCATAAGTTTCTCCTAACCAAACACAAATTATAGTTGCTAGAAATGACCCTAAATTGATTCCCATATAAAATAAGGTAAAACCAGAATCTCTTCTTTTATCTCCTACTTCATAAAGTTCACCTACTAAAGAAGAAATGTTAGCTTTTAAAAAGCCCACCCCAACAATAATCAAGGATAATGAAAAATAAAAAAATTGCAAGGCTACCTCGTCTCGACTAATCTCACCTGTGACTGATTGTGTGGCAGCATTCCCCTCGTAAGCCATACCTAAATGTCCTAAGACAAGCATTATTGCCCCAAAAATAATTGCTTTTCTAAAACCCAAATATTTATCCGCTAGAAATCCTCCTATAACAGGGACAGCATAAACCAAAGCAGCGTAACTCCCTATCAATAAATTACCATTTGAATCTGAAAAAAGATGATATCGTGTTAAATAGAAAATGAGTAATGCTTTCATCCCATAAAAGGAAAATCGCTCCCACATTTCGGTAAAAAACAATATTAAAAGCCCAACTGGGTGTCCAAAAAATTCTTTCTGTTTTAACAATGAATCACTCATAATTATAAATTTTCTTGGATAAATTTAGTCATTTTAGTAAACAATTGGATTCTGGTCATCCCACCATAAATCCCATGATTACAATCTGGGTAGATTTGAGAATCAAATTGTTTATTTGCTTGAATCAAGGAAGACATCATTTCCATCGCATTTTGTACATGTACATTGTCATCTGCGCTTCCATGAATCAAAAGATATTTTCCTTTTAATTGTTTTGCAAAATTAATTGGTGAATTATCGTCATATCCACTTGCATTTTCTTGCGGAGTATGCATGTATCTTTCGGTATATACCGAATCATAAAATCTCCAATTAGTAACTGGCGCAACCGCAATTGCCATTTTAAACACATCATTTCCTTTCAAAATACAATTTGAAGCCATAAATCCACCAAATGACCAACCAAAAATTCCAATTCGAGATGCATCTACATACGGATAATTACCAATCGCTCGGGCAGCATCAATCTGATCTTCTACTTCATATTTACCCAATTGCAATTGGGTAACTTTTTTAAATGCAGCACCTTTATAACCAGTCCCTCTTCCATCAACACATACCACAATATAACCTTGCTGACTTAGCATTGCATACCAATAATCATCTAATGTATTCCAATGGTTGGCAACTTGTTGTGAACCTGGCCCTGAATATTGCGTCATAAAAACAGGATACTTTTTTGCTGGATCAAAATCCTTTGGTTTCAAAATCCAAGCGTTTAATTCATTTCCTTTTTCTGTTTTTAAGACGAAGAATTCTTTGCTAGGCAAATTATACGAAGCTAATCTGGTTTTTAATGCATTGTTATTTTCAATTACTTTCAACTCCTTAGCCGTCTTAGTTTCAATAAGTGAAAATGTAGTAGGTTGAGTGGCACTTGAAAATTGAAGTACATAAAAATCAAAATTAGGACTAAAAGTAGCCGAATTAGTTCCAATAGCATTTGAAAGAGCTAATTTATTATTTCCTTTTAAACCTATTTTGTAAACTCCTCTATTGATAGAACCATTTTCAGTGGATTGATAAAAAACAGTATTCGATTTCTCGTCAATTCCATAAAGCGAAGTCACTTCCCAATTTCCCCTTGTAACTTGACGGATTAATTTTCCTGTTTTATCATAGTGATAAATATGATTAAATCCGTCTTTTTCACTAGTCCAAACAAAACTATTGTCGCTTAGAAAGGTTAAATCATTTGTAACCCCTACATAAGCCTTATCTTTTTCATTAAGAACTACTTTTTTTTCTGCTGTCTCTCCATCAATAAAAAGCAAATCTAAATTATCTTGATGACGATTTAACACCTGAGCCGATAAGACATTCGCCTCATTGGTCCATTGCAACCTTGCAATATAAAAATCAGTATAATTGCTCATACTTACTTCTTTGGTCGCTTTCGAATCAACATTATAAATGTGCAATGAAACAACCGCATTCTTCTCTCCGGCCTTAGGGTATTTAAAAGTTTGATTATAAGGATACAATTCATGTCCAAAAATAGTCATGGAAAATTCAGGAACTTCAGTTTCATCAAAACGAATAAAAGCAATTTTTTTACTGTCTTTTGACCAATCGAAAGCCCTAACAAATTCAAATTCCTCTTCATAAACCCAATCACAAATACCATTGATAATTGCATTTTTAGCACCATCATTCGTAATTTGTACCGTTGTTTTTGCAGAAATATCATAAACAAATAAATTGTTATCACGTGCAAAAGCGATTTTTTTACCATCAGGTGAAAAACTTGGTTCTTGAATTTGAAAATCAAAAAGTTTAGTCAACTGTTTTTTAGCAATATCATACAAATAATAATCTGCTGTTGAAGAACGACGATAAATTGGAGTTGTGTTACAAGCTAACAGCATCATTTTTTCAGTTGCATCAAAAGTATAACCTTCGATTGCAGGCATAGATGGATGCGATTTTGAATCAATAAGAATAGCTGTTTTTTCTAAGTTGGAAAAATTATACAAATCAACTTGTGAGGACTGCGTTTCTTGATTATAATTTAGGACGGTGTATTGATTAGAATTCTTCATCGATTGTAGTTCGTACATCTCTTGAGTTCTAAACATCCCTCGATAAATAGATTCAACCGAAATTTTTTGTTGACCAAAAGAAACGAAACTTAGCAAAAAAAGAAAAAATGAATATTGTTTTGTCCTCATACACTTACGATAATAAATAAATTTCCAATATTAATAAAAAAAACTCAATAATCTAATCAAAACTCTGTTAAAAACGCAATAATCCGACTAAAATTATCGAATTAATTGACAATAAATTAATAGCAAATAAAAACACTATAGCGTATATTTGCAGTACTTTATACTCATAATCCATTGAAAATGAACACAGCCGTAGCCGGATTCTCTAAATTATCCAAGGAAGAAAAAATAAACTGGATAGCAACAACTTACTTTTCTAGCCCTACAAAAGCTATCGAATTAATAAAAAAATATTGGAATTCAGATGAAAAACTTCAAAAACTTCATGATGAATTCATTGAAAACACCATAAGTAACTTTTATATTCCTCTTGGAGTCGCACCAAATTTCCTAATTAACGGTAAAAATTATACGATTCCAATGGCAATTGAAGAAAGTTCTGTTGTGGCTGCTGCTTCCAAAGCGGCAAAATATTGGTCAACCAGAGGAGGTTTTAAAGCTACCGTAATTAAAACCGAAAAAATAGGACAAGTCCATTTTATGTACAAAGGGGATAGTTCTAAACTTGAATTATTTTTTGCAGAAACAAAAGCCAAATTTTTCTCTGAAACTCATGACTTGACGAAAAACATGCAGCAAAGAGGAGGCGGAATTCTGGATATTACACTTGAAGATAAAACAAACCTGCTTCCGAATTACTTTCAACTACATGCTACCTTTGAAACAAAGGATAGTATGGGTGCCAATTTCATTAATTCTTGTTTGGAACAATTTGCCAACATATTAAAAAAGGAGGCACAGGCTTACAAACTTTTTACGGAAGAAGAAAAAGACATTGAAGTCGTGATGAGTATCCTTTCTAATTACGTTCCTAACTGCATTGTAAGAGCAGAGGTTTCCTGTCCCGTTGCAGACCTATCCGAAAAACACATTCCAAATCCAGAAGCTTTTGCCGAGCGATTTGTTCGTGCAGTTCAAATTGCCGAGGTGGAACCATATAGAGCTGTAACGCATAATAAAGGAATTATGAACGGTGTCGATGCTGTAATCTTAGCCACAGGAAATGATTTTAGAGCAGTCGAAGCTGGGGTACACGCTTACGCATCAAAAGAGGGACAATACAGTAGTTTATCACATGCAAAAATAGAAAACGAAATCTTTAGTTTTTGGCTAGAAATCCCTTTGGCTTTAGGAACAGTAGGCGGATTAACCAGCTTACATCCTTTAGTAAAACTATCTTTAGAAATGCTTGAAAATCCATCGGCAGCCGAATTAATGAAAATTGTTGCTGTTGCAGGTTTAGCACAAAATTTTGCTGCATTACGCTCTTTGACAACTACAGGTATTCAAGATGGACACATGAAAATGCATTTGAATAATATTTTAAATCAATTAGAAGCTACTGAAGAAGAACGTCATTTGGTTCAAAAACACTTCAAGAAACATGTGGTATCACATAGTGGTGTGGTCTCTTTTGTTGAAAATATTAGGAATAAATAATTGTATTTGTAAATCATTTAAATTCTAAAATGGAAACAAAACAAACTTTTTACAGCAACGGTAAACTATTAATTACCGCTGAATATTTAGTTTTAGATGGGGCTAAAGCTTTGGCTTTGCCAACTAAATTTGGTCAAAATCTAATTATCGAAGAAATAAGTCAGCCAGAAATCAATTGGGTAAGTTACGATAGTGATGGAAGTATTTGGTTTGAGGACAAAATTTCCTATTCAGAAATTATAGACCCAAATTTGGCTGGAGAAGAATCTATAAAACACTCTCTGATTAAAATTCTCCACGAAGCCTTTTTATTAAATCCTACATTTCTTGAAAAAGAGAAGGGCTACAACATCAGTACCGAATTAAGTTTTCCAAAAAAATGGGGATTAGGAACTTCATCTACATTAATTAACAATATTGCTCAATGGTTACAAATTGACGCCTTTGAATTGTTAGAAAAAAGTTTTGGAGGAAGTGGCTATGATATCGCATGTGCACAAAACAACAATCCGATAATCTACCAATTAAAAAATGGCAAACCAAAAGTAGAAAGCATTCCTTTTCATCCGAGTTTCGCAGAAAATATATACTTTGTTTACCTAAACAAAAAACAGAGCAGTAAAGAAGCAATTGCCAATTACAGAAAAAATAAAACAACTGACACTGAAAAGAACGTTAGCAAAATAGACAAAATCACTCAAGAAATCATCCATGCTAAAACCGCTGGCTCAATGGCATTAGCAATTGCCAATCACGAAGCTTTGATGAGCACGATTCTAGAAACCACAACCGTAAAAGAAGATTTATTCTCCGATTTTATTGGAGAAACGAAAAGCCTTGGCGCTTGGGGTGGCGATTTCATTATGGTCATTTCGGAGTTAAACCCAACCACCTATTTTGCTTCAAAAGGCTTTAAAACAATCATTAGTTACAAAGACATGATTTTAAAATAAAGAGCTAAAATTCCATCAACAAAAAAACGTCTCAACACTAAAATTTCAGTCCGAGACGTTTTTTTTATGAAATTAAAATTAATCTATATAAAACTAGAAGCTAAATTGTCTTCTGTTATCTTTAATATCAGCAATATCTTTAAGAGCTGGCAATACTCTACTAACATCATTAGCTGATTGCGCTTTTAATTTAGCTACATAAGGAGCAACATCTTTAACAGCAGGAGCTTTTACAATACTAGTTGTTTTAACAACATAAACTCCTGTATTTCCTTCGATAGGAGCAGAAATTTTGTTAGGAGCTAAAGCAAATGCATTCCCAACTACTTTTGGTTCTTGACCTACACCTCCGTTTAATACTGGATTATCTAAAGTTACGTTAACCGCATTTTCAACTTTACTAGCAGTTGCTTTTGCAATAGCCTCAAGTGAAGAAGCAGTCATTTTCGCTTTAAGAATTTCTGCTTTTTTAGCATTCTTCAATTTTGTTTCTACATAAGGCCTTACTTGATCAATCGGAGCAAATCCAGAATCATCAATACTTTTTACAGTTGCAATAACGTGTCCTACATTGGCAATTTCAAAACGCTTCACAGCACCTACTTTAGCATCTTCACCAAAAGCCCATCTTACAATTGCTCTTTGATTCCCTAAAGAACCAAAATTCTCATCCATAGCAGCAACAGATACAGCTGGAACTACTGCTAATTTCATAGCCTTAGCTACTTTATTAAAATCGCTATCAGCAGCATCCATTTCAAATTTAGTTGCTTGAGCAAAAGCTTTATCAGAAGTCACTTCAGATGGTTCAATTTTTTGAGCTACAGTAGCTAAACGTACACCATCTTGTTTGTCTGTAACTTTAATAATATGGAAACCGAATTGTGTTTCTACTAAACCAATTTTACCAATTCCGTTATTGAATACAAAATCACTAAAAGGCTTAACCATTTGACCAGGTCCAAAATAACCTAAATCGCCACCTTGTTGTGCAGATGAATCATCAGAATATTGGAAAGCCAACATCATAAATCCTTCAGGATTAGCATTAACTTGAGCTAACACTTCTTCTGCTTTAGCTTTAGCTTCTTCTTTAGTTCTTTTCTCTCTTTGGTTTGGAACTTGAGCTCCTTCATAACTAATTAAGATGTGACTTGCTTTTGCATTTACACCTACTTTTCTACCTAAAGACTTAGAAATACAATAGTAATCACCAAAAACGTATGGACCATAAACAGCTCCTGGCGCTAAATTATATAATTGCTCTGCATCTACAGCAGGTAAATCTTTTTTAGCAACATAAGAAGAATCATATGGGATATCTGAATTCGAATTTACAAATTCAATTGGGTTAGCAGTAGTTCTAAAACCAGCTACAGTATCGTTTTTACCCGTTGCTTGATTATAAACAACACTTCCTGATAACAAACTTGTGATTTTAGATTTAACCTCAGCTAAATCTTCTTTTGATGGTTTATCCTCGATTAAAACATACTCAATAGAACGCGTCTCATCTGCTTTAAATCTTTTTGGATTTTTCTTCATGTATTCTAAAATCTCATCATCAGTAACTTTAACTTCACTGTCTTTAATTGAAGAATACAAAGCTCCTACGTATGAAAAGTTCGCTTTATTAGCTTCCATTTCATATTTTAATTTTCCTTCAGCTTTAGTTGTATAATTAGCCGCTTTTACAAGAGTGCTATATATTTGATATTTAGCATTCAACTCAGCATCTTTTTCTCTCTCTTTTAAAAAACTAGCTTGCTCTGGATTAGCTTTAAAATAATCTTTGAATTTATTTAAATCAAACATTCCAGCAGCATTCAAGAACATTGGGTTTTGACCAATATTTTGATCCGATTTTAAGATTTCGATGATGTGTTTTTCACCCACTCTCAATCCTAATTTATCAAATTCAGACGTCAATAAAGCTACAGAAACTTCCTGTTCCCAAACTCTATTTGCAGCTGCAGTAGAAGTAATACCTTGACCACTTTTTTCAACATTACTAACTTTTATTCTAAAATCCTCAAATGAAATATCCTTTCCATTGATGCTTCCCACATCTTTAGAAGTACTACTAAAAGTACCATTTTGAAACAAATCACCAATGATAAATGCAAATAATGCTAGTGCGATAACTGCAATCATTAAAGCGGAACGCTCTCTAATTTTTGATAAAACTGCCATTTTTATTCTCGTTAATTTTATATTCAGTTTGCGAAAATACAATTATCTCGCTAATAACAATACAAGTAACGTTTTATTTTAAAAGATTTTTCACTTTTATTAAAAAATTACTCTTTCACTGTCATCTTCACTAATTCAATTTTTTTATTTGTTGCTTCTTCTATCACAAAATGATAGTCACCAATGGTGATTACAGCTCCTTTTTGAGGTATTTCTTTCGTAAAATCTACAATAAAACCACCTAAAGTGCCATAAGAATCACTCTCTGGAATTTGCAATTTATAGGTTTGATTTAAATACTCTACGTCGAAACGAGTCGAAAAAAGATACACATTCTCCTCAAGTTCTTTTTCGATTAATTCCTCGTCAGAATCATGTTCGTCTTCAATTTCCCCAAAAAGTTCTTCAACGATATCTTCAACCGTTATTATCCCAGATGTACCACCATATTCATCTAAAACAACCGCAACACTTTTTCGCTTCTTAATAAGTAAATCCATCACTTCTTTAATGAAAATAGTCTCCGGAACAAATTCTACTGGAATAACAACCGATTTGATGTTTTTTGGTTTTTTAAATAAATCAAAAGAATGAACATAACCTATGATTTCGTCTAACGAATTTTCGTAAACTAAAATTTTAGAATAACCTGTTTCAATAAATAAGTCTTTCAATTCTGTTACCGAATCATATAAATCCACAGCCAAAATTTCGGTTCTAGGAGTCATAATATCTCTCGCTTTCACTCCCGAAAATTCTAATGCATTTTGAAAAATTTGAATTTCAGAATCTACTTCTTCATGATCTTCTACACTACTCATTTGCTCTGTTATGTAATTTCCTAGTTCAATTTTAGAAAAATACAATTGAATTTGGTCACCTTCGGTTCTAAAAAAACGTTTCAAAATCAAATCGGAAAGCCAAATAATAAATGAAGAAACCGTATAAAATAAAAGATAAAAGAGATAAGCAGGAACAGCAAAAAACTTGATTAAGAAATTGGAATAAATCTGAAAAAACACTTTTGGAAAAAACTCTGCTGTGATTAACACAATCAAAGTTGAAAGCACTGTTTGAACTAGCAAAGTAAAAAAATCAGAAAATGGATAATCAAAAGATAAAATCCATTTCATCAAAAGATCACCCATAAAGAAACCATAAACAACTAAGGCAACATTGTTTCCAATAAGCATTGCTGCAATAAACTTAGAGGGTTTCTCGGTAAGTTTAGTTAAAATTTTAGAAACAAAACCTTCTTGTTTTTTTTCAATTTCAAGATAGATTTTATTGGAAGAGATGAATGCAATTTCCATCCCCGAAAAAAAAGCGGATAGTATTAGACAAATAATTATAATACTAATTTCCATTAATTACGATTTACGATTACGATCCTGCATTTTTTTTACAAAACGTCTTCTGAAGAAAAACATAAAAACACCCAAACCAGCAATTAAAAGACTCAACAAAGGAGTTTCTTTAGGATTATTCCATTTTTCTATTGCATCATAAACAAAAAAAGCTGCAAATACTAAATAGATGTAAGGTGTATATTTTAAATAATTCATAATTGTAAAATTGAAAATTTATTCGGCCGATAAAACTTCGCCTGTTATTCTTTGTGAATTTATCACTTTAAAATCTTTACTAAAATCAATTCCTTGACCATTTGAAGACCCTTTCAAATCAGTAAATTTATATCTTTTCTCTGTAAAAAACCATTCATTTTTTTGATCGTAATACAATTGCTCCGTTTCGAGCATTTGTCCGTCTTGAGATACGATTTTCACCTTTCCTTGCAAATCAATTATATTAGTTGATTTATATGAAATTGCATAATTAGAGGTAATACGGGTCTTTTTACCCCCTTTATCATACACCGTAACTAAAACTCCCTTGGGAAACTCAGTAAAAGGAAAAGCCACAACAGCATAATCTAACATTTTAGAACTCACTAATTCGGCTTTAATAGCACCCGAATCGGTATATTTTAAATTAACATTATCTGCATCACCTGTCGGAGTAAACTCAACAATCTTAGCCTGCTGTACTTTTTTAAAATTACTTTCACACCCAAAAAACAGAGTCACAGCAAAAGCCATGACTACTATTAAATATAATTTATCTCTTTTGAATAGAAGCATAAAGAAAAGAATACGATGAAAACAAATTTACCAGTTATATTATTCGATCTTTCTCTTAACAAACCATCTGTCATTTAATGAAAGTCCTACGCTAAATTTTAGATAATTCTCTTGAACTAATCCAGCATTAGTTGTACCGCGTTTTCCAAATTCAAATCCTAAATTCACATTTGAAAAACTTCCTGTAATAGGTAATCCAAGACCTAAAGTAACTCCCTGATCTTTGATTGACTCTGAATTTACAATTAAACCTGTTTGTTCGTATTTTAAGCCCGCTCTGTATACAATACGTTTTGCATAACTAGAAAAGGAGTTGTAGTTAGGAATAAAATATCCCCCTACACTGTATTTTAATCCTTTTTCATACGAAACATTTGACGAAACATTGTATGTATTAACCAAGTTTCCTTCACTCGCCATAACGTATTGTGCACCAACAAGCCATTTTTTAGATTCTCCAATCCCTACACCAAATCGAACTTCACTAGGCAAAGTCAATTTAGTTCTAAACGATTCTTCATAAGGGGTCTCTGCTGCTGAAAAATCAACTCCGTTTGAAGTTGAAACCACTACAATATTTCTTAAATTATCTGAAGCTAATTTACCCTCTAACTTGTAACTCAAACTACTATACAAATTCAGTTTTTTGTTTAATTTGGTTTGATACATCGCACCAAAATTGAAATTCACTCCAGAATAGTCTGCTTTATTAATCTCACGAGTACCAATATTTACTCCATTGACAAAATTAATATTTGTTGTTTCTACACTACCAAAATTGTATTCAACAGTTGCACCTAAGGTAAAATCTGGGACTAACTTATAAGAGGCAGAAAAAAAGGCTTTAGTTAAACCTCCAGTAGCAAAATCACGAGAACTTGTTTCTCCAACCTCTGTAGTGTACGAATTTATTTTATATCCCACCGATGAATACGGAATCAATCCAAAACCTACTCCTAACTTACCCATAGGTAATCCAACAGCCAAATAATCAAAAGTTACTCTTTTCGCTTTTTCAGAACTAACATTATTTTTTAATGTAGTCATATTAAAACCACCTCCAACTGTAAAAGTCGTCAACTTTAAATTCGAATAACTTGCAGGATTATCTAAATTAATATGAATACTATCTTGTTCAACTTGAATCCCTCCCATGGAACGGCTTTCAATAGTTCCTTTGTACCTTACATCGCCTATACCGTAAAAAGAATAAGGAGAAGAAGTTCCTTCTTGAGCAAATGACACTATAGAGAAAAGTAAAAAAAGGCTTGAAATAATTTTTTTAATCATTGTTGATTTGGTATTGATAAGTTTGGTTCAAACTCTCTAAAAGGAAATTTGAATTGGCAAATATGGTATTTTTTAATCGTTTAGCCAAAAATTCTGCATCTCCACCCGTTAAAATTATGATAATTTTTGTACAACTTGCTCTATATGTATCGATAAAGCCGTCAATTTCATAGACCAATCCGTTTACCACACCCGAATGCATGGATTGAGCAGTCGATTTCCCTATGTACGATTCCGGGCTTTCTAATTGCAGTAAAGGCAGCTTAGCCGTAAAATTATGCATGGATTCATATCGTAAACGCATCCCTGGAGCTATTGCACCACCTTGATACACATTATTTTCATCTACAAAATCGTAGGTAACACACGTTCCTGCATCAATTACGAGCCTATTCTGATTTGGAAACATTAGGGTCGCACCAGCAGCCAGCACCATTCGATCTATTCCAAGTGTATTGGGTGTGCCATAATTATTCTCGAAAGGAAAAACATTTTCACGACTTACAAAACAAACTTTTACTCTTGATTCAAAAACTAAAAAAGAAGCTTTATCAATATCCCCAACAGAAGAAACAACCACAGATTCTACCAAAGGAAAGTCATCTAAAATTTTTTTAAGGTTTTCACCAAGTGCTACTTTTTCAAAAACAAAAAAACCAAAACTTGTATCTCCCTCAAATACAGAAGCTTTAATTCGGGTATTACCCACATCAACAGTAACTATCATATTTTACATTTTGATTGCACGAAGGTACAAATAGATTTTTTGATAAAAATGTTTTGGATATATTAAAAATGGTTCTATATTTGCACCCGCAACAAGCACGGTACCTTAGCTCAGATGGTAGAGCAATGGACTGAAAATCCATGTGTCCCTGGTTCGATCCCTGGAGGTACCACAAAACCCGAATTCTTAGAGTTCGGGTTTTTTGTTTTTGGGTAATGTTTCAAATGCTTTTTGGGTCAAGTCCAAAACTTAGGGATTAAGCAATTAACCCATCACTCCCATGTGTTATTAAAAAAATCCCAATACATATTTGCAAATTTGATATATTTATGCAAAATTTATATACATGGATGATATCAAATGCCCTAAATGTCAAAACAATGCAATTGTTAAAAGTGGTATTATCAAAAACAAGCAGCGCTATTTATGCAAAAACTGTAACTATTTTTTACGGTAAATAAAATTGGAAAAAAAATAGATGATTATTACGTAACCAAGGCATTACAACTGTATCTAGAAGGATTAAGCTTCAGAGAAATTGAGCGAATAATAGGTGTCTCGCACGTAAGTATTAGCAATTGGATAAAATCATTCAATATTAAAAAACCCGCCAACACCAACTACCACCCCACCTACAAAATTCTAAACCATTTAGAACTAGTAGAATATATACGAAACAAAGATACCCTTTCAAGTGCAGGAATGATTATAACGGAATTAGGTGATAAATTTATGGTAATTAAATGGGAGCGATTTAAAAAATAACTATACTATTTACAGGTATATATATATTATTTTTTTTCTAAATAAAAAAACTGAATTTGCTTGTCTATTCAACCAAAATCAACCTTAATTTATTTTAACCTTATGGAACAAGTATTAAAAGACACTACTGCCAACCCAGCTCCTCTGGGACTATTTGGCTTTGGAATGACAACTATGTTATTAAACATTCACAATGCCGGATTCTTCGAACTTAACGCTATGATTATGGGTATGGGCATCTTTTTTGGAGGTACTCAACAAGTAATTGCGGGCATTATGGAATGGAAAAAAGGAAACGGTTTTGCTATGGCAGCATTTACATCTTATGGTTTCTTCTGGATTTCGCTAGTTACTTTATGGCTATTACCTTTAATAGGAGTAACAAAACCTGATGATGCCTCAATGGGGTGCTATTTAGGAATTTGGGGGTTATTCACTCTGGCTTTTTTTATTGGCACTTTAAACGGTAATACAATTGGAAAATTAATATTTGGCTCCTTAGTTATCCTGTTCGGATTATTATCTGCAGCTAGTTTTACTGGAAGCGAGAGTTTACATACTATTGCCGGTTACGAAGGAATTCTTTGTGGATTCTTTGCTTTTTATGAGGCTGCCGCTATTGTAATGAATGAAAAACTTGGAAGACAAGTTTTACCTTTATAATTAAAGATATTTTTTATTTGAAACCTAAAACAGAATCATAAAAACTAAACAATCAATAAACTGAACAATAGCTTTACATTGGTAAGGCTATTGTGTTTCAAATTGGAATGAAAAAAAGGCATGAACAAAAATTAATCATCCTTTCAATGCTAATGATTTTAGCATTGAACATTCCGCTTATATTATTGTTTGATAGTTCAAAACCGCTATTTGGCTTCCCAATTATTTACATTTATATTTTTTCAGCTTGGTTATTTTCAATTGGAACCACCTACTTAATCATTAAAAAATATTATGAGTAGTATTGGTCTTTTATTGATTTTAAGTATTTACGTCGTAATACTTTTTTATATTGCACATTGGTCTGAAAAAAGAAGTCGTTCAAAATGGACTAACAATCCTTATATTTATTCCTTTTCATTAGCCGTATATTGTACTGCATGGACGTATTATGGCAGTATTGGGTTAGCTGCTAAATCAGGTCTAGATTATTTACCTATCTATTTAGGACCAATTATTATAATCCCCATTTGGATTATTATTCTGAAAAGGATAATCCAAATATCCCGAATCAATAAAATAACCAGCATTGCCGATTTTATTTCGCTACGTTATGGAAACAGCCGATCACTAGGAGCTTTAGTGACACTAATTGCAATATTTGGAATTGTTCCCTATATCGCTTTACAACTTAAAGCGATTTCTGACACCTTTCATATTATTACTCAAACACAGGCTAAGTCCGATATATATTCGGACACAACCACTTATGTTTGTATTGCCTTGGCTTTATTTGCATCCTATTATGGAAACAAATATGTTGATGCTTCAGAAAAAAGAAGAGGAATTGTTACCGCAATTGCTATAGAATCTATCTTGAAATTAGTCTTCTTCACAATTATTGGGATTTATGTAACCTTCTTCGTTTTTGATGGTTTTGACGATATTTACAACAAAGCATCTGTTTTAGAAAATTTCGACAAAAAAAACACTATCGGCGGTTTATCTAATGGTCTAAATTGGTTTTTTCTATGTCTCATTTCTATGTTTGCCATTTTCATTTTACCAAGACAATTCCACACTGCAATCGTAGAAAACAATCAGGAAAAACACGTAAGAACCGCTATTTGGCTGCTTCCACTGTACTTACTGCTTTTTAATATTTTTGTATTCCCAATAGCTTGGGGAGGCAATATCCTTTTTGGAACACAGGGTTTGAATTCCGACACTTATTCCCTATTGATTCCGCAACATTTCAACAACAAATTACTAACTGTTATTGTTTTTTTAGGAGGATTTTCGGCGGCGATTTCTATGATCATTGTTTCTTCTATTGCCCTTGCTACTATGCTTAGCAACAATCTATTGATCCCTTATGGATTTATAGGTTCTTTGAAAAATATTTCACAAGAAAAGAACACTAAGCGCATCGTGCTCAGTCGAAAAATAGGCATCTTTATGTTGATAATTTTGGCCTATATCATCTACCGTGTTTTTGTATTAGATTATACACTAGTTTCCATCGGATTAGTTTCATTTGTCATTATTGCCCAATTAGCCCCAGCATTCTTTGGTGCTTTATTTTGGAAAAGAGGATCAAAAAAAGGAGCCGTAACTGGAATCATTTTAGGTTTCCTAATTTGTTTTTACACCTTATTAATCCCATATGCCATTGGCACAACAGGAACCGAAAGTACATTTGTACAAGAAGGTCCTTGGGGAGTAGCCTTATTAAAACCCTTTCAACTTTTTGGACTTGACTATTTAGACCCTATTCCACAAGCCGTTTTTTGGAGTTTATTAGTCAATTTATTGAGTTACATGGCCGTTTCAGTAAGTTTTAGCGGCAATTACAGAGTACGTAACTATGCCGAAATGTTTGTAGATATTGACCGTTACATTACGAATCACGAAAATGCCTACGTTTGGAAAGGGACAGCAAATATTTCAGATATTCAAAAAATATTGGAACGTTTTTTAGGAAGCGAAAGAACCAAAAGAGCCTTGAATATTTTTAATTTAAAATACAATATCGACAAAGACAATGAAATAGCCGATGCCCGTTTTATTAAATTTGCCGAGAATTTACTCACTGGACATATTGGAACCGCTTCGGCTAAAATTGTAATATCGAGCGTTGCTAAAGAAGACAAAATCAGTCTTCCTGAAGTATTACGCATTTTAGAAGAATCCAAAGAACATATCATCATCAATAAAAAACTGGTTGAAAGTTCGAATGAATTAAAAATGCTGTCCGAACAACATCAGTCGGCCAATCAGGAACTCATCAATAAGGACATGCAAAAAGATGAATTCTTAGATACGGTAACCCACGAGTTGAGAACTCCTTTTACCGCCATTAGAGCAGCTACTGAAATTTTGCATGACGATGAAAACATACCAACCGAAGTTCGTCAAAAGTTTTTACAAAACATCATAGCCGAATCCGACCGACTTAACCGTTTAATTGATAAACTGTTGGATTTAGAAAAATTTGAAACGGGCAAACAAAAGATCTACCTTTCAAGAAATAACATTTGTAATACTATAAATAATACTTTAGAATCTTTACAGCAATTTATTATAAACAAAAAAATAAGTCTCGAATATTCCCAACAAAAGAGTGAAATAAAAGCTTTCTATGACGAAGACCGTATTATTCAGGTAGTACACAACTTATTTTCGAACGCCATAAAATTTTGTCCAAATACTGAAGGCAAAATAAAAATCAACATTTATGAAGATGCTAATTTTGTATCGGTAAGTATTCACAATAACGGGAAAGAAATAAATCCAGAAGATCTAGAAGCTGTTTTTGACAAATTTTATCAGTCCCGAAATCAAAATATTAAAAAACCAATAGGAAGCGGCTTAGGATTAGCTATTTGTAAAAAAATTATTGAACACCATAAAGGAAAAATTTGGGCCGAAAGTTCCCAAAGTAACGGAACAACTATTACTTTTACATTGCCCAATTACAATACATCCGAAAAATGAAAAAAATATTAATTGTAGATGACGAGCCTAATATTGTAATGTCGCTGGAATACACCTTCAAAAAAAACAATTTTGAAGTATTCATTGCACGCGACGGGCAAGAAGCATTAGACACATTACAAAATCAACAACCAGACATCATCATACTTGATGTAATGATGCCAATGGTGGATGGCTACAGTACATTAGAACAAATAAAGAAAAACCCAGCCTTAGAAAATTGTAAAGTAATTTTTCTATTAGCAAAAAACAAAGAACAAGATATTGAAAAAGGTCTTGCTCTAGAGGCCAACCTCTACATCACTAAACCTTTTTCATTAAAGAAATTAGTAGAACAAGTCCAAGAATTATTAAACTAACTAAAACCCTTTTCATAAAATCATGAGTCGTTACAAAATAAGTAATTTCGAAGAGTACTTCAAAGAATACAAAAAATCGATCAAAGACCCGAAGAAATTTTGGGACAAAATCGCATCAGAAAACTTTACTTGGTACCAAGAATGGGACAAGGTTGTTGATTTTAACATGGCTGAAGCCGAAATCAAATGGTTTGTTGATGCTAAAGTAAACATCACTAAAAACTGTATTGATCGCCATCTTGCAAAAAAAGGCGAAAAAACAGCTATTATTTTCGAACCAAACAACCCAGACGAACCTTCACAATCATTTACTTACAATGAATTACATCAAAAAGTAAGCAAAATGGCTAATGTATTATTAAGTCAAGGAGTTCAAAAAGGAGATCGTGTTTGTATTTATCTACCTATGATTCCTGAATTAGCCATCGCTACTCTGGCTTGTGCTCGTATCGGTGCTATTCACTCAGTCGTGTTTGCAGGATTTTCTGCCTCAGCTGTTGCAGCCCGCATTAACGATAGCGAATGCAAAATGGTCATCACTTCAGATGGTGGGTATCGTGGTAACAAGACCATCGACTTAAAAGGAATTGTAGACGAAGCGCTTAACAATTGTCCATCGGTAGAAAAAGTTTTAGTAGCCCAAAGAACAAATACTACAGTTCAGATGAAAGAAGGTCGTGACTTATGGTTAGCACCTCTTTTAGATTCTGCCTCTAATAACAACACGGCTGAAATTATGGATGCCGAAGACCCATTATTTATTCTTTACACTTCGGGTTCAACCGGAAAACCGAAAGGAATGGTTCATACCACTGCAGGTTATATGGTATACACTGCTTATACCTTCCAGAATGTTTTCAATTATGAAGAAAATGATATTTTCTGGTGTACTGCCGATATCGGTTGGATTACTGGACACTCTTATATCCTTTACGGACCACTATTAAACGGAGCCACTACCGTAATATTTGAAGGAGTACCATCTTACCCTGACTTTAGTCGTTTTTGGCAAATTATCGAAAAACACAAAGTAAACCAATTCTATACTGCGCCTACAGCCATTAGAGCTTTGGCAAAAGAAAGTTTGGATTATGTTCAAAAATACCCATTAAGTTCATTAAAAGTTATTGGTTCTGTTGGAGAACCTATCAACGAAGAAGCTTGGCACTGGTACAATGACCACGTAGGCGGAAAACGTTGTCCTGTTGTGGATACTTGGTGGCAAACAGAAACTGGAGGAATCCTAATCTCCCCTTTACCATTTATCACTCCTACAAAACCTACTTATGCAACTCTTCCTCTTCCAGGAATTCAGGCTGTATTAATGGATGAAAAACGAAATGAAATTGAAGACAATCAAGTCGTTGGAAGCTTATGCATTAAATTCCCTTGGCCTGGAATTGCCAGAACTATTTGGGGCGACCACAAGCGCTATAAAGAAACCTATTTTTCTACCTTCCCAGGTAAATACTTTAGTGGAGACGGAGCATTGCGCGATGAAGTAGGTTACTACCGTATCACCGGTGGTGTTGATGATGTAATTATTGTTTCAGGACATAATTTAGGGACAGCACCTATTGAAGATGCTATTAACGAACACCCAGCAGTAGCCGAAAGTGCTATTGTAGGTTTCCCACATGATATTAAAGGAAATGCCCTTTATGGTTTTGTTATTGTTAAAGAAACAGGAGAAAAACGCGACAAAGCAAACCTTGCAAAAGAAATCAATCAGCATATCGCTGACCATATTGGACCTATTGCCAAATTAGATAAAATCCAATTTGTATCAGGATTACCGAAAACACGCTCTGGAAAAATTATGCGTCGTATTCTACGTAAGATAGCTGAAGGAGATTTTTCAAACTTTGGTGACACAACCACCTTGTTAAACCCTGAAATTGTTGATGAAATTAAAGATGGAAGAATCTAATATTCAATCATAATTATTATACAAATCCAAAGCTGCTCCTTCCCAGAGCAGCTTTTTTTATCAATTCAAGCAATTAAACTCCCTGATTACCTAAAAAAAGCGTAATTTTTACTACATTGCGAGAACAACACTATTTGTTCGATTAGCACAATTGCTGGCATTTACAATATAACCAACACTGATAATCAAGCTTGTATTTTACAAATATTCGGTAATCTATTTTTATGAAAAATGAATCCAATACATTAATACAAAGAATAGAGCCTCCTTTTTGGTTTTTAGGAATGCACAATCCAGAACTTCAAATCCTTTTTTACGGAAAAAATATCAGTCAGTGCAAGGTTACCTCTGAAAATAGTTGTGCCATAACCAATATCACTCGAACTGAAAATCCCAACTTCCTATTTATTACAATAGATACTCGAAATAGTACTGAAAATGAAATTGAATTTATTTTCGAGTTGAACAACAAAAAAAGACATATTCAAAAATACGAACTCAGAAAAAGGCGAAAAGATTCCGCGTTACGACAAAGTTTCGATGCCTCAGATTGTGTTTACCTTTTAATGCCCGATCGTTTTGCCAATGGAAATCCAAACAATCAAAACGACAAAACCACTGCTGAAAAATACAACAGAGATCTACCACAAGGTCGTCATGGTGGCGATATTGAAGGGATTATCAAGCATTTGGATTATATAAAATCGCTCGGTGCAACAGCTATTTGGAGCACACCTTTATGCGAAGACAATGATGCACAATATTCCTATCACGGTTATGCCCAATCTGACGTATATAAAATTGATCCTCGTTACGGCACCAATGAAGATTATGTACGTTTAGTTGAAAAAGCACATGAACAAGGACTTAAAATCATCATGGATTATGTTACAAATCACTGGGGAATTGAACATTGGATATTTAAAGATTCTCCAACGAACGACTGGATTCACCGATTTGAAACCTACACCGAGACCAATCATAAAAGAACTACCGCAATTGACATAAACGCCTCTAAAATTGACCGAATGATTTGCCTCAACGGTTGGTTTGTCCCTACGATGCCCGACGTAAACATTAGCAATCCATTGGTTTTAAACTATCTAAAACAAAATGCCATTTGGTGGATTGAATACGCTAATTTGGATGGTTTTAGAGTTGATACTTATAATTATTCAGAACCAAAAGAGGTAGCCAAATGGACCAAAGCAATTACAGACGAATACCCGAATTTTAATCTTGTAGGTGAAATTACCATGCGAAATCAAAGTTTACTTTCGTATTGGCAGAAAGACAGTCCTATTGCAAAAATCCAAAACTTCAATTCGTATTTACCTAGCGTAATGGATTTTGCCTTATCAGATGCGCTACAAACTGTTTTCAATGAAGATGACGACACCTGGGATCAAGGAATAACAAAAATATACGATTTATTGGCCAAGGATTTTATTTTTCCCAATACCAATAATCTATTAATTTTTGGCGAAAACCATGATAGCCGAAGACTTAATCACAATTATAACAATGATATCCGTAAATACAAATTAGTAATGTGTATGCTGGCCACCTTGAGAGGCATACCCCAATTGTATTATGGCTCCGAAATTGGCATGACAGGAGACCAAAGTTTAGGAGACGCAGACATTAGAAGAGACTTCCCAGGAGGTTGGGCTACCGACAAAAACAATGCTTTCAATCCTGAAAGCCGTTCGGAATGCCAAAAAACCTATTTTGACTTTACAAGTAAATTGTTTCAATGGCGAAAAACCAATGATGCCATCCATTTTGGCAAAACAACCCATTACATCCCACAAAATAATGTATACGTCTATTTTAGATACAATTCACACAAATGTGTGATGGTTATCATAAACAACCACCCTGAAAAACAAGAATTTGGCACTGCACGTTTCAAAGAAAATATCGAAAATTACACCAAAGGAAAAGAAATATTCACTCAAATTACGTATGATTTACGTCAGCCAATTACCATCGAAGGAAAATCGGCATTAATTTTAGAACTAGAATAATCCTTAACTTTCCTATTTGCTATCTTTGTAAAAAAAAAAAAAATCAATGCTCAAAATAGGACATCGTGGTGCTAAGGGTTACACACCTGAAAACACCCTAATAAGTTTCGAAAAAGCGATTGAAATGCAAGCGCATGGCATTGAACTCGATGTTCACCTGAGTAATGATGCTAATCTTATGGTGATTCATGATGAAACCATTGACCGAACGACAAACGGCAAAGGCTTTGTAAATCAAATGAGCTGTTCAGAATTACAAAAATTCAAAATTGAAGATCAGCAATACATTCCCACTTTAGAAGAAGTGCTAAACTTAGTCAACCGTCGATGTTGGGTTAATATCGAATTAAAAAGTTACGAAACCATACCCAAAGTAATCGAAATTATTGAAAAATACATCCATAATAAAAACTGGACGTATACTGATTTTATCGTTTCAAGCTTTGACTGGAACGCCTTAAAAGAGCTAAAATCAAGAAATCCAAAAATTCCTATTGGCATCCTTACCGAAGAGGATTGGGGAGAAGCTCTCGCTTTCGCAAAATGGATTCAGGCCAAATCCATACATCCTGATTTTAAATTATTGAATGCAGAAAACACCCAAATTTTACAACAAAATGGCTTTGAAGTATTCCCTTGGACAGTAAACGAAAAAACGGATATTACAAAAATGAAATCTTTTAATGTAAACGGAATCATCTCCGATTTTCCAGATAGAATATGAATCAAAATTTTGACATAATAATTGTTGGCGGTGGTGCTGCAGGATTTTTTACAGCCATTAATATCGTTGAAAAAAATCCAAAGATAAAAGTGGCTATCCTGGAACGAGGAGCCGAAGTATTGCAAAAAGTACGCATCTCTGGCGGTGGTCGTTGCAATGTGACACATGCTTGTTTTGAACCAAATGAATTAGTTAAATTTTATCCTCGTGGAGAAAAAGAATTAAAAGGTCCTTTTCATCAATTTTGCTCGGGCGACACCATTGAATGGTTTGAAAAACATGGAGTCGAACTTAAAATAGAAGAAGACGGCAGGATGTTTCCTGTATCTAACAGCTCGCAAACTATTATTGACTGTTTTTTAAAAGCCACAAAAAAACTTGGAATCTCGGTACTTACTGGACAATCTGTACAGTCCATTTTTAAGAAAGAGAATCTTTGGAAAATAGAAACTCAAAACGAGAATTATCTGGCTGAGAAATTGGTAATGGCTACGGGTAGTAATCCTAAAATTTGGGAGATGCTTCAACAACAAGGTCATGCAATAGTAACCCCAGTTCCTTCCCTATTTACTTTTAATATCAAAGACCCTAGAATAAAAGAATTGCCTGGCGTTTCGGCTCAGGTTTCGGTAAAAGTTAAAGACAGCAAACTTGCTTCAACCGGACCTTTATTAATCACCCATTGGGGAATGAGCGGTCCTGCTATTTTAAAACTTTCGGCTTGGGGCGCCCGAATTTTACATGACAAAAATTATCAATTCACCATTTTCGTCAATTGGTTAAACGATATTGACACTGAAGAAGCCGAAGAACTTTTGAAAACATTAAAACAGGAGCAAGCCAAAAAGACGGTTTCAAAAAAATCTCCGTTTGAGATAACAAACAGACTGTGGGAAAGTTTAGTCTTGGCTTCTGGAATTTCAGCTGAAGCAAAATGGGCGGATTTATCTAAAAATCAAATTCAAAATGTAGCAAAACAATTAACTAACGCCTCTTTCCAAGTGAACGGAAAAAGCACTTTCAAAGAAGAATTTGTTACTGCAGGCGGCATTGATTTAAAAGAAATCAATTTTAAAACCATGGAAAGCAAAATTCACGAAAATCTATATTTTGCTGGTGAAATTGTGAATATCGATGCTATTACAGGTGGATTTAACTTCCAAAATGCTTGGACTAGCGGATTTATTTTGGCCAATGCCATTTCACTTAAATTAACATAATTTTAAAAGGAATTCGAAAGATAATGCTGTAACTTTACTTACATATCTTAATCCTATGAAATCAAATTTCCTTATTGCTATTTTTATCTTAATTAGTCATTTTAGCCATTCTCAAACTCATAAACTACTGAGAGGCAAAGTGATGTCTGAACGTTTTTTATTACAGAATGTAGATGTAATCAATAAAACAAAGGAAATCAATACAAAAACTAACGAAAAAGGGGAATTTATTCTTGTTGCCGATGTTAACGACAGCATTCTTTTTTACGACAAAGACTATCAATTAAAGAGAATCAAATTGAGTTTTGAAGACTTGGAAACAAACAACATCATTATTGCAATTGACAAAAAACCAGAAGAACTAAAAGAAGTAGTTATTCGTAAAATTGATGTTGATTGGAAATTTGACAAAAAATGGGAACAAATGAAAAGAGATGAAGTTGCCGTTTACAGACAATCCAAACAATTAAAAAATCCAGCTATTAATGATGGTACCATTACTAACGGAATGGATTTTGTCAAAATTGGGAAAATGCTTTTTGGAGACCTTTTGAAAGGAAAAAAAATGAAAGCAGACAATCCTGAGGCTTTCAAAGAAATAACCATTGCCAATTTTGACGAAAATTTCTTTACTGAAACATTACAAATAAAGAACACAGAAATTGACAGATTTCTTAGCTTCTGCAACTTTGATCCCAAATCCAAAAAAATCATTTCCGAAAATTCAAATGCACTTGAATTAATGGATTTTTTATTCGAAAAAAACATAGAATTCAAAAAAGCAAATGCTACTGAGTAATTTTTAGATATCGAAAATGGAAAATATAGAACAATACATCAATGCACTTCCGGATGAGATTCAAAAAATAACTCAAAACATAAGAAGCATCATTAAATCCGAAGCTCCTGACTGCATTGAAAGTATTGCGTATGGGATACCCGCCTATAAAACATTTGGGAAACCCTTGGTTTATTTTGCAGCCTTCAAAAATCATATCGGACTGTATGCTACTCCCTCAGGTCATACGCAATTTGCAACAGCATTATCCCAGTACAAACAGGGAAAAGGTTCTGTTCAATTTCCTTTTGACAAACCTATTCCATACGACCTAATCAAAGAAATTGTTGCTTTTCGTGTAAAAGAAAATGAAGAAAAATTCAAGAAATAAAGCTGAACATTATCGATTCAACCACCAAATACTAGCATTCAAAACAGCAGCAAAACTAACCCATGCCAAATAAGGCACTAACAAATAAGCTGCAATTTTGTTGATTTTTGAAAATTGCAAATAGCATTCATAAATAAATAACCAAAGAAGAACAATTTCTATTCCGGCTAACATTGGGTTGTGTAAACCAAAAAACAAATACGACCAAAGTGCATTCAAAACCAATTGGATCAAAAAGAACACCAATGCTTTTTTAACCCTGTCCTTATCATCAGTATAGCGATTCCAAACCAATCCAGCTGCCACTCCCATCATGATATACAACATAGTCCAAACTGGTGCAAAAACCCAATTAGGCGGATTAAAACTTGGTTTTACTAAGGTAGGATACCAGTCTAATATAGCCGAACGTGTTTCTATTCCCGAAAAATAACCAACACCCAAACACAATACAACAACAGCAATTATTTTAATGATCTTGTTCATTTCGTTTTTTTTTCAAAAATAGTCAAAACTTTGTAACGAATAACCTAATAAGAAACGAACGAATAAATCAAAAAAAGTATCTTTGCCCCAAATTTCATCAGTCATGTTTACAGCAAACGATTTTATTCCAAATAGCTATTCTAAAACAATTGAAAACGGTTCCTTCCAATGGAGTGCACCCAGTAATATTGCCTTAGTGAAATATTGGGGAAAGAAAACCAATCAAATCCCAGCCAATCCATCGGTAAGTTTTACTTTAAACCATTGTAAAACAATTACAAAACTGGCTTTTGAAAAGAACAGAAATTCTGGAAATTTTTCGTTTGACTTACTTTTTGAAGGAAAACCAAAAGAAGACTTCAAACCCAAAATTCAAAAATTCTTTGAACGAATTGAAAGCTATTTGCCATTTTTAAAAGATTATCATTTTACCATAGATACGCAAAACACCTTCCCGCATAGTTCTGGAATTGCTTCTTCTGCTTCAGGAATGGCCGCTTTAGCTATGAACCTAATGCGTTTAGAAAAAGCCTTAAATCCTGAAATGACGGAAGAGTATTTTTATCAAAAAGCTTCTTTTTTGGCACGTTTAGGTTCCGGAAGTGCTTGTCGAAGTGTAAAAGGCAAAGTAGTAGTTTGGGGAAATCAAGCCAATATTAAAGGAAGTTCAGATGAATATGGAGTGGAGTATCCTTACCATATTCATGACAATTTCAAAAATTATCAAGACACCATTTTATTGGTTGATAAAGGCGAAAAACAGGTCTCTAGCACTGTAGGGCATGACTTGATGCACAATCATCCATTTGCCGAAAGGCGATTTGCGCAAGCGCATGAAAATTTAGACAAACTGATTGCCATTTTTGAAAAAGGTAATCTGGAAGAATTCATCCAAATTGTAGAAAGTGAAGCTCTGACTTTACACGCCATGATGATGACTTCGATGCCTTATTTCATTTTGATGAAACCGAACACATTAGAAATCATTAATAGGATTTGGAAATTTAGAAAAGATACACAAACCCCAGTATGTTTTACACTCGACGCAGGTGCTAATGTACATGTTTTATACCCTGAAAACGTAAAAGAAAAAGTACTGCAATTTATTAAAGCCGAATTAGTTGGCTATTGTCAAAATGAGCAGTACATTTGTGACGAAATTGGAGAGGGAAGTCAATTGATAATGGATAATTAACAATTGATAATTTTATGGAAAAGAAGAATATAATCAAAGATAAGTCATTCACTTTTGCAATAGAGATTGTATCGCTTTATAAAGTTCTTATTGAAAAAAAAGAATTTGTTTTATCAAAACAAATGTTGCGTTTAGGCACATCAATTGGAGCAAATATCAGAGAGGCAGAACATGCACAAAGTAAATTAGATTTTATTCATAAATTATCCATATCTTTAAAAGAAGCAAATGAAACAGAGTATTGGTTGGATTTATTATATAAAACTAACTATATAACTGAATTGGAATATCAAAATATCAAAATTAAAATTGTTGAAATATTGAAAATACTAACGAGCATAATCAATACTTCTAAAAACAACTAATTATACATTATCAATTATTAATTGTTAATTATTAAAGATATGAAAGGACCTTTATTTTACTCAAAAATATTACTCTTTGGAGAATACGGAATTATTCGTGATTCGAAAGGGCTTTCTATTCCGTATAATTTTTATAACGGAGCTTTGAAAAAAAATGATAATCCTTCGGCAGAAGCCATTGCTTCTAATGCTAGTTTAAAACGTTTTGCTGATTATTTAGAATCCTTGGAAAACGAAAAAACAAATTTGGTTTCTTTTGATTTAAAATCGTTAAAAAACGACATTGAAACTGGAATGTATTTTGATTCCAGTATTCCACAAGGTTATGGTGTAGGGAGTAGTGGTGCATTAGTTGCAGCTATTTACGACAAATATGCCCAAAACAAAATCACTGTTTTAGAAAACTTAACTCGTGAAAAATTATTAGAGTTAAAAAATATATTCTCTCAAATGGAGAGCTTTTTCCACGGAAAAAGTTCAGGATTAGACCCATTAAACAGCTATTTGAGTATTCCAATTTTGATTAATTCAAAAGATCATATTGAAGCAACAGGAATTCCATCACAAAGTTTTGATGGGAAAGCTGCTGTTTTCCTTTTAGATTCTGGAATCATTGGTGAAACGGCTCCAATGATTAATATTTTCATGGAAAATCTTAAAGATAAAGGTTTCCGTGCTATGCTAAAGAATCAATTTGTAAAATATACCGATGCTTGTGTCGAAAACTTCCTAGGTGGAGACATGAAATCATTGTTTAGCAATACTAAAAAGTTATCCCGTGTCGTTTTAAATCATTTCAAACCTATGATTCCTGAGCAATTTCATGAAATTTGGCAAAAAGGTATCGAAACAAATGATTATTATTTAAAACTATGTGGTTCAGGCGGAGGCGGATACATTCTGGGCTTCACAGAGGATTTAGAACGTGCCAAAGCTTCATTAAAAGATTACAAACTAGAAGTAGTTTATCAATTTTAATAGAACGCCATAAAGAACACAACAATAACTGTCTAAAATGTTTAGTAGAAAACACAAACTTTTAGCGTTAAAAATTGTCAGTTTGTTCTCTGTAATTAGAGGTTACAACATTCCAATAATAATTTTAGCGCAATATTTATCGGCTATATTTATATTGGCACCAGAAATAAGAGCCTTAGATGTACTGCTCGATTTCAATTTGTTTTTGATTGTTTTTGCTTCCTCATTAAGCATCGCATCGGGATATATCATCAATAATTTTTACGACAGTAAAAAGGATTTAATCAACCGACCTAATAAGTCCATGCTTGACCGATTAGTGAGTCAAAGTACGAAACTAAAAGTTTATTTTACTTTAAACTTCATTGTTGCAACGATTGCTTGGTTTATTTCTTGGCGTGCTTTATTGTTTTTTTCGGTTTATATTTTTCTTATTTGGTTCTACTCTCATAAAATAAAAAGATATCCTTTTATTGGCAACCTTATGGCCTCAATTATGGCTGTAGTGCCTTTTTTCGCCATATTGTTATATTATTACACCAAATTACCTATATACGAAATAGAAAACTACAAGGGACAATTTGTTGTGATTTTTGCACACGCTACTTTTTTATTTCTATTATTATTGATTAGAGAAATGATTAAAGATTTAGAAAACATAAAAGGAGACCTTGTAGACAATTATAAAACCATACCCATTATTTACGGTGAAGAAGCTTCGAAAAAAATCATCAGCATATTAACCCTTTTTACGCTATTACCTATTTACATTTTAATCGAAATGTACGATGTAGGCTATATGGATATTTACTTTTATTCCTGCCTGATTATTCTAATTTTCTTCTTACTGTATCTTTGGAAATCCAACACTAAAATTCAGTTTCTATTACTGCACAATGTCCTAAAATTTTTAATTGTGTCCGGAGTCTTTTGTATTATACTTATTGACCCAAGTGTTTTATGGCATGGAAAGAAACTACTTTTGTCATTTTAAAAGGCACAAACAATCAAAATCACCTACTAAAGAGATAGTTATCGTTTTATAATTGGCATTTATCAATTAACAAGGATATAAATACTATCTTTGCAAAAATTATCGAATAATATGAATAATAAGGAAGGCAACAATAAAAGAGGTGGTTCTAGATCTAATAGCTCAAGACCAAATGCTAACAAGCCAAAGCCTGCTTTGCCGAAAAGAGCACAAGGAACTAAAAAACCTAAATTTAGTGCTAAAGCTTCAGAAGAGGCTACCAAAAAAATAGAAAAAAAACCAAATCCAGTCGCTAAAAGACCAAAAGCAAAGGATGAAATTCGTTTAAACAAATACATCTCTAATTCAGGCGTTTGTTCGCGTCGTGATGCCGATATCTACATTCAATCAGGAAATGTAAAAGTAAATGGAAATCCAGTTACTGAAATGGGTTATTTAGTAAAACCAGGAGATGTTGTAAACTTTGACGGTGTTACTTTGACACCGGAAAAAAAGGTTTACATCCTATTAAATAAACCTAAAAACTTTACTACGGCATTAGATGAAGGACAAGAATTCCGCAATGTTTTAGAATTAGTCAAAGGTTCTACCACTGCTAAAATTGCTCCTGTAGGTAGAATGGATAAAAACACGACTGGACTTTTATTATTTACAAATGATACTGATATGATTAGAAAGTTTACGCTTCCTAATCAAAAATCATCAAAAATATACCAAGTTTCTCTAGACAAAAACTTGAAATTTGAAGATTTAGAAAAAATTAGCAAGGGTCTAGTAATAGAAGGTCACCGCGTTTTTGTAGAAGAAATAAGCTATATTGAAGGTGAACCCAAAAGCGAAGTGGGACTTAAATTAAAGACCTCTAATATTAAGGTAGTCCGTAATATTTTTGAACATCTGGATTATGATGTATTAAAAATTGACCGAGTAGCTTTTGCTGGATTGACTAAAAAGAACCTACCAAGAGGAAACTGGAGATTACTTACTGAACAAGAAATCATCAATTTGAAACATTTTTAAATTCACAAAAAAACCGCATCATAGATGCGTTTTTTTTTATGATTCAAAGTAAATTATTACCATTTAAATGGCAAATACCAGTTATTTGGATTCATTAACTTAGCCTTTACATTGGCACATTCATAATACCAAAAACTGTTGTTTATCAATAGAATAGGTGTTATATTTAGAAGGAACAAACACCGAAATTGCTCAATATGATTCAAAAACGGGGTTTTCTTTATAAATGCGATGCCAAAAATAATACGTTTAAGCGAATTTCAATACGAAATTCCAATTTTTACTATCAATAAAGATTTTGATGGTTTTTACGCCCAATTTCTAAAAACCGATTTGGGTAAAATTTACCTTTCTACGCCTTTTTCGGAACTTGGTCAAGCTTTCAAATTGAAAGATTCCAAAAAAGGAACTCATTGCTATTTTAGTCCCAAAGGGAAAATTGCCCTAATGATGCTTAAGAACTATTATGGTTGTTCGGATAAGAAACTAATCGAACTTTTGAACGGAAATATTTTTATGCAGTTTTTTTGCGACATTCTCATTCCCATTAACAAACCGCTTACCAACTTTAAAATTGTGAGCCAAATTATAGTGGAACTTTCCAAGGGTTTAAATATTAGAAAATCTCAAGAAATACTTGCCAAGAGTTGGATTCCTTATATGAAGGACTTAGACAAAATGTTTACTGATGCGACTTGTTATGAAAGCGAAGTGCGTTTTCCAACCAATCAGAAATTGCTTTGGGAATGCGTTCAGTGGAACTATAAACAAATGGAATCTTTATGCCGAATTTTACAAATAAAATTACCCCGAACCAAATATTTGGATTGGTGCAGACGCTATAATGAGTATTCGAAAAAGCGAAAAAAACAATCCAAATACCGTACAAAGGTAACCAGAGGATTACTGAAATTATTATACAAACTCAATGGCGAACTCAATAAAATTGAAAATCAAAATTCCTTTGTATTTACTTTAAAATACAAACAACAACGTTCTATTATTACTAAAGTCTATCAGCAACAGGCACAAATATTTAAAACAGGGAAAAGTGTTCCTGATAGAATTGAAAGTATCAGCAAAAGTTACATACGCCCAATTGTCCGCGGCAAAGAAGTCAAACAAGTAGAGTTTGGAGCTAAAGTGAATAAAATTCAGATTGACGGAATCAATTTTATTGAACATATCCAATACCGAGCTTTCAATGAGGGAACCCGTTTGCAAAGCAGTATTTTTTGCGCACAAAATTTGACGAAAACTAAAATAAAAATGCTGGGAGCTGATGCTATTTATGCTACCAATAAAAACCGGACATTTACCTCTGGTTGCAAGATCCAAACCGATTATGTTAGAAAAGGAAAAGCTGGTAAAAATGAAGAACAGCGTAAAATTTTAGCCAGAGAAATTAAAAAAGAACGCTCCACACGCCTGGAGGGAAGTTTTGGCAAAGAAAAGGAGCATTACAATCTGAAAAAAATCAAAGCCAAAACTAAAAAGAGTGAGATACTTTGGATTTTCTTCGGAATCCATACAGCCAATGCCCTGGAAATTGGAAGAAGGATTTTTATAAAATCGCTTAATATAGCAGCTTAAAAAATGAAATAATTGTCATGGGATAACTACGTCCTGTTGTGAGCAAAAATCTGTTTTCTTGACAAATATATCTTTAAAAACGTAGTCAAAATAAAAATGACCGATAGTGAAAATCAAAATCGGTCATTTTTTATGTTTGTTTTACTCAAAAGTACACTTTCTTCTGAATGTGCCTAAATATTCTCCTTGAAAACTGGTAAGATAAAAGTCTTTATTGGTGAAATATAAATTCGCTGATGCAAATTTTTGAAGTAAAACAGCTTTCTTCTCACTGTGTTTTATTTCGGTCCATTGTTCGATAATGTTTTCTTTTGCCCAAACTTTATAGCACAATGTAACTTCAAATGGATAAACAGGATCTTTCAAAAGAATTCTTGTCAGTATGGCATTGTTATCGACTCTTTCTTTTTTATGACTGATATATTTCAATTCTAAAGAAGGATTTATTAATTAAAATAGGATTCTAGTTTTTATTTCATAATTCTTGTTCTAAATGTCATCATCTTTATCGGGTATACAATTTCATAACTCTTCATGCATTCCAAAAACGTCATGGGTTTTTATAACTATTTTATTTCTTTTTAGGTTTAATAACAAAACCGTAACTATAGTCTTTGTTTTTCAATTGATATTGTTCGTGTGGCATAGCGCCCCAACTATTGTCTCCACCAACACCTCTTTGTGCTAAATCAACACATACTACAACTTCATGACGTGGTGTAATATCATTCGTATGACGGTATTTTTTTGTCAAACCTGGATCAAAATCTTCAGGATAATTATGAAGAGCACTTACACCTAAAGGCTGCAAACCTTCAATTTCAATTCCGTTTCCTGAATTATTTGTCAGTGTTAACCAACGAACATCTGTTTTATATCCATTTTCCTGAGGACGCGTGTAGGGAACATATTGATCGGCAACCTTACTTTGATAAATCCCTTTCAATGATGAAGTATTTCTATCCTGATAATTTTCCCAAGGCCCTCTACCATAATAACTGAAATTATCAAGTTCTTTCTTAAGAGAAAATAGCATCCCAAAACGAGGCATTTCAGACAATGGATTACTTCCTGCCTTGAATGTATTTACCATCGTTAAACTTCCATCTGAGTTCATTGTATAAACAATCGTATACGTTGACGCTACATCGCCTAAGAAAAGAGTAGCCACAACAGTTGTTTTTCCAGACTCTTCTTTGACCTCAATGGAGTTCAAACTACTGATTCTTCCCACGGTTCTCCATACATTACTTGCCACCTGCATATTATTTCCAAAATCATTATCGGTTGGTGCACGCCAAAAATTAGGAACCGGTAATTGATTGAAAAAACGTTCTCCGTTTGATTTGTAATCTTGAATCAGACCAGTGCTTTTGTTTATCGTCACTTCAACACCAGACGCATTTAGCGTAATCCAATCTTTAGTTTCTTTAACTGCAGGTTTCGATCCCTTATTACTAACTGCTTTTACAAAATATTTACTCTCACTAATTGAAAACTGTTCTCTGGCAACTTCAAAATTTTGAGGCAAAACTTCGGTACCGTCTTTTGTGTAGGCAAAAATATTTAAAAGATATTCTACTCCGTCTTCGGTAGATAATTTTGGCAATTCTAGCAGAACCTGTTTCTTAGATTGTGGTGCAAGACGAATAGCAATAGTTCCCGTTTTGATAACCAACCCATTTTTCAGCACTTCATATTTGAATAGATATTTATCAAGATTGGTATAACTAAATCCATTTTCTACTTGAACAAGTCCTTTTTTCAAATCAACTCCTGAAAATAAAATATCTTGATACACTTTTTTAACTTCAAAAGCACCTGGATGAGGCGTACGATCTGGCCAAACTAAACCGTTGTGACAAAAATTCTCGTCATTGGTATAATTTTGACTTCCCATATCACCACCATAGGCCCAGTATTTACGTCCTACTTCATCAGTCATTTCAAATCCTTGATCTACCCAATCCCAAATAAATCCTCCTTGCATGTTTTTGCTGCTGCGAATAACGTCCCAATATTCTTGAAAATTTCCACTGCTATTACCCATAGCATGAGCATATTCACACATAATAAAAGGGCGTTTTACGTCCTTACGTTTGGCATACTCTTTCATGTAATCCATACTTGGATACATCGGACAAACCACATCCGTATATTCTTTTTCTCCTGCTTGCTCAAATTGAACCAATCGTGTTTTATCTCTATTTTTTATCCAATTATAAGCCTCTTGAAAAACAGGTCCATTTCCGCATTCATTACCCAAAGACCAAAGGATAACTGAAGGTTGGTTTTTATCGCGTTCCACTAAGCTATAAATACGATCCATGTGAGCTGCTTTCCACTCCGGAAGATAAGCAGGATGTTTTGTTTTATCAAAAGAGCCTTGCAATTCAGCTCCCATTCCATGACTTTCAATATTAGCTTCATCTACTAAGAATAAACCATATTTATTGCATAGTTTTACCCACATTAAGTTATTTGGATAATGACTGCAACGTACCGCATTAATGTTTAATTGCTTCATCAACTTAATGTCCTTCATCATAGTTTCTTTATCCTGATAATGACCTGTTTTAGGATTATGTTCATGAATATTCACACCATGAACCATAATTCGAATACCGTTGACCAATAATTGCCCGTTCTTCAATTCTACTTTTCGGAAACCGATTTGCGTAGCAACCGTTTCAATAAATTTTCCATTTTCATCCTTTAGCGTAAGCAATAAAGTATAAAGATTTGGTGTTTCATTATTCCATAATTTAGGTGTAGAAACATTTTGTGTAAAAGTTGTTGATTCAACTGAATTAGCTCCTACATTAATTTTTATTGTTTTCTTAAAAACTTCTTTCCCGGCTGCATCTACTAATTTAGCTTCAACAATCTGGTTGTTTTTTGCAACCGCATTCATATTCTTCAGTTTAACATCAACAGACAGACTTCCGTTTTTATAGGAAGCATCAAGACCAGGACGTGCAAAGAAATCAGCAATACGGGTATTAGCTGTACTATAAAGATAGACATCACGATCAATTCCTGACAAACGCCAAAAATCTTGATCCTCCAGGTAAGAACCGTCACTCCAACGATAGACCTCAACGGCAATCTGATTTTTACCCGCCTTTACATATTTAGTTATATCAAATTCTGTTGGACTCTTCGTGTTTTCACTATAGCCTACTTTTTCTCCATTTACCCAAATATACATCGCTGAAGTTCCTGCTTCAAAATGGAGGTAAACACGGCGTCCGTTCCAGTTTTCTGGCAACTCGAAAGCACGGCGGTAAGACCCCACTGGATTATCTGCATGATCTATGAACGGTGGATTTTTAACAAACGGATAGATTATATTAGTGTAAATCGGAATTCCATACCCATTTAATTCCCAGTTAGAAGGAACCGTAATTTCTTTCCAATTGGTCATATTAAAATCTGTTTTGAAGAATTCTTTCGGGCGTTGGTCTGGTGTTGGCGACCAATTAAATTTCCATTTCCCATCTAAGGTAAGAAACCAAGGGGAACGTGTATAATCATCAGCAATAGCAGATGACTCATCAGCATAAGGCAAAAAAGCCGCTCTTGCAGGTTCTCTATTAATCTGAAATACAGCTGGATTTTCCCAATCGTTAGTCGTTGGCTTTTCTTGTGCACACACAACCAAAGAAATAATGGTAAAAATGCAGGATAAAATTGTTACTTTTTTCATATATAATGAATTTTTAAGATTGAAATACTTTTATCTTATAAACATAAAGCTATCAGATGTTTATAAGAAATGACAAATGATTAATCCGCTATAATATAACACATCAACCATTTGTCAAGTTCTTATTTTAATCTTTTATTAATTAAAAGGTATAACCCATATTACCAATTGGCATTTTGGGTCATTTTTGGGTTGTTATTCAACTCACTTTGTGGAATAGGAAAGTAGTTGTATTTTGCTGAGTAATTAAGATAACCGCCAACTTGACTATCTTTGATTACTTTTTCTAAAGTACCCCATCTTCTTAAATCATACCAGTGAATCCCTTCACGAGCAAATTCAACATTTCTTTGGTGCATGATTTCATCCATCATTTGAGTTTGACTCCATCCTGTCATCGTGATATTAGCTAACTTCGCTCTATCTCTGATTCTTTTTACCAAAGGTGCGGCTTCGGCTACTTTTCCTTGCATTGTTTTTGCTTCAGCAAGCATTAAAAGAACATCAGCATAACGCATTGCATATTCATTCAACTCAGATTTCCAATCTCCTTCATCATTGTTCCACCAGTTTTGATTTTTTCTAATCCATATAGCATCTGCCCCAAACTTTGATGCAAAATCATAATTATAATAGGTACTACCCGGATAGTTCCAAGCCAAAGTAGCAAGAGCTCTAGGGTCAAAACCGCCGTCAACCGTTTTCTCTTTGGTCATCGCGTCTAACAATACTTTCGTAGGCAATAACTCAAACCAACCTCCTACTTCTCCAGGAGCTAATTCTTGAGCCATCGTTGTTGCTCTTGTTCTTTCTGATGGATTTCCTCCCCAGATAGTTGCACCACCTTGTCTGCTAAACTGAATTTCAAATACTGATTCTTTGCTATTTTCATGTTTACCATCAAATAATTGTGCATAATCATCCAAAAGACCAAGACCATTAGCCTCTTCATTATCTACTAATTTAGAAAATTGCTCTTCGGCTTTTGCCCATTCTCTTAAATATAAATAGGCTTTTCCAAGATAAGCGATTGCCGTATTTTTTGTCACTCTTCCTTTTAAAGTTGCAGGATAAATTACAGGTAGCGGACTTGTAGCAGCATGTTGGAAATCAGCAATTACTTGATTCCAAACTTCTGTTTCAGTTGATTTTTCTTTAAAATAATCTGAAGATCCTTTTGCTAATTCAGTAAAAATTGGAACACTTCCAAATTCATTTACCAAATTAAAATAGTTCAATCCTCTAAGAAAAGTAGCCTCTGCAACTAATTGCGCTCTTTTTGTTTCATTAATACCTGTGATTTGAGGCGCATAACTAATTACTTGATTAGCACGAAATATACCAATATACATCGCTTTATACATCCCTGTCGTCTCATTTGTGCTAGGAGTATTCTTATAGCTAGAAACGGCATAACGTCCTGGAACATCATTTCTTGCAACAAAGTTTTCTGTTCTGTTTTCTTTCAATTGCATCGCTTGGATTTCCCAATAACCTGCGTTATTGTTATCTACTAATACATTATAAACAGTAGCTAATCCAGACTCTAAATCCGCTTCAGTTTTCCAAAAAGAAGTGGTTGTTAATTTATTTGGATTCTCTAATTCAAGGTTATCAGAACAAGAACTAAACAAGGCCAGCCCTCCGATAAAATATAATATGATTAATTTCTTTTTCATTTTTCGTTAATTTAAAAGTTAAGTTGCATCCCAAAAATAATGGTTTTGCTTAATGGATATGATTTATAATCGATTCCTCTACCTCCAAGTGCATCAGCCGAAACGTCTGGATTGTATCCTGTGTATTTAGTAGAAGTAAAAAGATTATCACCTGCAACATAGAATCGACATCTGTCAATTGATAATTTTTGACTTAAGTCATTAGGAAACGTATATCCTAATTGAATCGTTCTTAATCTAAGATAAGATCCATTTTCAAGGAAACGATCTGAGTAATCAGCAGCATTATCATTTGGATCATCAATATTTAATCTTGGAAAATTAGAGTTTGGATTAAAAGTAAATGAATTTAAAGTTGAACTAGCATAATTTGTATTTGCTTTTACTGTTGCTAAGTCAGTATTATTTCCATTATATATTTTATTTCCTTGAACTCCTTGAAGAGCAAGGGTCATATCAATTCCTTTCCAATCTGCTTGAAGACGGAATCCGTATTCAAAATCAGGAAAAGCACTACCTCTAAATTGTCTGTCTCCAGCATCAATTTTTCCATCTCCATTAAAATCAACATATCTGATGTCTCCAATTTGGGCTCTAGGCTGAATAGGATTTCCATTCAAATTATGTGCATCCAGTTCTTCTTGTGTTCTGAATAATCCGTCAGTCTTAACAAGGAAAAAAGAATAAATAGGATACCCTACTTTGCTGTATGTCACTGCTGATCCATGAAATGCTCCTCTAGAACCTTCAAGAATCTGGCTTCCAGTACTCAATTCTTCAACACGATTTTTTACACTTGAAATATTAGAAGTTATAGAGAAATTAACTTCTCCAACTTTTTGATTGTATGTTAATCCCATTTCAAAACCTTTATTTGAAACCTTTCCTGCATTAGTGTAAGGGTCATTACTAGAACCTACTGACAATGGAATTGGCACACGTAAAAGTAAATCGGAAGTGTTTTTTTGGAAGTAATCAAAAGTATAATCTAATTTACCATTCCATAACCCTAAATCAAAACCAACATTAGCCGTTGAAGTTGATTCCCATTTTAATCCAATCGCAGGATAATCTGTTTGAATGTTTCCTATCCAAAGTGTATTTGGTTCTCCTGTACCATAACTTATTCCTGATGTAATTGACCCAAGATACTGGTAATCTCCAATTTCTTGATTTCCTAAAATACCATAACTAGTACGTATTTTGAATTCAGACACAGGCAAACCTAAATTTTTGAAAAACTGTTCTTTTCCTATTCCCCATGCTGCAGAAATGGAAGGGAAATTTCCCCATTTATTTTCTGGGCTAAAACGAGAGGAACCATCACGTCTAAAAGTTGCCGTAAGGATATATTTGTTATCATACGAATATATCGCACGTCCAAGATAAGAAATCAATTTATTCTCAGTAGCATACCCTGAAATAGCTGGTTGTTCAGCACCTGCCAAAACAAATATACCATCAGGCATACCTTGAACGGAACCTGAAATAGAACGGAAATTATTTTCATAAATAGTATGTCCTAACAATAAGTTTACCGAATGCTTACCAAAATTTTTAGAATAGTTTAAAGTATTTTCTATTTGATAGTATTGGTTTAAGTTACTTCCTTCCGCTAAAGTATTTTTTGAATTCTTGAAGAATCCACCCACTTCATAACGTGGTGTATAGTTATAACTTTTATGTTCTGAAGCAGTTACCCCAACATTTAATTTATATTTAAAACCGTCAAAGAAACTTGCTTCTGCATAAGTATTAATCAATGCTTGGTAGTAATCATTTTTAACATCAATAAGATTCAAAGCTGCCACTGGATTGAATATATCCGTAACTGCACCTGATGCTCCACCATATCCTCCTACTGCATTTTCATTATAAATTGCAAACCCTGGAATCATAGAAATAGCAGCTCCAAGAATATTTCTTCCTTGTCCTGGTATTCCTGGTAAATCATTTCTTTTTTCTTTGGTCAACATTACTGTTTCTCCGATTTTAAAAATACCTTTTTTGTAATCCGATTTAATTCTTAAGTTAACACGGTCATAATTCGTTTTCTTGATGACTCCTTCTTGATTAAAGTAACTCAAAGACATATTATATTTTAAATTATCTGAACCTCCAGAAAACCCTAATGAATAGTTTTGTGTAGGAGCTGCTCTGAAAATTTCATTCTGCCAATTAATTCCTGCTCCAGGAACTTCAGGGTTTAGCGCAATGGCTAATGGTGCTTTTCCTGCTGCACTATAGGCCGCATTACTTACCTTTGCCCATTGTTCTTGATTTAACAAATCTAGTTTTTTAGTCACACTGGCAATCCCATAAAAAGAGTCAAAGCTCACTTTCATCTCCCCTTTCTTTCCACTCTTTGTGGTAATCAAAATCACACCATTTGCAGCTCTTGACCCATAAATTGCTGCAGCAGAAGCGTCTTTCAAAACTTGAATTGATTCGATGTCATTTGGATTCAGATTGTTCATAGAGGCAACTGCGATATCATCTACTAATATCAAAGGATTGTTATTGTTTAATGATCCTGCACCTCTAATCTGAATTCTGGTTCCAGAACCAGGGGCACCACCAGCAGACTCTACAGTAACACCGGCAATTTTACCTTGTATTGCACTCCCTAAATTCGTATTACTTTGAGAATCTAATTGTGTTGCCTTTAATCCTCCAACAGCTCCTGTTAAATCACTTTTCTTAACAGTACCGTATCCAATTACCACTACTTCGTTTAATGTGTTGTTTTCTTCTTTAAGCAAAACATTTATCACTTGTCTACCGGCAATAGCCTCTTCAACTGTAACATATCCGATATAAGAGAACACTAATGTAGCATTAGTATCCGCAACATTTAATTTATAATTACCATCAACATCTGTTATGGTTGCATTCTTTGTTCCTTTGACAGATACTGAAACTCCAAAGACTGACTGGGATGTTTTTTGATCTCCAACAGAACCTGTAATAGTATTTTGAGCCTGCAAGCTAATACAAGAGACCATAATGACTAATGACAGAGTGAGTTTAGATGTTAAGAATGCTTTTATTCTTGACATCTGATTTACATTCTTCATGTTTTTCATAAATTCATAGTTTTTAAAAATTAGTTAGTTATTCTTGGCAATCTATTATCCTTTAAAAAAGACAAAAAATAGTAGTTTCAATTGTAGACGAATAAAACTGAAATTGGGTTCGAAATCAATTCATTCGGAATTATTACTATTCTTTATTTCCTTTAAAGTAAATTTTTATACTGTACATTCTATTATTCTTGTAAAACATCAGGACCAAAATGATCAAGAGTCCACTATTTAATTTCATTTTCGTTAGCAAATTCTAAAAAACAAATACCTCCTCTATTAGACGTAAAATCAAATTATTTATGTAAAAAAATTAGACATTAAATATGATATGTGTTTTTTTTATATTAATTATTTACGAAATATTAAAAATCAAAAGTAAAATAAAAGTTAAATACAACATACTGGTACCTACCGGTTTTTGTATATTTGCGAAAAATCTTACTCATAAAAATCATAAATATTCAGAATAATCAGGGTGTCCCAAAGTACAAACAGATCATTTTATCGATAGAGAAAACGATTGAGGAAGGCCATTTAAAAAAAGACGAAAAACTCCCCTCCATAAACAAAGTAAGTCTGGAATTTTCCTTGTCCCGTGATACCGTTTTACAGGCCTATGAAGAATTGAAAAAAAGGGGAATAATCTACGCTATTCTTGGGAAAGGGTACTATGTAAAAAGTACTGAAGTCCGAATTAAACAGCGAATTTTTCTACTTTTCGACGAGTTAAATATTTTCAAAGAAGACCTCTATAATTCCTTTTTAGAAAACATTGGAAAAGATGTTCAGGTGGACATTTTCTTTCATAATTTCAACACCCAGGTTTTCCAGAAACTGATAAACGACAGTAACGGTAACTACACGAAATACATCATCATGCCAACCAATTTAGTTGCCGCCGCATCGATAATCAAAACCCTACCAGTTGGCTGAATTTATGCTTTAAATACAATTTTAGCAGTGCTCTTTTAAGAAGTTTGCAGCAGGTTTATGGATATGGCTTGTGTTTTTCATCTTAGACACACTTCATTAATCAAAATTAAGATTATTTCTTAACTTTATGTGATGGCTAAGTTAGCACGTCCAAAATAACGATTGTCTTTATCTAAAACACCCAGTTTAGCAAAAACAGGCATTCCCATTTGAATCGCATCAATCCAAGACCAATCATTTAGTTGCGGGGTATTCAACAGCATATTGATGCATTGTCTGGTGTTTTTTAGTTTTTTGGCATCAGGCTCTATGTTATACAAATCAATATAGGTTTGTGCAGCACAATAATCATCCGCATTTCTATTGGCATTTCCATTTCTAAATCCCCATTTATGAAATTCTGCCCATGAATAGGCATAATCATAGTAAGCTTGTTTAGGATTAATTTCATGTAAAGCCATTAATCCTTCGTAATAAACACCACGAGTCCAAATATTACTAGGACGCTCTTTATTAGTTACAATTGTCTTTCCAGTGTCTGGCCATTTGTCCATAAAGTATTTATTAGCCAATTCCATTTGAGCCAATACTTCTTTTCTATCAAATGTTTGTTGGGCAAAAGTTATACTGCTTAACAGCAAACATAAACTTAAAAACAAAATCCTTTTTTTCATTATCGAGGGGTTTTTATTATTTATTTTCTACCAATGGAGTAATAGAGACAGGACCTTTTAATCCTGAAGGCATAGGAGCCCATTTAGTAGCATCAAATTTATTATAGTCCTTATCCACCATATTAATCTCATAAAAAATCTTCCATTCTTTGCCCTTTAATTCAAGGTCGCGAACACGATTTGCGGAAAGATTTGTCACTTGAATTTTTAATTCATTTTGTTTTCTTTTTAACTTTCCTAATTCAATTGAAAAAGGGACTGACCATGCTGATCCAATATATTTTCCGTTCAACCAAATTTTAGCACTTTCTCTAACATCTCCCAGATTCAATTGCCATATTTTAGCATCAATTGTTGGTTTATCAAACTGTAAAGTATAAGTAGCAGTACCTGAAAAAGCTTCGGCTTCAGGACTAAATTTTGTCCATGATTCTAATTTATCAAGCTTTACTGGAGCAGGCAAAGCAGGACCTCCTTTTTCAAAAGCTAAATCCCATTGCCCTTTTAAAGCGATAGGTACTGTTTTAGGCTCCATATATTTCCATGGTTTAGCCGATGGTTTATTTTCTGTTTGTAGAAATAATGATTTCCCAGATTCCAGACGAATCTTAACCATCGTACTTAATCCATCTGACTTCACTTCTGCATTTCCCACTTTTCGCGTTAATGGATCTAAAATCAAGACTTTTTTATTGGCTACAGCCAAAGGAATAAAGCCTTCAATAGTTTTAGGAGTATGATTTACCAAATAATAAATTTTTTCTCCATTTACATCTCTTTTAATGAATTTTAAACCGGTTTCTACTAATGTTTCCGGCTTTTCATTTGCTTCAGTAAGCGCTTTAAACACATCAGTTACCGGTTCTACAAGCATTTTATTGGACGCAATTAATTGAGCCATTTTTTCATTTTGAACTTCATAATTATATAATCCCGGAACCGATTTTGGCAAACCTTCAAAAATAATTGAAGCACCTGCTTTTTTCAAAGCAATCAATTTTTCTAAAGTAGCCAAAGGCATTTTATCGCAATCAGGTACCACCAAAGCCTTATAACTATTCCCGGGAAGAACCAGCAATCCCTCTTTTACAGTTGCTTGAGCTATGAAGCTATCCGAAATAAAATCGACTCCATAACCTTTCTCCATCAATTTTTCAGTCGTTTTGTAAAAAGGAGTTCCATGCAACCACTCATCCAAAGAATGTATTTTAAATTGAAAAAATAAATTCCCTTCTAAATTTTTCCCCCAAGTATCATACACAGGATAATACAGCAAGGTTCCATTATCTGATTTCCCTGATTGAAGTAAGGATTGACAATTGGCTATATACGAAAACAATCCTGGTGCATCTTCCCAAATCGCATTGTTAGCATTGAAATTTACAGAAGCATAAAACTTCCATCCAGGCCACTCTGCTCTTTTAGGAGAATAGGTTGAACCATGTAAAAAAACATGATTAATTCCGTTAAGGAATAAATCTTCCACTTCAGGTTTGCATTGCGAAAGTGCCGTTTTAAAATGATCTCTCAACCAAGTAAAAGTTTCTGAAGAAGTCAATGGTTTACCTGCAATATGTGCCGCCGAGGAAGAAAATTTGAGCATCACTGGGTCGGCATCACCATTCCTAATATCTTCAATTTCCCTGCGAAAACCTGGAATATCATACGGCATGGAACCAAAGGTTTCACATTCGGATATATCAGCAGAGGCGTACAAATCAATTAAATTTCCGGGCGAACCATGCGCCTGCAATTTGGTTTTAAAATTTTTAGCATTGGCCCATTTTGTCCAAGGCAAATCAAATTTATGTAACAGCAAATCCGAAATAGTTTCACGGTAATCACTCTTTACTCTATTGCCTATTTCCGAATCTTCTTTACTCAACAATTGTGGCAGGTATTTTTTTAAATCATAGCCTCGGCGTTTTTCAAATTCTTCTAAAAAATGAAGTGTAAAATCAGTACCATAAACTTCATAACTATCATTAAAAATAGCCCTTAACTTTCCTTCAAAACCAACTAAAGCTTTATCAAATGGAACTACATAAGCATTCAATGCTTCCTCCGAATAATGATCTAAAGTGTAACCTTTTCCACCGGGAGCAGCACGTTTTACTTGTTGACCAGTTTTTCCGGCAAAAATTGCATATAGCGTATAGTCCGTATTTGCAGCTTTCCATTGCAACAAATTTCCATTCAGTTGCTTTGTCAAATCCAAATAAGTGCCATCAGCACCAAAAGCAGAAACCGCTAGTAATTGTGCTGGGATTTTATCCTTTTCTGAACTAGGCTTTAATTCTTTATTAAAAAGATCCTCTTTTTTAACTTCATATTTTTCTACAACTAATTTCATTGCCGCATAAGGAAGTGTAACCTGCGGACCACCGTAAGGCCAGCCAGTACCTTATACCATATCCACTTGCATTCCTAAACTATCGGCTATCTTCACCGTGTAGTCTAACATTTCCATGTATTTAGGCGACAAATAATCAATAAAATTAGCCTCCTCTCCTTTTACTCCATAAATAGGTGTAATCTCTACTCCTCCTATACCTACTTTTTGAAAATCGATTAAACTGGATTTCAAATTGGGTTTGTCAACCGCATTTCCCATCCACCACCAACGTGCCCATGGTTTATTTACATTTTTAGTTTCTGGCCATGCCGAATCCACTTGTTTGGATTGCGCAGTAGCATCTATGGCAAACAAAATTCCAGCAAAAAAAGGAATAAATTGTAGTTTTATTTTCATGGATTAATTCTTGTAAAATAAAATATGTGTTGGATTCAAAAAATTTAATCTTCAATTTAAAAGTCTATTTTCATTTACTTCAAAGAAATGAATTTAATGATTTTTAAACCGCCTCCAAAATTTATTGAGCTTATAAAATTATCAAAGCAAAGTTTACCAACTATCCTGCACCGTCCTGTTAGACACAAAACAAATCAATAGAATGAACCAAAATCAATAACCGACTGCCAAAATTTAGGCAATTACGCTTTTCCCGAATGAAAAAAATGAAAAACTACTATTTCATGAAAGACAAAATCTGCTTTTCGCATTAGATAATTCATAAAAAACAAGGATTAAAATTTGTGTCAATACGAAATAAAAATACACAAAAAACACAACCTCAGCTTTGAAGCGTATTCCAATAAAGCTACTTACAACTTTAACAACCAGAATTATAGAAAAATAAGGCATAAAAAAAAGCTTCTCGATTGAGAAGCTTTCTGTGCGGATAATAGGACTCGAACCTACACGCCTACACCCTCAATTTGGCATTTTTAACAAACTCCAAAAAACACTATAAAAACACAACAAAAACCCAATAAATTCAATACTTTACAAAGATTTAAATTTTCAATTTACAGTAGAATAAAATAGAATGAAATAGAATAAAATCTTAAAACGGTTGGGCAACGGTTGGGCAACTTTGTAAAACGTATTACAAAATTGATTACTTTTGAATTGTTCAAAGTTCAAAAGTTCACAATATGGCAACAATTCAATTCAGATTAAGAAGCAAGGCAAATAAAAATGTTTCTATCAAAGTTCGTTTATCATTAAATAGAGATAATGTTTTTGAGTTAAATACTGGTTTTACCATTAACCCAAAAGACTGGAGCGAAACAACAGGACTACCCAAACAAAACAACGAAACCAACAAAAAAATATCTAACGACCTAAAAAAATTAGATTCGTACATCAGTAACAATCTTAATACTGATTTAGGAAATGGCGTTTTAATCGATTCCAACTGGTTAGAAATAAAAATCAATGATTGTTTTAGCAGAGTAGTTAAAACCGACAGCAGTTTATTAATTAATCACATTCAATACATCATTGATAACGCAAACACCCGAAAAGTAAAAAACAAAATCGGTTTAAGTCCTAGCACTATTAAAAACTATACTTTATTTCGAAACATTATTACTGAATACCAAAAAAAGATTAAGAAACAAATCCAGTTTGTAGAGATTACAAAACCTTTTGTTGACAAATTTACTAACTGGCTAATCAATACAAAAAACTACTCTACAAACTACGCAGGCAAACAATTAGAAATTTTAAAGACCGTTTGTATTGATGCTGAAAAAAACGAAATCCCAGTTACCCCCTATTCTAAAATAATTCCTTTTTTTAGAGAAAGTGATAAAGACAGATACATTCAAACCTTATCATTTGAAGAATTAGATAAAATTAAAAATGTAGATTTATCGAATATCGAACAACTTAACCAATTCAAGAAAGACAATCCCGAACTAACTAAAAACCTTTCTATTACTCCCGAAAGTTTAAACAACGTTCGTAATTGGATTTTATTAGGTTGTGAGATTGGACAACGTGGAGGGGATTTATTGGAAATCACACACGAAAACATTAGATACAACGGTAAAAATTACTACATCGACCTCATTCAACAAAAGACAAACAAAAGTGTAACAATAGGTATTATTGCGCCTCACGTTATTGACATTATCGAAAACAGTTTACCAAAGAAAATTCAACATCAAAAACTAAACGAATACGCAAAAGTTATTTGCAAATTAGCCGGAATAACAGAAGTAGTCAAAGGCACCAAACTAAACACCGAAACTAATCGAAAAGAATTAGACTTTTATCCTAAATACGAATTGATTTCTTCGCATTGTTTCAGACGTTCGTTTGCTTCAAACTATTACAAAAAAATACCTACTGCAATTCTAATCAACATAACCGGACACTCAAAAGAAAGTTTGTTTTTAACCTACATCAATAAACGAGAAGACAAAGATGCAAATGCAGATTTATTCATGCAGTTTTATGAAAAACTAAACAAAGACAAAACCCCCGAAATGAAAGTGTTAAAAAACGGAACAAAATAAACAATATTGTATCTAATTCGTTACATTTGCAAAAGATAAATCAATGAGAACCATATTTAAAACTTTAGAGTTTACGGAATTTTTAGAAAATCTGGATTCAGCAACACAGCAAAAAATAGATTATCTGTCTGAAATCCTGATAACACAAAACATAATAAACGCCAAAGTTGCCAAGAAATTAACCAATACCGATTTTTACGAAGTTCGGGTACAGGTTAAAAATGAATATCGGATTATTGTTTTTACCATAGACCACGACAACATAAACCAATGTAACAACATTTTGTTTCTCAATGGTTTTATGAAAAAATCAACAAAGGACTACGACAAACAAATAAAGTTAGCAATCAAAATATTAGAACAATGGCAAGACCAAAACTAAATTTAGAGAAAATAAAAAAAGAGTTACCTACAATGAATGATTATATAGATAATCATTACGGCGTACAAGGAACTCCAGAGCGTGAAGAATTTAACGCCAAGGCACTCGCCTTTTATTATGGTGAATTGATAAAAGAAAAACGCAAAGAAAAACACCTTACCCAAGAAGAACTTGCCCAACAAATAGGCAAAAACAGAGCCTATATTGCCCGAATTGAACAAGGCAAAACCGACTTGCAACTCTCTAACTTCATGCAGATAATTAATGCTTTGGGGTTGTCGTTGCAATTAAAGTAATCACAAGTTATTTTTTTTATCGAATAAACTCAACACAAGTTAAACCTTAAAATACAATTTGATTGATAAACAAATCTTTGTTACTTGGCAACGACGGACACGCAAAATAAATCATTAGACAACACATAAATCAAAACAAAAGGTTTGTTTCAAACATACTGAAATAAAAGGCTTTGAATCCCTTATTTAAATATCAATTTTACAAAAAGACATTAACCGAATTATAATAACACAAAAAAACTTTTGTTGATAAGTATCAAAATAAGAATGTTATGAGACTATCTAACCAGTAAAGAAATGAATTTCAAAAAAAATTGAATTATAAAATCAAAAAAAAGCCCCACCCCCTTGAATAAAAAGACTTTTATCTACAAATTGAAGCCCCTAAAAATAGTGTATAACCCTACCGCACTATCTGTAAGAACAAAATTAACTTAAACGAAAACATAAAACATGAGCAATTTAAACCAAACACAGAAAAAATTTTTAAATACAATTACAAACATTGAAAACAGAAAAAAACTTGAAAAAGAATTCTTGAAAGCAAACAAAGAAATAGCAGGTTTAACCGAAGATCAACTTTATTGCATTGACAATACAGTTTATACAGAGAGTGCCAGAAAGAAACTAATCAATATATTTAGAAAGGAAAATTTAATATCAAACCTCAAAGATTCATTAAATTAAAATCAACTTAGTTCAAAACAAAAACCAACAGGCAAATGCAAAATAATCTATCAGAAACCAAACAATTTATAATTGCAAGACTTGAAGAAGAATACAATTCTAAAAAAATGATTTTTCTAATCGAAAACCCTGACAAAAATGAAAAACACTTTATTGAACAGGAAATTACAATTATCAAAAAAGTCAAGGATGAATATGATAGAAAATCTAATTTGACTGACGACGAAGTTTATGAAGAAATTAAGAAAGAAAAAAAATATTTGAATTCAGACAAAACTGCCACATCCGATGAAATTGAAGACTACCTAAAATACCATTTAAAACAACATAGAGAAAAATACAAAAAATCAGAAAAAGAGGGATTGCGGTCAATTTTCTACAATACAAAACTTAAAAAAATTTTAGAAATTGAGAAAAATCTAAACCCAAAGAAAAACAAAAGTCAATTGCTAGGCGGAAAAAAACTAAATTTATTAGATAGATACAACCTTGCAAATAAATTAGTTGGTATAGAAAATAAAATAAGAACCCTAAATATTGGGGATTTAGAAAAATATCAACTTTTAGCATATATATTAGGTTGCGACAAAGACAATGCAAGGGATTTAATGAATAATAAATACCACGTCAAAACCAATAATTTAGATAACTATTTTGATGAATTAGGTCTAAACAAATAGAAAAGGGTAAAAGTTCCTTTACCCACTTTTTACCCACAGTACTACATTTATTGAATTTTGCTCCTATAACAAAAAAACAATTAGTTATGGAGCAAGCAATTCAAATCATCACAACACCTAACGAGTTTAAAAAAGAAATCGCAAACGAGGTAAAAGCCCATTTAGACGAATTTCTTAAACACTTCAAACCCGAACCCCAAAAAGAATATCTTTCAAGAAAAGATGTAGCCAAAATGTTTGGCGTGGACATCAGCACAATTCATAATTGGACGCGTACAGGCAAATTACGTCCTCTAGGTATTTCAGGACGAGTATATTTTTTAAGTTCTGAAGTTCATGCAAGTCTTAAACCTTTAAACGATTAAGACTATGGAACCTCAAAGCAACAAAACACCTATTCAACATCTATTTTCAGGATTGAAACAATGTAATCCAATTTCTGAAAAACTATTGACAAGACTACTCGAAAGAATAGGCATCAATCTCAATTAATCCCTTTTATTCAGTAAATCTAAAGCAAAAAAACGAGAGTTGTTCAGGCTCTCGTTTATACTTTGTTCAAAAGTTCGTTTCAACAGGCAATATCAAAACGCATTACAAATATAGTCAATTGGTAGACTTCATAAAAATTATCATCAAGGATCAGCACCACTCTGTTTTAGAGGCAAATCCCTTATTGGATTTCTATGACAATATCAATTTATCAACGGGAGAACTTAAGACGGTAAACCGGTATGGAAATAAGATTACACCCTTTAAAAACGCATTTTATAACGGCTTAGAGTTCATCATATATGATACTGGCACAGTTACCTTATCAGGCAGTTTACATAAGTATTGGAACAACGGAGCACATAATTTCAATGACTTCAATTTTGAGGCTTTTTTATGGGTATTAAAAGACATGGAAAACAAATTTAAAATTCAATTAGAAAACTGCATTTTAAAGTGTCTTGAAATAGGAATTAACATAATACCCCCAATACAAACGAACGAAATACTAAACTATTGCTTCTTACACAAAACCTTACCGTTTGAATACAAACACAATTCAGACGAAGGCAAATATAAACAGGCTCAACACGCTCAATATATTATAAAAATCTACAACAAGGCACTACATTACAAATCAAAAGGATTTCAAATTAAAACGGAAATAATGCGTTTTGAGATTAAATATACCAAAATGGAAAAATTAAATAATTTAGGCATTTACAACCTCAACGACTTAAAAACTCACGGACTACATAACTTCAAAAATGAATTGCTAAAAGAATTCAGCAATATCCTTTTCTATGATAATTCAATTTGCTCACAAAGTAAAAGCCTAAACAATTACAAAAACCCACTTTACTGGACTGAATTACTTTCCAACAATCAAAAGGACTTATTTAATTACCACAGAAAACAACTTAAAAATTTAACTGCTCGATTCTCCGACAAAGTACAGTTTCAAACCTCCGAAATTTTAAGTAAAAAAATTGATTTAATTAATATCAAAACTACGCAAATTGACCCTTTAACTATATTGTCAAATCGTGTAGTTTGTCAGGTAACAAAAATCAATATTTCAATGCAAAAAGAAAATAGTCTTTTACTCTCTCATACAGGACTGAAACACTATTATAAAAATGATCCGAAAATATTTGAACAAATCAAACGGCGTTATCTTTCAAAACGTTGGTTGTCGTCGGACTTCGAAACACAGATAAAAGAAATAGCGCATAATATCAGAAACACGAAAAGCAATCAAATGATTAAACAGGAGAGAATTTATCCACCTCAACAAATCAATATGTTTTCTGATTTGGGTTTTTAAAAATCACTAAAAGTGGGTATTGCTTTTCTCATTTAATAGTCATTCTTTTATAGGAAAACACGTTAACAATATATTTTAATTTAAAAAGTCCTATGATTATGAAAAAAAACAATTTTATTATTTGTCCTATTAGCATTTACACTTTTCTCTTGCTCAAACGACAACAATGAAACAACCTCCACAACTGTTGACACAAGTAAACTAACAGGAACTTGGACACTTGACAATGCTAAACTAGATGGGAAAAATGTTAGTTCTTCATATAAAATAGAATTAACCTCAGATAATATAGCAAATTTCTATTATCAAAATAAAACTTCTAATACAACCTATGGTCCGGATACTATTGAAACTGGCCCCTATTTATTGAATAATACAACTTTAAAAATTTCATGGTATGGATCAGGTACCACAACCACCTATCAAATTTTGGAACTAACTTCCACAAAATTAATTTTAAAAAGTGTTATTACCGGAGAAGGAACACTTGTTGAAACTTATACAAAATAAAATGACAAATATAATTATGAATTGAAATCAAAATATCCATAATTAAAACCGATAAGACTAAACAATATAAGCATAATAAAAAACCAACCTAAACTTAGATATAAACCACAAATAATAGATAAAAAATAAACACTAAGAAATAACACCAATAATCTTTTATTAATCTTTTCTTCAAAAATACCTACATATTCGAATATTCCATGAGATACAACCCCGTTAAGCATCCCTAAAGTTATAGACATTAATAAAAATTCTTCTGTCACAAAAAGATGTTTACATTTATTCATAAGATATTCCCAAATTGAATAAAAAACAAATCCAGAAACCACCCACAACATCACAACAATAAAGAACCTTATATATACTTCATAACTTTTATTCATAAAAATCCTTTTTATTTTATTCTAAAATAATAAAAATTAACATTAAACCAACAATACAAGTAATTTTAAACTAATTACAATGAACTCTTCAGTTTTTATCATAGAAAAAACAGTATTATTAAAAACCTTAAAAGAAATTTCAAAAGTTTTAGGAAAAAGTCCTCAATGGAGAAAATCTACTGTTTTAGAAATAACCATAACGAACGGAAAACTAACATTAGTAATTCCAGGAACAATATATATATTAGATTGCGAGACAAAAAATACCGTTAAGGCAACAATAGGCTTATTGTACTTCCTCGACATCATTAAGTCACAAAAAGAAACTTCGATAGAGTGTAAGTTTACAGAAAACACACTGACAATAAAAAGTTTGTCTATAGAAGTGGAAACAACTTTTTTCGAAACAGATAAAATACTAAGAAGTATTAAAATGCCTATAAATTATTCAGACTGGCATTTACTTAGATTAGAGAAAGAAGGTTTTACTGAAGAAGAGATAAAATTCAACAAATTGAGTTATCAAGTTTATGGAGCAAAAATAACTTTAAAGTCAAATATTAGAAAAACAATTGACTTGCTTAAAATTTATGGGGTAAACAAAAAAGACATTGAAGAAATTATAAACAAAAAATTAAAATTATGACGCCGTTGGGCAACGGTTGGGCAAGTTTTAAAAACAAAAAATGCAACAATCTAAAAATAAGAGAGTTGCATTTTAAAAGTGCGGATAATAGGACTCGAACCTACACGCCTTGCGGCACCAGATCCTAAGTCTGGCACGTCTACCAATTTCGCCATATCCGCGATTGTGGGTGCAAATATAAGGATACTTTCCAATATTCAAAGCAAAAAAATTAAAAAAATTATTATTCTGTTTTTTGTACTTTTGAAAGCACTCAAACTTATGTTTCATAAATGAAAAATATAAAGAATTACATACAAAACAACAAAGAGCGTTTTATAAACGAACTTATCGATTTATTAAAAATCCCTTCTGTGAGTGCTGACTCCGCTTATAATCAAGACGTTATAGACACTTCCGAAGCAGTAAAGCTAAGTCTTGAAAAGGCAGGTTGCGACAAGGTAGAAATTTGCGAAACAGATGGTTACCCAATTGTTTATGGCGAAAAAATTATCGACCCTAATTTACCAACTGTCTTAGTTTACGGCCATTACGATGTACAACCGCCTGATCCAATCGAGTTATGGACTTCTCCCCCATTTGAACCCGTAATCAAAAAAACCGAACTTCACCCAGAGGGCGCTATCTTTGCCCGCGGCGCTTGTGATGATAAAGGACAAATGTACATGCATGTAAAAGCCTTAGAATACATGGTTGCCAACAATTGTTTGCCTTGCAATGTAAAATTTATGATTGAAGGGGAAGAAGAAGTAGGTAGCGTAAACCTAAAAAGCTTTGTAGAAAACAACCGAGAAAAACTTAAAAACGATGTCATCCTAATTTCTGATACAGGAATGATTTCGAACCAACAACCATCCATCACAACAGGTTTGCGTGGTTTGAGTTATGTTGAAGTTGAAGTTACAGGTCCTAACCGCGACTTACACTCCGGATTGTACGGTGGAGCGGTTGCTAATCCTATCAATATTCTAAGCAAAATGATTGCTTCGCTTCACGACGAGAACAATCACATTACCATTCCTGGTTTTTACGACAAGGTAGAAGAATTATCCACAGAGGAGAGAGCCGAAATGGCCAAAGCTCCTTTTAGCTTAGAAGAATATAAAAAAGCACTCGATTTAAAAGAGGTTTACGGAGAAACTGGCTATGTTACTAACGAACGCAATTCGATTCGCCCAACACTGGATGTCAATGGAATTTGGGGTGGTTACACTGGCGAAGGAGCAAAAACCGTAATTCCATCTAAGGCTTACGCCAAAATATCGATGCGTTTAGTTCCTAACCAAGACTGGGAGGAAATCACCGAATTATTCACCAAACACTTCACAGCCATTGCGCCTAAGGCAGTTACCGTCAAAGTAACGCCTCATCATGGAGGTCAGGGTTACGTAACCCCTATTGACAGCATTGGTTACAAAGCGGCCAACATGGCTTACACCGAAACTTTTGGTGTTCCAGCTGTTCCTGTAAGAGGCGGAGGAAGTATTCCAATCGTAGCCCTTTTTGAAAAAGAATTAAAAAGCAAAATCATTTTAATGGGATTTGGTTTAGACAGCGATGCCATCCACTCTCCTAACGAACATTTTGGGATTTTCAATTACCTAAAAGGAATCGAAACCATCCCGTTGTTCTATAAAAACTTTGTGGAGTTATCGAAGTAATTTTAACCGCAAAGGCTGCAAAGTTCTTCACAAAGCTCCCTAAGTTTAAAAAACTAAATCCGTTTATTCTTTTTTTAAGAGTAAACGGATTTTTTATTGGGGCGTTCCCTCGTTGCAGAAAGTGAGTCATTTAAAAGAACATTTATACAAGCAACGAGGCGGGCTATCCGCTGTATTCCCGCTTTGAAAAACTACGTCAAAAGCCTTGTTTTTCTAAACCGGGAGATGCCGCTACTATCCCTAACGCAAACGAATAGAGTTTATGAAAGTTTATTTAAAAACAAATTTCTCCAAAGTACATTGCATTAGTTCAAATATGCTTTAAAAAATATTTTTTTATCTAAAATACAAAGTAAAAAACCAACATTCACCTATCTTTATATATCTCTAGCTTTTATATTAACTGTAGATATTTGAACTTTTTTTACATTCCTGCACTTCATAGTTTTTTGATTAAAAAGAACCAAATTATAACCCGTATTATGAAGTGAACTTCTAAATTTAATCCCTTGAACGTTCGTGAAAATTTTAATAAACTCACAAATAAACTGAGTTGGTATATAGTCTAATTCAGAATCATACCTTCTCATTGGCTTAGATAAATCCCTACTAATTAATTGCTTTAATAATGTAGATTTAATTTTTTTATTTACTCCATTGGGATGATATAAATTAGGGATTTCTGTAAAATCAGAAATTATAATTTTACTTTGATATTCTTCATTTATAGTAAAAGTAGCAACCGAAACTTCGTCTAGATACGAAGCTCTAATTTCATATAAAATAGTTTCTTCATTATCACTTAAATAGAGATAAGGTATACCTATTGGATTTGCACGCCCAGCTGAAGCATATTTTGCAGGTGGTGATGACATTTTTTCAATTGGAAAAATATCTTCTTGTGAATTTTGATGTAATCTTGCTCTGTAGAAAATTTCATCACTTTTTATAATGGTCTTACTTTCAAAAAAACTATCCCAACCTAAATCGCCTGTCAAAGTTTCTATATTGGTAAAATATCTTCTTTCCCATTTTAATTGCTCTTTTAAGACAGACCAATAATTTATATTTTCTAGAATTTCATCACTAAAATCCACTAACACTTCTGAATTACTGATGATTGATTCTGTTTGATTAAGAACAATATTTAGTATCTTATGTCCACAATCCAAGTTACTAAACAAACTCCAATTATCTTGTATTAAAGAAATTAAAGCTTTACCATTTGCTTTTACTTGAAAATTATCAAATATCTCTTTAAAGAAGTCTAGAAGCTCTACTAATTCAATGGTTTCGACATCTATACTTTTGCAACAATTACAATCTCCGATCTTTCCTTGAGATACGATGAATCCAGTTAACTCTTTATCAGAAAAGCAATTTTTACATACGAACTGCATAACATTAATTTAGAAAGTCACTTATTATTAGTAAATGATTCTTGATGGATATCTTCTTAACCGTTCCTAGACCAGGATATCTTCCTTCCTCCAAGTATGTTTTTAATTCATTCGTAGCAGAATTTATTAAAGGTAAACTATCACAAAAATCTACCGCTTTTTGAGCTGCTTGCGCAAATTTACCTTGCACGTTGGCAATCGAGTCAACATCTTTTGATGTAAAATGTCTTATCCATATTTGATTCTCTAAATCTCTTCTTAAATAAGTAAGATGTATAACAACGGCACGTGGTGTACTACCACCATCTACAAATTCACTTGGTAATGCAGTATAGTCAGCAAAAGCCTGATAACCATCTTGACTATAATACAAATGTTCTTCTGTAAATTTATGAGCTTGAATATCCAAAAAGTCCGCATTTTTTTGTTGCTTTTCGAAAATATCATCTAATCTGATGTAAAACTTCCCTAGACTTTTTATACTTCTGTCCAAGCTTCTATACTTATGAGGTTCTAAAAGCATGATTTTACTAACATTTTTGCTTGAACATAGTGTTTTTAGAGCTTCTTCATCCGAAAAATTATCAAGACAAATTATTAAACAATCAGTTAAATTATATTTTTCAATATTTGATATAATGTAATCTGAATTATCAGAATAATGAAATGCAGGTAAAAATTTTTTATTGTCTAGTTGTGAGATATAATCTAGAAAAAATTCATCATCTCCCGCTTTTTCTCCCTTGAATGGATTTACAATTAAATAAGCATAAAAATCTTTTTCTTGAAAAACTCTATGAGCCAAATTAAGATTATTAAAACTTTCTTTTACTGGTTCTAAAACTGGTGTTATGCCTTGTAGTTTATTCTCATTTACTAGTTCTCTCAAACTAATCAATTCAAATTGTCTTGCTCTTAAATAAGGAAAATACATAATCTAAATAGTATTCGTTTTTAAACTATTAATTAGGTTATCTCTTTCCTGCTTTTTTAAATTCAGTGAAAGACATATCTGATTGAATTCATTGTTTATTTTATTAAAAAACTGATTATTTACATTTCGCTTTTTCATAGTAGAAAGAAATAACGCATTCAAATCATTTTGCGGTATTGTCGATATCAAATCTTTGCAGATAACAAATTGGTTAAAAGAATTCATTTCTGGAAGTTGCCCAAAAAAAGCTTTCGAAATTTCAAGATATTCTTTTGTATGAAGAACCTCCATTAAAATGTTTGGATCTATATTATTTATTCTTTCAGCTTTCTGAATAAGTTCAAATTTTTTCAAATTAGAATCGTACGAAATTATTCCAACTGAATTATCATAGGTTGAATATTTTGATAAAAGAACATTTGGAACAATAATGTAAACTTCATTGAAAATTTTTTTATACTCCAGAAGTTGGTTTGACAATCTATATTCTTTGTCTAAAATAGTTTTAATCTCAAAGACTTTAGAGACTCCATTGAACATAGCAAGATCTGCAATAGCTTTACCAATTCTGAATTCATTAAATATGACTGAATTATTTGATCCTAATTCATTTTTTAGCCATTTGTTTAAAAATTCATTTTTTAAAATATATTCATTAGGATAGTTTTTCTCAAGAATACGGTATGTATTTCGAAGAATTTTCAAATATGAGTTTCCTCTATTTTGCTCAACAAGATTATATCTTTCAAGTTTTATGTTAATTGAACCAAAATCACCTTTTTGCCAACGTTTTACCTCACTTCTCGAAAAAAGTGATGAAAAATCTCGTAATTGGCTTGGTGTGAATGTCATCATTTTTTTTTGGGTAAAAGTAACAAAAATTTTTACCGTTTCAATATAACATACATCTAGAATTGTGTGGTCTCAACTATTACAAACTCCAATTCATCCAGATTCTGATAATAAACGTTTCTATTATTTCTTTCAAATATATAAATAAATGATTACAAAACACATTGTGAATTAAAAAAATCATACCGCTAAGTCGCGTTAAGGATGGAAGCGGCATCTCCCGATATAGAAAACAAGGCTTTTTGCCGTAGTTTTTGTTAATCGGGAATATAGCGTACAGCCTGACCTCGTTGCAAAATCTGGAATTTAAATACTATTTTCTTAACGAGGGAACGCCCAAATCATTTACTAAAATTATACCCCAAATACGGCATTGGTTTTTCGGTAAAGCGAATGCCGTATTTTTCTAATGCTGTCAGAACAGGCAAATACACTTCTTTTCGGATAGGAATTTGAACCCCTGTAGTTTTAATTTTTCCGTTCAAAATCAATAACGCAGCCATAGCCACAGGTAAACCAACGGTCTTAGCCATGGCAGTATAGGTTTTATCTTGACCTAGGCAAACCATTTGGGAATCCTTTTGTACTTTTTCGCCATTAATTTCGTAGCCAAATTTATGATACATCACGATCATATCTTTGTCTTCGGGCTGTAGTGTCCAACTGTCATTCAGGATTTTTTCTAAAATCCGGGCTGGAGTCGCATTTTTAAGTCCGACAAGCTTTTTGTCATTGAACAAATCCAACTCCAATAATTTGTCCCACATGATATCGTCTTGGTCAATTTTGAGCAAGAATCGGGTTTTTATTTCCACCGAATCGGTTGGGTGGTACGGCAAAAACGAATTGATAAACTGTCGATAACTCATGTTTTCAGAATCTTCCATGATATAGGAATCATCCGTCATGCCCAGTTGTACAAACATATTCCAGGCTTTCGAAAAACCAACACGACGAATCGTTCCGCGATAGAGCGTAAGTATATCTTCTAAACCGTAGATATTTCGGTATTTTAAGGAATCTCTGTTGGAATAGGCTTCAAATTTACCGTATCCATCTACTTCCAAAAATTCGGTTCGACGAAACAAACTCGTATACGGAATGTATTTATAGGTTCCTTCTTGAATAAATTTGGCCACGCCACCTTGCCCTGCTAAAACCACATTTCGCGGCGCCCAGGTAAATTTATAATTCCACAAGTTCGTATCGGATTCAGGAGCAACTAATCCACCACAAAAGGATTCAAACAAAAGCATCTTTCCGCCTTGTTCTCTGATTTCGTCAATGACTTTCATCGCACTCATATGATCGATTCCGGGATCTAAACCCATTTCGTTCATAAAAATGAGTCCGTTTTTTTTGACCTCAGCATCTAATTCCTGCATCGCATCACTGACATACGAGGCGGTTACGAGATTTTTCTTGAAAAGAACACAGTCCTTTGCAATTTCAATATGCAAATGTGCCGGCAACATCGAAATAACTATATCGGCATGCTGGATGGCTTCTGCTCTCTGTTTTTGATTGTGAATATCTAGTGCAAGTGGTGTCGCATTAGGATGATTATTGGTTTTCTTTTGAGCCAACTCCAAAGACAAATCGGCAATTTGCAATTGCAATTGTTCTTCTTCCGATTTATCCAAAAGATATTGAATCAACGAAGAAGCCGATCTTCCTGCACCAATAATTAAAACGACTCTCATAACTTAAATTTATATTGTAAAAATAGGCAAATGTAGTTGTAGACCCAAATATGAATAACCTATAAAGACATCTTTATTTATCATTAATACTACTTTCTTTTTTGCTTGATCAAAAAAGAAACAAAAAAATCAAGTCTCTACTTCCTCGTCGGTCAAATTAGTTTTCGAATGCTAAAAGAAAATAACTCCCCCGAAAGGATTCGGGGTCAAACAGATTTTCTTTTTACGCATTCTTCAAACATTTGACACTCGACTGCGGAAGCTAAGGACGGCGAAACAATAATTGAATCTTCTTGAATAAAAATTCACAAAACTTTAGCATAAAAGCAGGCAAACTAAACCATTAAAACTTTTTGGGTTCGTTAGTTTTGGAATACTTTTGTAGCAACAAAAAATTCACACAATGGATAAAAAAATATATTCTACTGCAGCGCTATTAGGAATGATTGCAATAATTTTAGGTGCTTTTGGCGCTCATGCCTTAAAAGCCTTATTAACTCCAGAACAATTAGTTACTTTTGAAACAGGGGTTCGTTACCAAATGTACCACGCCTTATTTTTATTATTCATTGGCAACATGAGTAGCCTCTCTTTAAAATCCAAAAAATACATTTACGGCCTTGTGCTTTCGGGAGTTGTTTTATTCTCTGGTTCTATCTATTTATTAGCTACAAATTCGCTTACCGCCTTTGATTTCAAAATTATAGGATTCGTAACACCAATAGGTGGTTTTTTATTAATCTTATCATGGATTGTCTTATTTATGGATTTTTTTAACAAAAAATCACAAAATTAGAATTTTCACAACACTAAAGCGCTTAAATAATTACCTTTGTAATATCTAAAAACAACAGGCAACTTAAAACTTATGAACAATAACAGTCTTTTTACGAAAACGATTTCGTTAGATAACATTGGAATTACAAATGCAACTATTCATTACCAACTAAGTCCTAATGAATTACATCAAATAACTATTGAAAAAGGGCAAGGAATCGAAACATCAACGGGAGCACTCGCCATTAACACAGGTGAATTCACTGGGCGTTCTCCACAGGATCGATTTATTGTGAAAGATGCAATTACTGAAAATGAAATATGGTGGGGAAATATCAATATCCCTTTTGCTCCTGAAGCCTTTGACAAATTATACTCGAAGGTTTGTAACTACCTGACAGCTAAAGAGGTTTTTGTAAGAGACACTTATATTTGTTCTGACCCTAATTACAAAATGAATGTTCGTGTTGTAACCGAAACCGCTTGGGCCAATCTATTTTGCTACAATATGTTTTTACGACCAAGCGAAGAAGAACTTTTAAATTACGTGGCAGAATGGACGGTAGTTTGCGTACCTTGTTTCAGGGCTGATCCAGCAGTAGACGGAACACGTCAGGGGAACTTTGCAATTTTGAATTTCACTAAAAAAGTAGCATTAATTGGAGGAACAGGCTATACTGGCGAAATAAAAAAAGGGATTTTTTCGGCTTTGAATTTCATTCTACCCGTTTTCAAAAATACGCTTCCTATGCACTGTAGTGCCAATGTGGGAGAAAATGGTGAAACCGCTATTTTCTTTGGATTATCAGGAACTGGAAAAACTACACTTTCTGCCGATCCAAACCGAAAATTAATTGGTGACGACGAACACGGATGGACTAATGAAAATACCGTATTCAATTTTGAAGGTGGTTGCTATGCAAAAGTGGTAAACCTAAGCGAAGAAAACGAACCAGATATTTACAAAGCGATTAAAAAAGGAGCGCTTTTAGAAAATATAGTTTGCAAAAAAGAAACTAAGGAAGTCGATTATACCGATATATCAATCACACCTAACACCCGTGTGAGTTACCCTATCTACCACATCGATAACATCCAATCAGGTTCTATTGGAAAAAACCCTAAGAACATCTTTTTCTTGACTGCCGATTCTTTTGGGATTTTGCCTCCCATTTCAAAATTAACGCCAGGTCAGGCTGCCTACCATTTTATCTCTGGATATACAGCTAAAGTGGCTGGAACTGAAGCAGGAGTTACGGAACCCCAGCCTAATTTCTCTGCTTGTTTTGGAGCGCCCTTTATGCCACTTCACCCAACCAGATACGCCGAAATGTTAAGCCAAAAAATGAAAGAAGCGAATGTTAAAGTTTGGCTAATCAACACGGGATGGACAGGAGGTCCTTACGGAATAGGAAATCGCATGAAATTAAAATATACCCGCGCCATGATTACAGCAGCCTTAAATGGCGAATTAGATCATGTGAAATATGAAAACCACAAAGTATTTGGCATTGCAAAACCACAATCTTGTCCGAATGTTCCAAGCGAAATTTTAAATCCTAGAAACACTTGGGAAGACAAAGATTTATATGATACCAAAGCAGTAGAACTAGCTCAGAAATTCAAAGCTAATTTCCAAAAATTTGAATCTTATGCTAATGAGGAAATCCTTGCTGGAGGCCCTTTAGTTTAAAAATAAACCAACCAAAAATAGACAAGTGCTGTTCTTAATTGAACAGCATTTTTTATTTAACAACACATTATCAGATATTTACACTAAGATTCATTTTTTGGCGTTAAATTTGTGTGCATTTCCCCAAACAAAAAACTAAAATCAAAACTTAATTAAAAACAATCATGTTACAATCCTTTTTTATCCTCTGTTCTGGGGCTGACAAAAACCTGCTTGAAGGTTGTTCCGAAGGGGAAAAAACAAAATACGCAGGCATTGGCGCCACCGTATTCTTTACTGCAGTAATGGCTTTCTTAGCGAGTGCTTATGCGCTGTTTACCGTTTTCGACAGTATTTATCCTGCTATTGCTTTGGGGATAGTTTGGTCCTTGCTTATTTTCAATCTGGATCGTTTTATTGTTTCTACGATTCGAAAAAGAGATCGTTTAAGTAGCGAATTTCTACAAGCAACTCCCCGAATTGTTCTGGCGATTATCATTGCTGTTGTGATTTCGAAACCCCTCGAAATTAAAATTTTCGAAAAAGAAATCAATACCGTTTTATTGAAAGAAAAAAATGCCATGGCTTTGAACAACAAAAAGGAAGTGGCCACCTATTTTAAATCAGATTTGGATAAAAACAAGGCTGAAATTACCGCTTTGAAAAAAGAAATTACCGATAAAGAAAAAGAAGTAAACACCCTTTACGAAACTTATATTGCCGAAGCCGAAGGCACTAAAGGAACGATGAAATTGGGAAAAGGGCCTGTGTTTAAAGAAAAGATTACCAAACATAATTTGGCTTCCGCCGAATTAGACACTATCAGAAAAAACAATCTGGCTAAAATTGCCGAAAAAGAAGCTTTGAACAAAAATCTGCAAGCCGATTTAGACAAAAAAGTTACCGAGACCCAACCTATCATTGATGGCTTTGACGGTCTAATGGCACGTATCAATGCGCTGAACAAATTGCCTTGGTTGCCATCGGTGTTTATTATGTTGTTGTTTCTGGCTATTGAAACTTCGCCCATTATTGCCAAATTATTATCTCCTAAAGGTGAATACGATTTTAAATTAGAAGATTTAGAAACAGCTTTAAAAACGACATTGGAACAAGACAAATACCAACGAAATTTACTTGTAAAAACCAGTGCAGCCATGCACGACAAAATATATCAGGACATTGCCGAAGACAAGCAATTGTATGATTTACAACGAAAAAACGCAACGGATTTACTGGAACTGCAATCCAATAATTTTTTAGAGAAACAGAAGAAGACTTTGTAAAAACACAAAACCCGACAACTAGAGAGTTTCGGGTTTTGTGTTTCAAATATTAAAATTCATATAAAAGAACTAATACTACATTTCACCTTCTTCTCAGCCTCCAAATCACAATTAATAATAACACAATAATAATTAATGCCGAAGTCAATATGATTACTAATAAGTTTTTATGGTATTGATTTTCTGTATTTAGTTTTTTAATAATTTTATGAAGTGTATTCATTTTATAATATAAAAATTTGAAGTTTTCGAATCTGCGGAACCATATCTTATTTTCAAAACTTCACTATTAAAACCATAATCTCTAGCTTTACCATATATCTCCTTCACCTCATCATATTTTTATCTAAAAAAGCCAAATTCCCTAATTCAAACAGTAAAACTCCAATAATTGGATCTTCATTTTTAATAAAAGTCACTCTTTCATTTAACTGATAATAAAGAGCTTTCATTAAAGATTCTCTTTGAGATTTAGACAGATTACTTCTAGGCTCATCATCATTTCCAAAATTTGTATTTATTAAAAAATCAGCATTTATATACTTAGATCCTCCTAATTTAGCTTGTAATATCTTTGAATGAAGCCATTCATAAGCCTCATGCGATGTAGGATTTAATTGGATAGCTTTATTTATCCAAAATAATGCTTTTTGATTATCACCCAAAAGCTCATAAATAGTCCCAACATTTGAAGCTGTAGAATATCTATTAGGTTTTAACTTCTCAATTTCTAAATAAATGGTTAATGCCTCCTTATACTTTCCCTCTACAGTTAAAACATATCCTTTATCAGATAAATAATCTATATCTTTTTTAACTCTATAAAGACTATCTAATTCTTTAATTAGTTTTTGAAAATTATCCACATAAAAATTATGCCCATACGGAACTATTCCACTGTAATCTTCATAAACAAGTATGCCATTTTTAAGTTCTTTGGTTTCTCCATTTAAGCAAGCAAAAGAGTTCAATGAGATTAAGAGAAATGTTACGATAAAAAAGAGTTTGTTTTTCATACATTTAGACACTTACAATTTATTCAAATATACTAAATAGTCTTACAAAAAGCATGCGATTCAACTTTAACTGTAATAAAAAAACCTCAACCCAATCTTCATTCAGATTTAGGCTAAGGCTTTTAATAACTTATGATTAAAAGAAACTACTTTCTAGCAGCATCAATCAACTGCTGTATAGTATCCCAACTATAGTAATGAAAGGTTCTACCATTGCTCATGGCTACAAAAAGTCCGTTTTGATAGGCACCGCCAAGATTTACATTCGTTACATCGGCACCATCACACTCAATGGTCGAAGTTGGAATTTCGGCTAACAATTTATATTCATTTGGATTTCCATTAGCTCCTTCTCTTGGATATACCATAAAGGTATTCGCCTGCTGATTCGAAACTAAAATATATCCTTTAGTCGCCGAAGTTTTATAAATAGCAATCCCTTCATGATCCGACTTAAAATCATTTTGACCAAAAAGAGCTAACTCCGTATTATCATTTTCATCTGGATTAGCCTTGTACTTTCTAATTCCGAATTGCTCATCACAATAAATCACCGTTCCTAGTTCATTGTCTACTGCAATGGCTTCTATTTCTTTTTTACCGCTATAAGCTCCAAATTTGCGCACTACTTTCCCGCTAACAATTCCATTTCTGGCATCGGTTAGTTCGTATTGCCATAAATAGCTTCCTGAAGGACCGTTTTTTCTTCCCACCACAGCAAATATCTTTTTGTCACTTGGTCGAGTGTATAAAGCAATTCCCATTGGACCACGCATTTCTTCTCCCTCAAAAACAGGAATTCCGCCATTATCAATTGGTTCTAAATCTGGTAAACTAAAAATACGAATACTATTAGTTTCTCTTTCGGTAGTAACCGCTATATCCGTTTTCTTTCCATTAACCATCAATCCATACGCAATATCCACATTGTTAGGTCTTTGTAGAGTGATGGATTTTTTGATGATTTTTCCCTGCAAATCAAAGGCATACAATCCGCCATCGGTCTCTTTATCGGTACCAATAATAATGCTTTTGGAAACATCAGCTGGATGAATCCAAATTGCGGGATCATCAGTATCATGAGCCGTTTTTTGGGTAACACTCACAGGTTTTATAGCATCTTTGCGAACAGGCGCTAAAGAACTTCCACAGGAATTTAAAGTTACTATTGCAATTGATGCAGTAATGATAAATGTATTTTTCATATTTCTTTTTTCTATACTAACAGAATAACAGGACACAAAAATGCCCTGTTATTACATTTAATTCTTCGCTTAAGATTAAAAATCAAACTTCAATCCAAAATTATAACGCCCTTGGTAATATTCTAATTGCTGCGTTTGTGATTTTTCTCCTTGATAATAACGTAAAGGCTGATTCGTTATGTTATTTGCTTCAGCAAAAAGACGCAAGTTTTTAGTAATCTTGAAAGCCGCATTTGCATCTACAAAAAATTGTTTGTCATAATAGCTATCTTCTGAAGCATCAGCGCCTAAAACATCGATATAATCAGCGGTATAATTAGTAGAAACTCTAACTGAGAAACGTTTATTTTCCCAAGATAACGACCCATTAAACATATGTGGTGCTGTTCCTGGAAGTGTTACATTTTTACGTTCATTTCCATCTTCGTCAGCAATTCCTTTTGCTTTTGATTTCGTGTAAGTATAGTTCAAATACACTCCAAAACCTTTTAAGAACTGACCCGGTAAGAAATCCAATCTGCGTTGTAAAGCAACCTCAAAACCGTACACATCTACATTTTTTCCATTTTTAGATTGAACGAATTTCCATTCTTCACCAACAGGAATTGGGTTATTTTGATTTGGAAAATTAGCAGCAAAATCCGCATTCGAAAATTGATTAGTGCTGTATTTGTAAACAAAATCATTTAAGTTTTTATAGAAAGCTCCTCCAGAAATCAAACCTACCGATTTGAAATAATTCTCTACCATCAAATCATAGTTATAAGAATAGGTTGCTTTCAAGTCTGGATTACCAGCAGAAATTTCTCTGTCTGAAGCCGCATTATTCACATAAGGCGCTAAGTCATAATAATTAGGACGCGCTAGAGCTGTAGTCGCTGCTAGTCTAAAAATCAAATTATCAGTTGCATTATACTTAAATGAAATACCTGGCATCACATTCGTATATGAATTTTCAGTATTGATTTTTGTCTCTAATTCTTCTTCGTCTAATACACGATTTCCTGTGTAATCGATACGTGTATTTTCGGCACGGAAACCAAAAATCATCGATAATTTATCATTAAAATCCTGATCCCATCTAATGTAAGTTGCAAAAATATTCTCTTTTGCATTATAATTTACCGACAAATATTCAGAAGGCTCATCTTGCCCTTCAAACAATGTTGCGTTATGTAAATCTAATCCTCCTAAATAGGATGCCGATGCAAAAGTTCCTGCTACATATTTACTTCCCGGATTATATCCTTTTCCATCAAAAGATTTAGTAGGAACAGAAGCTAATGTAGCCATATCGTCATTTATTGGCTCATAAGAAAAGAAATTATTATCCCTTGATTTTTCTTTTAATCGCATACGAAGACCGGTTCTAATACGTCCTTTTTGTGAAGGAATAATAGAAAATGGAAAACGAATATTCACCTTTGCTCCTAATTCACTTTCGTCAGTATCATTGGTGTTTTCGGTAACAGAATCAAATTTTAATTTACCCAAAGCTTCCCCAGTAGTTGTAACTAATGGCAATCTTTCATCCGACAAATCTTGAGTCGCTGCCACTCCTTTTTGACGGTATTCAACATAACGCTCACCCGGACGGTACTCTCTGGCAGTAGAATAATTGGCAGACCAATCCAAATCTAATTTTGAATTAATTAAGTGTTCTCCACGTAAGGCATAATTTTGCACACGTTGATCTTCTAATCTTCTGTTTTTATTACGATCATTATCTACACCACCTTTAGTTTGACGTCTTACTCTAACAGAATAACCCGTAATATTTTCTCCTGAATAAGTAGGAACAATATTATCATAAGTTACTCTAAAACGATTTTCTCTATCGTCCCTCCAATTGTACATGGCATTGGCAAAAATGGTATTATTATCATTGAATTTATAATCAAATGCTACCGATGCACTTCGACGGATACGTTGTACATCATATTGTCTGATTTCTGCCTTACTCAAAAAAGTATTTCCAAATTTGTCTTTTGACCAAACGTTTTCAATATTATCCGAACCGTAATCGTTGTTATTATAAGAACCACTTACTACCAACCCTAATTTACTATCTAGAAAACGATTTCCATACACCAAACCTGCTGTGTAAGAAGCTTTTTCACGTATAGGCAAATAACCTCCAGCTAGTGTAGCCGAAATCCTTTCCTTGTTAGGTGTAGCTCTAGTAACCAAATTTACTGAACCTCCAATGGCATCAGCATCCATATCAGGAGTTAATGTTTTATTGACTTCGATGGACGAAATCATATCTGATGGAATTAAGTCCATTTGAACATTTCTGTTATCTCCCTCAGCCGATGGAATACGGTCACCATTTAAAGTAACAGAGTTCAAAGCAGGTGCCAATCCTCTAATGATAATATTTCTAGCTTCTCCTTGGTCATTTTGCATGGTAATACCCGGTACTCTTTTTAGCGCATCACCAATGTTTGCATCTGGAAAACGACCCACTTGATCAGCCGAAATAACATTTCCTATATTTCTATTGTTTTTTTGTTGATTCAACGCTTTGGCTTGTCCTTTTAGTACATCACCAACAATCACTTCGTTTAATTCTGTTCCTGAAGTTTTAAGATTAAAATTAACCACTGCATTTTTACCCGCCACTACAGTTACTTTGTCGGTGGATGGACTGTATCCAATATAACGTATATCTATTTGATAAGTACCCGGTTCTACATTCAAAAATTCATATCTACCATTACCATCCGAAATAGTATATTTATTTTCTCCTGCAATTTGAACCATTGCTCCTGGCAAAGGGAATTTATCTGCCTGATCTAAAATTTTCCCTGAAATTACTCCTCTTTGTGCATAACCCATAAGCGTTACTAAGAAAAGGAATACTACTAAATAATTTTTTTTCATCGTTGTTTTAATTTTTACGATGTAAAATTAGTCGGGTAATATTATTATAAAGTAGGATTAAAATTAAGATACTGTTACCTTCAGCCAGAATAAATATTACTTATTTTACATAAAAATAACATCTATAAAACTTCAAACTAGATTAAAAAAAACAAAGCCCCAAGGAATCACTTCTTAAGGCTTTGCTTTAACTTTTATAAAACGAGTTCAAACTCACTATTAGAGTGTTTTTAATGAATACAGCTTTCATTATTACGTCCGTTCGCTAAGGCTTGGCTGTTTGTGGTATGCTGGCGAGGAAACTCTTAACTGTTAGCAACTGTTTTTTATTTCAATCCTTCAACTTTGACGAAATGATATTCTTCGGTACTTCTGTATCCATTTATCAGGCTTTTCATTTTCAATTTTAAGATTCCACTTTTTGTTATTCGACCTCGATAGTTTACGGTACCTATTGAGCTTGTTGTTAAGAATTTTATTCTTCTCCTTTTAATTTTATAATCTCCAATTGATTTGTTTTCCATTTCTAAGTTTAACCAAATTTTTAAATCTGTAACTGTTGCGTCACATTCTGTTCCAACACTCAATACTTTCCCATTTGGATAAAACCTTAAAAAGGATTTTTCTCCTTCTTTGTCGTCTTCATCATACACGCATTTCGTTTCGTAAATTCCTTCTGAACATATGATTAAATCTATTTTTTTCTGTCCGAAAACAGATGAATAGAAAAGCATTAGTAAAATTAACCCGTTGGGTGAAATTAT
>DKIJ01000038.1 GCA_002454195.1 Flavobacterium sp. UBA6721
CTTAATAATGCACTACGGGTTATTCTAATTATTTCTTTAAACATACAATACAATGCTTCGTAATAAACTCAAAAAATACCAAATCATCTTAGCTTCGGGTTCTCCTCGAAGACAACAATTTTTCAAGGATTTAGATTTGGATTTTGAAATTCGATTAAAAGAAATCGAAGAAATATATCCTGCTGAACTCAAAAGAGAAGCGATTACCAATTATTTGGCAGCATTAAAAGCAGCTGCATTTGAAGGCGATTTAAAAGATAATGAAGTATTGGTAACTAGTGACACTTTGGTTTGGCATAATGAAAAAGCATTAGGAAAGCCAAAAGACAAGCAAGATGCCTTTGCTATTTTAAAATCATTGTCAAATGCAACACATGAAGTAATTACCTCTGTTTGTTTTAAAACCAATACCAAAACGGATGTGATTTACGAAATTACCAAAGTTACTTTTAATGAATTAAGTGATGATGCCATTGAATATTACATTGAAAATTACCAACCCTTTGATAAAGCAGGAGCCTATGGTATCCAAGAATGGATTGGATTTATTGGTGTGGCAAAAATAGAGGGTTCTTATGCCAATGTAATAGGATTACCTGTAGATAAAGTGTATCAATATTTGAATAATCTAAAATAAAAGATATGAAGTTTTTTGAAGAACATTCTAATGAAATCATAATCAGTGGAGTTGTTATAGTTGTAGTAGCCATTTTAAGAATTATTTCGACCAAAATAGTTCGTCGATTTGCTAAAACTTCAGATAGAATCGAACATCGAACAAATTTGGTCATTAAATACATTCATCTCCTTATTAATATTTTAGCCTGTATCGCTTTTATTATCATTTGGGGAGTAAGAGCAAAAGACATTGTACTAGCTGTATCGTCAATCGCTACAGTTGTGGGCGTGGCTATGGTTGCACAATGGTCAATTTTAAGTAATATTACATCGGGGGTAATCTTGTTTTTTAATTTCCCGTTCAAAATAGGTGATACTATAAAAATTCACGATAAAGATTTCCCTGTTATTGGTGAAATAGATGACATTTCAGCATTTTATATTATACTTAAGACTACTGACGGAGAACAAGTAATTTACCCCAATAACCTTTTATTCCAAAAAGGGATATCAATAATTCAAAACAATTTTGAAGAAAAAGAATTTACTGATTAAGTAAATTCCGCATAATAACAGACACAATCAGCACGCAATACATTATAAATCAGTACATTTATATAAATAACTGAATTTTTAATTTAATAACACCTATTATGAAAAAGCTAAATTTTTACTTGGTTGCCTTGATTGTATCATTAAGTATACTACCTATGAATTCCTATTCAGCAGAAAAAAATGCAACAGCAAATCCAAAAGAGATTCCTGCAGAAGTACAAAACATGCTCAATAGATTAAACGAAATTAAAGAAATGGACAAATCTAATTTGTCGTCTGCTGAAAAAAAAGAATTACGTACCGAAGTAAAAACGATTAAAAAGAATTTAACAAAATCTGGTCAAGGCGTATATCTTTCGGTAGGAGCCATTATTATTATTGTTCTGTTACTAATTTTATTACTTTAAAAAAGAAAAACATAACATATTAAACATCAGCTGTTTTACTCAGGTAAAACAGCTTTTTTTGTAATATACCCCAACTAGAATAAGCTTTTTTGGCACAGTTATTGGCTATCATTCAGTAAGTTTAAAAGTCTAATATTAAAAAATAGAAATTATGAAAACTATAAAATTATTTATCGCAGCCTTTATATTATTTGCTACAACTTCTCAAGCACAAGTTTCTGTTAATGTAAATATTGGTGCACCACCAGCATGGGGACCAGTTGGATATTCAAATATTGATTATTATTATTTACCAGATATTGAGTGCTATTATGATATTCGTCTTTCACAATTTATTTATTTTGGAAACGGAAGATGGATACACTCAAGAAACTTACCTGTAAGATACCGTAATTATGATTTATATCGCGGATACAAAGTAGTTTTAAACGACTATCATGGTAGAACCCCTTATGTATATTTTAAGAATCACAAAGCTAAATATTACAAAGGGTATAAAGGGAAACCACAAAAAAATATCGGATATCACCATCACAATGGTAATCACAAACACCACAAAGGAAATTGGGATAAACATAATTCCGATCACGGACATAAAAATCGCTAATTTTAAATCTGATTATAATAAAAGAAACGCCTTGAGCGTTTCTTTTTTTTACCATTTTTAAAAAGTTAATATAATGTTAAAAAAATAAAACTGGCACATAAATTGAAAAACATTTAAACAAGATTAATGTAAAAATAAAGAACTGTATAAAACGGTAAGGAAGTGTCTCAAAAAAAGTAATGGTAAATTATTAATCTATAGCAAATATAGACTAAACAAGTATTTAATCCCTTTTTACATATTTTAAAAAAAACAAAAAAAGCTAAGGGCATTTCTTTAATATTTAAAAACCATTTTTTTTAAAAGTTAAAATAATGTTAATAAAAAATAATTGGCATACTACTTGTAAACACTTAAATAGAAATAAAATTTAAAACAATTAAAACCCCAAAATAACTTAAAATATAGAAATCATGAGAACTTTTAAATTAATCGCAACAGGAATCATTTTATTCGCAGCAGCTTCTACTTCTCAAGCGCAAGTTTCAATTAATGTAAATGTAGGAGCACCTGCAGTTGTTGTAAGACCAGCATGGGTACCACAGAACCATGTAAATGTAGATTTTTATTATTTACCTGATGTTCAAGCCTATTTTGATGTAAACGCCTCTTTATATGTTTACCTAAATAATGGTAATTGGTGCCGTTCAAGATATTTACCAGCACATTACAGAAACTACGATTTAGTTCATGCACGTCGAATTGCATTAAATGGTTACCATGGTAGCAGACCTTATACCTACTATAACTACCATAATGAAAGATATGATAATCGTTACTACAAAAAAAGATATGTAGAAGGACGTTACTACAATGATAGAAGATACAATGATAGATATGCCGATAATTTCAGAGGATATCGCGACAGAGACGATGACAGAGACGACGATCGCAGAGGAAACCACTACGGACACAGAAACAGATAATGTATTAAATAATAAAACAACAAGCCATCTTAAGATAAAAATTAAGGTGGCTTTTTAAATTAACACCTATCAAAATGAGGAGACATTTGATAATTTCTTAATAAAAATCATAAAAAAAAGATAAATTATTCTCATGAACAATCAAATGATTAGGTTTCTTAAATTAGAATCCCTTTATTTGGTGCATCTATTACAACTAAAGAACCATAAACAGTATGAAATCCTACTCTATTGAAGAAATAAACGAAGTCTTACAAGGCGTAATTATTGGCAGCACTTCGCAAAAAATTATCGCAGCTGAACAGCTCGAAATAGCCAATGATTCGCAAATTTCTTTTATAGGCAACAAAAAATATGAAAAACTTTGGGATACATCTAAGGCTTGTGTAGCGGTTGTTAATGAAGACATCGCAATTGAGCCAGGTGAAAACAGAGCTTTTATAAAAGTAAAAAATGCCGACCTAGCAATGTCTTAAGTATTAGAACTTTTTGCACCACCAATGCCAGAATTTCACGTAAACATCCACCCAACAGCAGTAATCGATGGTTCTGCCGTTATTGGAAATGGAACTAAAATTGGCGCAGGATGTTACATAGGACCAAAAGTAACTATTGGTGAAAATAGTATTATATACCCAAACACAACCATTCTTGACGAATGCACCATCGGTAAAAATACCATAATATGGTCGGGTACCGTAGTTCGAGAACGTTGCCACATAGGCAACCATTGTATTATTCATCCTAATGCTACTATCGGAGCTGATGGTTTTGGTTTTAGACCTTGTCCGGAAAGAGGTTTGGTAAAAATTCCACAAATAGGTAATGTAATTATTGGCAACCATGTCGAAATTGGCGCCAATAGCTGTATCGACAGAGGAAAATTCAGCTCTACAATTGTGGGTGATGGCTGCAAAATTGATAATTTAGTGCAAATAGGTCACAACAGTAAACTGGGGAAATTTTGCATCATGGCTGGAAACAGTGGTCTTGCAGGATCTGTAACTTTAGGAAATGGTGTTATCATTGGCGGAAGTGCTTCGATAAAAGACCATACCACGATTGGTGATAGAGCAGTAATTGGTGCCGGATCCGGTGTTACTTGCGATATCCCTGCTGGAAAAACAATGTTAGGTTATCCTGCAGTTGAAGCTCGCGATGCCTTAAAACAATGGGCTATTTTAAAACGACTTGTAAACGATTCCAAGAAATAATATTAATTTTTTTATTTTTTCCGCAAATTTTCAAATTAAAACCTTGAGAGTTTGCGGTTATTTTTTTCTACTTCTAACTCAGAAAATCTTACATAAAAAAAAGAGTTTTTCAAAGTTTAATATCTTTCATCGGTGTAAATCAGCTAAATCTGTTTTACTGTGATCCAAATAAAAAATATTTCTTTTTCCTGTAAAAATGGATTAATGGTTTTGTATTTTAGCTTTAAATTTTCCCAAACACAATTTCAATATGGATATCAACTTCAATAAAAACGAAGACCACAATAAACTTTTACTTTCTGATTTAAAACAAAAATTCTCCAAAATTAAATTAGGTGGAGGTGAAAAACGAATTCAAAAATTGCACGCCGAAGGTAAAATGACAGCGCGTGAACGTATTGACTATTTGTTAGATGCGAATGCTGAAAGCATTGAAATTGGGGCGTTTGTTGGAGACGGAATGTACGCAGCACATGGCGGATGTCCTTCTGGAGGAGTTATCGTAAAAATGGGGTACATCAAAGGCAAACAATGTATTGTTGTGGCCAATGATGCCACAGTAAAAGCAGGTGCTTGGTTTCCTATTACGGCGAAGAAAAACCTTCGTGCACAGGAAATTGCGATGGAAAATAAAATTCCAATTATTTACTTGGTAGACAGTGCTGGAGTGTATTTACCAATGCAGGATGAAATTTTCCCTGATAAAGAACATTTTGGTCGCATTTTTAGAAACAATGCTATCATGAGTAGTATGGGAATCACTCAAATCTCGGCTATTATGGGGAGCTGTGTTGCCGGCGGAGCCTACTTACCAATTATGAGCGATGAAGCGATTATTGTTGACAAAACCGCCAGCATATTTTTGGCAGGAAGTTATCTGGTTAAAGCCGCCATTGGTGAAAACATTGATAATGAAACACTGGGTGGCGCAACTACACATTGTGAAATCTCCGGTGTGACCGACTACAAAGCCAAAGACGATAAAGACGCCTTAGACAAAATCAAAAATATCGTTGACAAAATAGGCGATTACGAAAAAGCAGGCTACAACCGAATAAAAGCCGTGAAACCGGCACTAGAATCTAAAGAAATTTACGGAATTCTACCCAAAGCACGTAGCGAACAATACGACATGAAGGAAATCATTCTTCGTTTGGTAGACAATTCAGAAATGGAAGAATACAAAGAAGGCTACGGACAAACTATCATTACAGCCTATGCCCGTATTGACGGTTGGGCGGTGGGAATTGTAGCCAACCAACGTAAGGTAATTAAAACCAAAAAAGGCGAATTGCAATTTGGTGGTGTAATTTACTCTGATAGTGCCGATAAAGCTACCCGTTTTATAGCCAATTGCAATCAGAAAAAAATTCCTTTGGTGTTTCTTCAGGATGTTACTGGATTCATGGTGGGTTCCAAATCAGAACAGGGTGGAATCATTAAAGACGGTGCCAAAATGGTGAACGCAGTAAGTAACTCCGTTGTACCTAAATTCACTGTGGTAATAGGTAATTCCTATGGAGCCGGAAACTATGCCATGTGCGGAAAAGCCTATGACCCTAGACTAATTGTAGCCTGGCCAAGTGCCGAATTAGCAGTAATGGGCGGAACTCAGGCAGCTAAAGTATTAGCACAAATTGAAGCTTCCTCGCTAAAAGCCAAAGGTGAAGCAGTAGATGAAGTCAAAGAAGCCGAATTGTTTGCCAAAATAAAAGCAAGATACGACGAACAAGTTTCGCCTTATTACGCCGCTTCCCGACTATGGACCGATGCCATTATTGATCCACTGGAAACCCGAAACTGGATTTCAATGGGAATCGAAGCAGCTAACCATGCTCCTATTGAAAAACCATTCAATTTAGGGGTAATACAAGTATAAAAATAAAAGAAGCCCTTTTTCTTCGTAAAATAAAGCTCCGAATTCACCAATATAAAAAAAACATTCGTGAATTCGTGGCTAAAACCACAAAAAATGAATTACCAATTTAGAAAAGCTAAACTTACTGAAATTCCTCAAATCTGGACTATTTTACAAAAGGCCATTCAACGCCGAAAAGAAGATCGCAGCAACCAATGGCAGGATGGTTACCCTAACCCTGAAGTAATTCAAAAGGACATTGAAAAAGAGGCCGGATTTGTATTGACTTATGAGGAGCAAATTATAGGTTATACCGCTGTTCTAATTAATGATGAACCGGAATACGCTAATATTATTGGTCAATGGTTAAGCAATGAAGACTTTGTAGTGTTCCATCGTGTGGCGATTGCCGAAGAATATCTTGGTAAAGGTTTGTCTATAATCATCCTGAATTTCATAGAAGCATTTGCCTTGAGCAATCACATCTACAGCATCAAAGCCGATACTAATTTTGACAATTTTGCTATGCTACGCATTTTCGAAAAACTGGGGTATCACTATTGTGGCGAAGTCTATTTTAGAGGTAGCGCCCGAAAAGCTTTCGAAAAAGTGCTGGAGAAAAAGAAATGATTGAAAACCTATTCTCTCAATTTAATTTCAGAACTTTAGCATTCTTATCTATATTCTTTTCATTCACATCAAAAAAGACAGCTATGGCAGATGAAATTATAGCAACAACAGCCGATTCTGAAATTGTCAATTCCCGAATTTTTAATTTTCCAAGAACACTTCTTTTTCGGGCTTGGTCTGAATCGGAACATCTCAGAAATTGGTGGGGACCGGCAGGTTTCACCAACACATTCAATGAATTTGATTTTAGAATAGGTGGCAAATGGAGTTTTATCATGCATGGTCCTGACAAGGGAAATTATGCCAATGAATGTGAATTTATAAAAATTGAAGTCCCTATCCTAATTGCTTGGAAACGCCATTCGAAACCTATTTTTCAAATTTTGGCAACATTTGAAGAAATCACTCCTGAACAAACCCTATTGGTTTTTAAAATGCTTTTCCATACCGTTGAAGAATGTCAAAAATTAAAGCCTTTTGTTGTAGATAAAAACGAAGAAAACTTCGACCGATTAGAAAAAGAATTAGCTAAAATGACTCAATAAAATCATTTTTAACAGTAAAAAATTTCCTTTTTATAGACCATCTGATTAATTTTTTATATTTTTAAAAGTTAACTCCCAAAAGGAGCATTCCCTCCTATTTTTAATCTTAAATACGAAATTGGCATGGAAATACAAGATTTGGAAACCATCTCCATCACCAATAAAATGGTTCAAAAGGTATTTGGCTCCGAAATAACTGTTTTGGAAGATATCCTTTCGATAGAAGAACCACTCGAAATTCGTTTGAAATATATTCAGGACAACGAAGTTTACAATCAAACTATTTCGGTGACCATGCGCACTCCGGGAAATGATGTGGAACTCGCCCTTGGCTTTTTATTTACTGAAGGCATTATCTCTTCCTACGAAGCCATTCAGGAAGTGAATCATTTAGAAAAAAACTGTGCTTTACAAAAAAAGAATAGCATCCAAGTGGTTTTAAACGATGGTTTTACGCCACATTTATTACAATCCGACCGAAATTTCTACACCACTTCGAGTTGTGGGGTTTGCGGAAAAAGTTCCATCGAATCCATAAAAACGGTGAGTCCATTTAAGAGTTCTAACAAACCTAAATTTGATATTTCGGCTTCGGTTTTATACCAGTTGCCACAAAAACTGAGAGCTGCCCAAAGTGATTTTGCTAACACGGGTGGTATTCACGCTTCGGGATTATTTTCGAAGGAAGGTGAATTATTGCTTTTACAAGAAGATGTAGGACGACACAACGCCTTGGACAAATTAATTGGTCAAGCTTTCGCAAAAGGGCTACTGCCTTTACACCAACATATTTTATTATTAAGCGGAAGAATTAGTTTCGAACTGGTGCAAAAAGCCGCTATGGCAGGCATTTCCATTGTGGTTGCTATCGGCGCACCTTCGAGTTTAGCAGTAGAATTAGCTCAAGAATTTGGCATGACCTTAATTGGTTTTCTCAACGAAAATCGATTCAACATCTACCATTCTGCAACAACAATTACCTTATTAACAGAAAAAGAGCAGACTCTGATTCCAAATTAAAGCGACTATCATGACAGAAGATAAAAATCCAAAAGAACCGAATGCTGAAAATCCCTATCAGACTTTAGATTTAAAGCAAACTAAAATAAAAGATTGGGCAGCCGGTATGTCGGGTGTAAAAGCGGCATTTAGCGATTTGATTGAAGAAAAAACGCTTGTCAGAGGTACTAAAGCTTTGTTCAAAATGAATCAGGCAGGAGGTTTTGATTGTCCGAGTTGTGCTTGGCCCGATCCAGATGACGACCGCTCACCTCTTGGCGAATATTGCGAAAACGGCGTCAAAGCCTTAGCCGAAGAAGCCACTACCAAAAAAATTACCGCTGATTATTTCAAAGAAAATTCGGTTTATGCTCTTTCACAACTCAGCGATTATGAAATTGGCAAAAAAGGCCGATTGACCGAACCGATGTATTTACCCAAAAACGGAACGCATTACGAGCCGATTTCTTGGGATGCTGCTTTTGAAAAAATTGGAAAAACACTAAACGAATTGGATTCACCTAACGAAGCTGTTTTTTATACTTCGGGAAGAACCAGTAACGAAGCTTCATTTTTATACCAACTTTTTGCAAAGGAATTTGGAACCAACAACATGCCCGATTGCTCTAATATGTGTCACGAAACTTCAGGAGCCGCTTTACGTCCAACAATCGGAATCGGAAAAGGAACCGTAAAACTGGATGATTTTTATGACACCGATTTGATTATCATTATCGGACAAAATCCTGGTACGAATGCGCCCCGAATGCTGAGTGCATTAGAAAAAGGTAAAAAAAACGGTGCCAAAATCATTGCAATCAATCCGTTGCCTGAAGCTGGTTTGATGGGATTCAAAAATCCGCAAGAAGTAAAAGGCGTTATTGGCAGTCCTATAAAACTTGCCGATTTATACCTTCCTGTAAAAATCAATGGTGATATGGCTTTGCTTAAAGCAATAGAAATTTTGCTATTGGAAACCGAAAAAAAAAACCCGGGTAAGGTATTCAACCATGATTTCATTAAAGAAAAAACTACGGGTTACGAAACCTACATAAAACAATTTGCCAACTATAATTTTGACGAACTAGCCGCACAATCAGGGGTTGCGAAAGAAGCTATTCAACAAGCCGCAGAGATGATGGCCTTTAAAAACCGTATCATTGTTTGCTGGGGAATGGGATTGACTCAACAACCCAATGGCGTAGATATGATTCGGGAAATTCTCAATATTTTACTTCTAAAAGGAAGTATTGGAAAACCCGGTGCTGGTGTTTGTCCGGTACGTGGTCACAGTAACGTACAGGGAAACCGTACCATGCTAATTGACGAAAAACCCACTAAGGAACAACTGGATCGTTTGCAAAATTATTTTGGTTTTAATCCACCAAGAGAAAAAGGTTACGATGTAGTTCACGCCATCAAAGCCATGCATGAAGAAAAAGCCAAAGTGCTATTTTGTATGGGAGGTAATTTTCTATCGGCTACACCGGATACGACTTTTACAGCTAATGCGATGAGAAAATTGAAGTTGACAGTAAATGTTTCTACAAAACTGAACCGTACGCATTTAATTCATGGAAAAGAATCACTGATACTCCCAACCTTATCCCGAAGTGATATGGATATTGTTAATGGCGAACTCCAAATCGTTACTACCGAAAATTCTATGGGAGTGGTTCAGGATTCAAAGGGGATTTTGAAACCCGTTTCGGAACATCTTATCAATGAAACACAGATTGTTTGCCGTATGGCGATGGCAACCTTGGGCGATAAATCAGTTGTGGACTGGCAAAAATACGCCAATAGTTATGATGCGGTGCGCGATGCTATTGAACAATGCATTCCGGGATTTGAAAACTACAATGTGAGAGTGCGTCAAAAAGGAGGATTTTATTTACCTAATGCTGCCAGAGATGGAAAATTCATTACAAAGCAATTTGGCGACCGTGCTCCTTTTACCCTCACAACTGTTCCCGAAAACAAACTGGAAGCCGATGAATACATGATGGCTACCACCCGCACCCACGATCAATTTAACACTACTATTTACGGACTCGATGACCGCTACAGAGGAATTAAAAACGAACGCCGTGTGGTTTTCATGAACCCAAAAGACATTGAAAAAGCAGGATTCAAAAACGGCTACAAAGTCGATTTATTTAATTATGACGATGGAATCGAGCGTATTGCGCCTTTATTTATCATTGTGTCCTACCCTATCCCTGAAAAAAATACCGTGACCTATTTCCCAGAAACCAATGTTTTAGTTTCTGTAAATAATGTGGTAAAAGAAAGCAATATGCCAGCTTCTAAATATGTCAAAATCAAAATCAAAAAACACGATCCTTCTATTTATGAGAGAATTATAAACTAATAAACATGAACATTCGACTATTTTTTAAGCTAATAATAAATCAATCAATACTAATGGTTGGTAGACTTTTTGGCCTTATCCTTTTCTGGTTTTTAAATTTTGGTTCTGGAGCCGGAGCAAGCTCCAATAAGGCAATAATGACACTAAATACTATGTTGGCAATTTTAGTGTTATTACCGTTAGTTTTTGGTGTTTTCAAATACAAGAACTCAGATGAAAAGAAAAAGAAAATTAGCTATTTATTTGCTGGTTTATTTGTCACAATTGTAAGTGGAATATACTTTTATCTGACTGATAATTATATGTCTTAATATAAACTTAAAAGAAACCTTTCTGGATTTTCATCTAAAAACATGTTCCAAAATGGAAGAAAAAAGCGAAAAATTATTAGTCCGATATTATAGTGATGTTCTTGAAGAAATCGTTGTTGAAACTCTTTGGGCAGAAATAATTGAACAGGAAAAAGGACTTTACAAAATTGACAATATTCCATTTTACGGTCCTGAATTTTCTTGTGGTGATATTGTTTTCGCAGAATATGATGAAGATGAAGAAAGAATTACGTTTAGAAGAGTTGTTGAGTATTCCGGAAATTCAACTATCCAAATTATTTTATTAGACGAAAAAACTGATATCGAAAATTTAAGAAATGAATTTAAAAATATTGGCTGTGAAAGTGAAGGAACGGGAAGTAATTATTTTGTTATGGAAGTCCTTTACGAATTAAATTACTTACCAATATTTAAAAAGCTTAAAGAACTCGAAAAAGCGGAGATAATAAGCTTTGCAGAACCTAACATTTCAAAAAAACACATATCAGAAAAAGGATAATAGTTCGTAAATACTAATAACTCTAAATAAACAATAATTAAATGAGATTCCTCCTTCGTAGGAATGACAAGATTGAGAACTTTGATTGTAAAAAAAATAACTTAATTAATTTTTACTTTAAGCTTTATCCGTGTAGTTTGTCAATCCGACGAAGGAGGACACAAGCGATAGCGAATTGGCGAAGCAATCTCATCAAGTTGAGTTGAGTCTTGATAGCAGATTTTAATTCTAGATGAGATTGCTTCGTTCCTCGCAATGACAGGATTGTGGTTAATTTTAAAAGCTCCTCATTAACGGATTCAAAAAAAGCTAACCTTTCGGTTTCATTTATAAGCGATAACTGCACTACTGGGTCTGGTAAGTGGAAGAATTTCAGTATTTTTAAAACCAACAGCTTTTGTCCATTTATTAAAATCAGCAAAAGTATAATCGAAGCCAGTTCCAGTTTCAATCAGCATATTCAGGCTCATCATTAGTCCAAATGCATTTTTATTCCTTTCCGGGTCAATAATTCTTTCTATCGCAATAAAAGCACCACCTTCAGGTAAAGCATCATAAGCTTTTTGAATCAGCATCATTTTGGTTTCTTCATCCCAATCGTGCAGAATATTTCCCATCGTAATAATATCGGCTTTCGGAAAATTGTCTTTGAAAAAATCACCTCCAGCAGTTTGTACCCTGTCCTGTAATTGAAATTGTTGAATAATTTCGTCAGCAATGGGAGCTACAGCCGGTAAATCCCAACTGATACAGCTTATGTGTGGATGATGTTTTGCAATCATTGAGGATAGAAGCGCACCTGAACCTCCAATATCTACTACTTTTTTCGCCTTAGAAAAATCAAATTGCTGAGCCAAAGTCATCAAATTCCCCATTTGAACACCGCTCATGGCATGGATGAATTCTTTTAGTCGATTAGGATCTTCATAGGTTTTTTCAAATAAATTATCACCTTGTTTGGCTTCGTTTTGCGGATGTCCTGTCAATAATCCTGTTTCTAAATTTCCCCAAAATCCATACAAGCGATTATTTAACATTTCAAGAATTCCGCCTATGTAAGTGGCTTTCTTTTTATCTAAAAATACGTTGGTATCCAAACTATTGGAATATTTGGCAGTATCCCAAAAACCTTCTCTATTTAAAAACCCAAAGGTGGTTAAGGCATCCAGAAAATCAAAAACATGTCGGTCCGTACATTTAAAATTTAATTCCGCTTTAAACTAATTGGCGGACATTTCATTGTGTTCTGCGAGCAAAGTAAATAACTCGAATTTAACGGCGCTCAAAAGAATTTTGGATGCCCAAAATCCGGTACCAATTTGCATGATACTTCCTGGGGATGGTTGACCTGAATGATTTTCCATTAGTTAAAAATTTGAATTTGACATCAGTTTGTATTATCTGTTTATTCCAAATATCTAACTATTAAGAAATTTATTTTCTTTAATCAAAATAAAATTTGTAAAACACTAATTTACAAACAACTAAGCAAACAATAACATTATTTTTCGGATAAAAATTTCTTCTTTAAAAACTATTTTACAGACCAAAAACTAACTAATGAAATAAAAAAATCCGTCTCAATAATTATCAAGACGGATTAACATTTCATACCGTTTTCAAAGCTTCTATGAAGCCATCAATATCATCTTTTGTATTATAATGACTCAGAGAAATACGTAAACTGGGCTTTCGAACCAAATCTTCCGAAAGTATTTCGGCCAATACGTGTGAAGGTCTGATACTTCCGCTTTGGCAGGCACTACCGCGGGAAACAGCAATACCACGCATATCCAGATGAAATAAAATCATCGCGGTTTTTTCTTCTGAAAAAGGCAACAACACATTCAAAATATTATAGAAATTAGCTGCTGTTCCATTAAACAGTACACCCGGAAAAGTAATTTCTAATTGTTGAATTAAATATTGCTTTACGGCTGTAATCTGTCCACTTTCTGCTTCTAAATGCGCATACGAAAGCACTAATGCCTTTGCCATTCCAGCAATTTGATGTACGGCTTCGGTTCCGGCACGCAAACCTTTTTCCTGTTCGCCTCCATAAAATAAAGGTTGCAAAGCCGAATTTTTTCGAACAAAAGCAAAACCTACGCCTTTCGGTCCGTGGAATTTATGCGCACTCGCCAAAACAAAATCAACTGGAATCGTCTGTAAATCCAATTGCATTTTTCCCATCGACTGCACTGTATCCGAATGAAATAAAGCATTGTATTGTTTACAAATTAAACCAACTCTTTCCAGATCTAAAACCGTCCCTATTTCGTTATTTACATGCATTAAGCTTACCAACGTTTTGACATCATCGGCTAGTAAAGTGGACAAATGCGTTAAATCGATGCTTCCATCTGTTAATACATTGACGTAATCTACCCGAATGCCAAATTCTCTTTGCAAAGCGGTGATGGCAAACAAAACAGCATGATGTTCTATCTTACTGCTTATGATTCGTTTTACACCTAAATCTTTTACTGCTGAACGCAAAATCCAATTGTTTGCCTCCGTTCCTCCAGAAGTAAAAACGATTTCCTGCGCATTGACATTCAGTTGCTTGGCAATTGATTTTCGGGAAAGTTCCAAAATATTTTTTGCATTTCGACCAAAACTATGAGTAGATGATGGATTACCATAATCTTCGGTTAGTACTTTAGTCATCTCTTGAATGACTTCAGGTCGTATTGCAGTTGTCGAGGCGTTATCGAGGTATATTTTTTTCATTGCAGCAAAGTTATAAAATATCAATTATCAAAAGCCGATTCAGAATTGTCATTTTTTGCCTATTTTTGTCAAAATTTTTACAATGAAAAAAGCCCTAAGTTTATTCGTTATACTAACACTTTTTAATTCCTGTGATGATGGTAATCTAACTCAGGAAGAAATAAGCTTCGATGAAGTTGCGACACAAAGCTGTTCCAATACAAGTAGTACCAATACATTACTCTATAAACTAAAAGATAAGGAAGCTCTAATCATGGAAATTCCTAATACCAGTATTGTTACCGAACTTACTGCTGCCAATGATACCATTGAACTAGATATAAGTACCACATCAAATAGAGTAATCTATCGTTTTTATAATGGAACAGTAGCTACAGACAACATCTGTGAATCTATCGCTCCAGCGACTCCTGTTATTACAGACCAATGGACTGCTGTAAGTGGTAAAATTCAAATTGTAACTACTGCTGCAAAAACAACGAATGAAACTACTGGTGCCACAAAAATTAATGGATACAATCATAATATCACACTTAAAAATGTGACTTTTTCAAAAGCAAATGGCACTCAGGTCTATGAAACTTTCCCGTTTGGTGATTATAAAACGAATATAACTGCCTTGTCTTTAAATTTTGATCAAACATTAGAAAAATGTACTTCATCCAATGAAATTTACAATAACAACAACAGTGAAGCATTGGTATTAAACATTGACCCTAATTTAATCTTAAACGAAACTACTCCAATAAATAGTCCTAGAACAGGATTAATTGGAACAAGTACAAACAGCTTGACTTATAAGTTATTTACGGGTGGCGTATTGAATAGTGATTATTTTTGTCAAACAACAACTCCAAATACGCCAACATTGAGTCAGCAATGGGATGGTATTGCTGGGGTAAGTGGTGTTAGCGGAATTATTGAAGTTAGTACAACAACCAATGGTCCAAACACATACAAACATACAATTGTACTTAAAAATGTATCTCTTCAAAAAGGAATTTTGAATTTTAATCTCGGTAAAAATTACATTCTAGGAGATGTTTTTACCTCTAATTAAAATTTAGTTTTATATCATAAAAAAAGGCTCGTTTGAAATTCAAATGAGCCTTTTAACTTTCTAAGAAATAGTATTATTATTTTTTACTCTGCCTAATATAAACCTCCATTGCTCCCTGACCATACTTTTGGTAGTTTGCCTCGTGAAAATCAATATTATCATATCTTCCTAATAGGAAATCCAACTCAGCTTTCAATACCCCTTCACCTACCCCGTGAATCAAAACAATCTTGGGAATACGATTTTTAATTGCAAATTCAATGTGTCGTTGCGCCGTTTCGGCTTGTAAGGTCAAAATATCATAATTAGACATTCCGTTCTTGTTCTTGACCAATTTCTCGATATGTAAATCAAATTCTGGGACTCCTACCTCGCGTTTGTCTTTTTTCTCTTTGACAAAACTTCTTGGTTTAGGAATGGCTTTTTCTTTTTTTATCGCTTCAGCATTTACTCCTTTGATACTGTCCATTAAATTTTCTGAACCACTGGTTTTAACCAATTCACTCATTGCAAATTTCATTACAAAACCCTCTTCGGTTTCAATAGTTATTTCTTGCGCTTGAACCGACAAAACTACCCCATTTATGGCGTCATCTAGTACCGAAACTTTATCTCCTTTAGTCAACATCTTCTTCTTCTTTTTCTGGATTTTTACTTGGCGTTTTTGCACTTAATCGCATCATCCCAAACATAAAAACGGCCATTGCGATTACAGTCACATACACATTTTTATCTGCAGCAGTTTGCTCATAAAAAGCAACAACAATGGCAATAAACATGATAGGGAAAATTATTTTTTTCATTTTTATTTGAATCAGTTTTCAAAAGTAATAAATTTAAAATTGAAGTGTAAATAAAGAATAATTCAAATAGAGAAAATCTATTTTAAAACTGTTCGAATTCATTTTGTAAAAAACAACACTATCCTGTGAAAGCATCCTTGTTCTTGCCTTTTTATTCAAAATAGTTCAATATATTTGTTTTAAATTAAATAACAAAATTCAAGTAGAATTCGCTCTACTAACAACACAATCCAAAAGTCATGACAAAGGATTTAATTATAAAAAATATAGATGAGCTAAAAAGCCACACCTCAATCAATTACGGTATCAAAACTAAAGTAGAAGCATTTACTGAAAAAATATTCTACACCTTATTTGACGCTAATGCTCCATTGGACGAAAGTATTGACGTATTAGAAAAACAATTCAAAGAGATTGCTGCTCTGGCTTGCAAAAAACCAAATTCTTTGTGTGATGAAACCTGGAATCAATTTGTTAGCAAACTCCCATCGGTACTAAAAAAATTAAATCAAGATGCTGCATATATTTTAGAAAACGATCCTGCTTCAAATAGTATTGAGGAAGTTTATTTAGCCTATCCTGGTTTCTATGCAATTGCTATTTACCGTATTAGTCACGAATTATACCTTCAAGACTTATTGCTTTTTTCTCGTTTAATGAGCGAATATGCACACCGTATCACCGGTACCGACATTCATGCCGGTGCTCAAATTGATTCTCCATTTTTCATTGATCACGCAACAGGTATTGTAATTGGTGAAACGGCAGTAATTGAGAAACACGTCAAAATTTATCAGGGAGTTACACTGGGTGCTTTAAGTGTTAGTAAAGAAATGAAAAACGCTAAAAGACATCCTACCGTAGAGAAAAATGTATGCATTTATGCTAATGCAACTATTTTAGGAGGCGAAACAGTTATAGGCAAAGACAGTATTGTAGGAGGAAATGCCTGGGTAACCAAGTCGGTTCCTGCAAAATCAATTGTCATGAACACCACAACGACTGAAATAAAAGTAAAAGAAATTAAATAATATGAAACCTCAAAAATTAGTTGACTTAATAGGAAATACTCCTCTTGTAGAAACAGTCAATTTAGTAAAAAATAAAAACGTAAAACTGCTTTTAAAACTAGAAGGAAACAATCCCGGTGGTAGCGTCAAAGACCGTGCTGCCTATTATATGATTAAAGGCGCATTAGACCGTGGTGAAATCAAAAAAGGAGACAAATTAATCGAAGCTACCAGTGGAAACACTGGAATTGCATTAGCGATGATTGCGCAATTACTGGGAATCGAAATCGAATTAATCCTTCCAGAAGACTCTACTAAAGAACGTACACAAACCATGCGTGCTTATGGTGCTACAGTAATCCTTACTCCTGCCGCTGAAGGAATCATAGGTTCCAGAGATTACGCAGATAAAAAAGTGGCTGAAGGCGGTTACATCATGCTGAATCAATTTGCTAATAACGACAACTGGAAAGCACATTACAATACCACAGGTCCTGAAATTTGGAATGATACCGAAGGCACCGTAACACATTTTGTTTCGGCCATGGGAACTACTGGAACTATTATAGGTACTTCAACGTACTTAAAAGAACAAAATCCTGCTGTTCAAATTATTGGAGCACAACCATCCGAAGGATCACAAATTCCGGGAATTAGAAAATGGCCTCAGGAATACTTGCCTAAAATATTTCAAGCGTCAAAAGTAGATCGTACTATTGATGTGAGCGAAAAAGAAGCCCGTGCCATGACTAAACGACTGGCGCTGGAAGAAGGAGTTTTTGCCGGAATGAGTAGTGGTGGTGCTGTTACTGTAGCAGTAAAACTTGCCGAAGAACTAGAATCTGGCGTGATAGTAGCTATTATTTGTGATAGAGGAGACCGTTATTTATCTTCTGATTTATTTGATTAATTCAAAGCTCTCAAAATAAGTGAAAGCACTATTCTTAGTGCTTTTTTTTATGCATAAAAAAACCAGCTCAATTAAAAACTGTGCTGGTTTTCCATTTATAGAAACATCTTATTATCGTTTCATCACATTAATTGTTTTACTATCGGTTCCCTGACTCACTTTAGTAATATATGAACCTATTGGCAAATCTTCTCCAAACTGAATTGTTTCACCATCTTTTTTGTCTATTACTTTCAATAATCTACCGGTACTATCATATACCAATACTTTAATATTCTCAGTACTTTCTCCTTCAACAGCCACATTAAATTGACTGATTGATGGATTAGGATAAACCATTGCTTTAAATGGAGTTGGTTTAATTACATCTACAGCTTCTTCTTGTACAGTAACAACTGATTTAACTTCAGAAATTCTAGCAGTTGTTAAGCCTGATACTGTACAATTACCTCCTCCAGCTACATAAACCTGACTACCAGTATTAACTGCTTGTAATTCTGATTTTAAACTTATAGTATTCCATTTATTTGAAAACCATATTCCACCTGCTTTCCTATAATAAGTAATTGCTATCTGTTGTGTACAAGCATTTTGATATACAACCATTTGGAAAGTAGCACCACTTTCAACCGAAACTGTTGTTCCATCTTGGAGTTGCTCTACCATATTTGCTTTGGCACTAAAATTACCTGTTGCCAATGGATTAGCAATAGCCAAAGAAGCAATAGAGTTTGTTTTGATTAAATAAGTATGTAATTTAGAATCCAAAATACCATTACTGTCATACCAGCTACGAACTAATATATTTACTTTACCTTTAGGATTAGTTCCTGATTTTGTATACTGAATATCAAATTGAAAATCTGTATTCAAACCTGCTGCGCCTTTAATATAACCAGACGATGCACTAGTATTGGATAAATTACTACCTCCCGTTATAAATCCTCCTGTTATAGGTTTGGAAACCGTTAGTATACTTTGAGCTGTAGCCTCCCAAGGATTATTAGTATAAGCTCCAGTAACTTTTATTGCTATTTGGAAACTATCTGAATTCAATGCCCCAATATTCAATTGAGCAATTGCACTTGCTGTCCCTACACTTCCATCTGTAACATCAACCAATCCAACAGGTAAATTCTGAGCATTTGGTATCGCAGTTAATGTAGTTCCATTTACAAAATAGAAAGATACTTTTGCTCCTCGAACATCCCCTGATGGATTATTCGTATCCTTAATTGCAGCAACCATAGTTAATGTTGCAGTACTAGTATTTAGATCTGTAGTCCAAGCAAAGCCATCTCCTACATAAAAACCAGATGCTGTATATGGGCTAGCTGTTCTAGGATCTACAATTAAGTTTTTAGTATTAGTCGAACCTGAATAATTCAAATTAGAACTAATAAAACTAGCTGTGACTGTATAACTTCCAGGCAAAACAGTTGATGGCAACTGATTGATTAACATAGCCTGTACTGAGCCATCAACTGAGCCCGGAATTGGGACTACATTTGCTGAATAAGTAGCAAGGATAATACTTCCTGACTTCACGTCAAATTTAACTTGCCCTATCAAAGGTGTAGCTGTATTTAATGGTTTAACAACAGCTGAATAAGTCAGATTATCCATATAACGAACCTGATATCCACTTAATGTTAAAGTTAGATTTGTAGATGCCAAAGTAATATCTGCATCTGTTGTAACAGTAGTGTTTACAAGATTATAATTACCACTAGAAGTACCACTAATAGAAATTCCATTTACTGTAATTGGTTTATCTATACCAACCAATGTACTATTGGGTTCATCAAAAGAAGCTGAAGTATATGAAGAAATTACATTATCTCCATTTACTTTATTAGTACCCAAAATAACTGTAGCAACAGAATTACCATCATATACTTTATTTATACCAGTCGCTGTCACTGTAAGATCTCTTTTAGTAATTATATCTTGAATAATAGTATTTCCCACTGCGTTATAATTTAAATTCCCTGCAAAATTCCATGAATCCGAAGAATAAGTACCTACATTAACATGTACTGTATTGGTAACATTCATTAAACTACTAAGATTCACTGGTGTTGGACTTTCAACTCCTACGGCTGTAAAGCTGGCAGTATGAGAATTACCATCATAAGTCACATCGTAAGGAGTAACTGTGATTACTGCATCGGCTTT
>DKIJ01000027.1:0-22504 GCA_002454195.1 Flavobacterium sp. UBA6721
AATAATTTCACCCAACGGGTTAATGTCAAATGTATTGTATTAGTGTAATTATTCCCGTATTTAATGCGGAAAAACACATAGAAAAATGTATTGATTCTTTATTGTCTCAAACACTATCTGCTTGCGAATTTGTTTTTGTAAATGATGGTTCTAGTGATAAAAGTCAATCTATTGTTGAATATTTTCAAAAACAAGATTCACGAATCAAGCTCATTAATCAAAAAAATCAAGGGGTTAGTATTGCTAGAAATAGTGGAATTGCGATAGCTCAAGGAGATTATATAGGCTTTGTTGATGCCGACGATTATGTTGAAAAAGATTGTTTTCAAAGATTATATGAAATTGCTATTTCAAAGAGTGTAGCTATTGTGATTTCTAATTATTTTTCTTCTCAAGAAGGACATACATTTACCTCAAAAGCTCTCTTTCGGGAGAATGAAGTTTTGAATTCTGAATTTATACAAAAACAAATCATTCCTTATCTAATAGGGAATGATAATTTGAATGCCATTTGGAATAAAATGTATAAACGGGAATTAATTACCGATAATCAAATTTGGTTTCCCAAAGGAGTTCCATTAGGTGAAGACGGTTGGTTTAATTTAAACTGTTTTAATAAAGCGGATTCTGTTTTTTTTTCGGATTATGTAGGCTATCATTATGTAGATGTTACAGGTAGTGCTACAAGGAATTTTTCGGGTAACAATTATTTTAAAAGGATAGAAGATGTTTTTCAACAGGATTTTTCAAGCTTTACTAATCAATATCTTGATATTAATAAAATAGAACTACTAAAAGCGGAAAAATTTATCAAAAATACAATTGCTCTACTGCATGAGTTTTTTAAGGAAAAGTATCAAATTAATTCAAAGAAACGAAATGAGTTAGTAAAAGAAGTGTTTAACAGTTTGACAACAAGACAAATTATAAAGAGTCATTTTGTAGTCTTATTTTCGGGAAAATCAAAATATGAGCAAATTATACTCTTAGCAATAAAGTATAAAATTAACGTTTTATTAACTATGGCAATCGAATATAGTAAGTTCAGAAATAAAAGTAAAATATAATGAAGATTTTAATGTTTTTCCATGCAGGTAGCACTAATAGAGGATGTGAAGCAATTGTTCGATCTGGTGTTAATTTAATAAAAGAGAAGTATCCAGATGCAATTGTAAATTTAGCATCATTTAATCCTGAATCTGATAAGTTTATTCCACAAATTGATACTATTTTTGATACAGGTCAAGTTTCTGTAGACAAGTTTTCTTTTGAAGGGATTATTTCTATGCTAAAAGTAAAATTTCAAAAAGATGAAACTTACTTGTATAGATCACAGTTTAAAAAATTAATCAAATTAATTTCACAACACGACATTTTTTTATCCATTGGCGGTGATAATTACTGTTATGGAGAACAAGCTTGGATTTATGAAGTAGATCGATTAATAAAAAAAGCGGGTAAGAGGTTAGTCCTTTGGGGGGCTTCTATAGGAGAAGAAGATTTATCTGAAGCTAAAATTAAAGATTTGAAAACTATGGATTTGGTTTTGGCTCGTGAAAGTTTGACTCACGAAATTTTGAAAAAAAATGGAGTGGTTAATGTAAAACTAGTAGCTGATGGTGCTTTCACGATGCAAAAACAAGAGATTGTTTTACCTGATTTATGGAAAGAAACAAGCATTGTAGGCTTTAATTTTAGTCCTTTAGTGTGGAAACGAAATCAAGCATCTAAAAAAGCAGCTTTCAATTTATTACAACATATTCTGGATACGACTGATATGACTATAGTTTTGACTCCTCATGTGATAATTTCAGGGAATGATGATTATGAGGTTTTAGAGGAGTTTTACAATGAATTTAAAGATACTGCTAGGGTCTTATTGTTGTCTAATAATTTAAATGCCATTGAGTATAAAGGTTATATTGCCAAGATGCGTTTCTTTATCGGAGCTAGGACGCATGCCACTATTGCAGCTTATTCTTCTTTGATTCCTACGATGGTTTTGGGTTATAGTGTGAAATCAAAAGGGATTGCCAAAGATATTTTTGGTGAGGAAAAATTAGTATTAAGCATTAATGAAATCTCGGATAGTGAATTACTAATTGCAAAATTTGAAGAGATGGTTTCTCAAGAGAATGAAATAAAAAGTACGCTTATAAATGAGATTCCTAGAATAAAAGAAAATGCGAAAAAAGCAGTAGATTTTTTGTCCGAACTACAATAAATGAAGAAAAAAATACTATTTGTAATTCCAAGTTTAGCAGCTGGAGGAGCAGAGAAGAGCTTGGTCAATTTACTCCACCAAATTGATTTTGATAAATATGAAGTCGATTTGTTTTTGTTTAACAAGGCAGGTCTGTTTTTAAATTCAGTACCTACAGAAGTAACTATTCTTGAACTACCTGAATTGTTTGAAAAATTCAATTCGAGTTTAGTACATTCCATTTTGTATTTTCTAAGTAGAGGAAAAATTAAGTTGCTTTTTTCCAGAATTCAATTTTTTGTTACGAACCGACTGAATTCGAATAGTGCCATTGCGGAACAAAAATCATGGAAGTATTATCAGCACTCCATAAAGGGTTTGGAAAAAAAGTATGATGCAGCTATTGGTTTTTTAGAGAAATCGGCTATCTATTTTGTGGTGGATAAAGTAAAGGCAACAAATAAATTAGGATGGATACATACTAATTATGCAACTTCAGGAATGAATCCAGCGATTGATTCTCGTTATTTTAAACAACTCAATCATTTGGTAACGGTTTCAGAGGAATGTAGCCGTTCTTTATCGCAGTTTTTTCCATCTTTATCAGAGAAATTTACCGTAATTGAAAATATTATTTCCCCTAAAATAATTCGGAATCTGGCAACTCGGGCAGAGGTTGTTGAATTCGATAAACAAGATCTAACAATACTAACTATTGCTCGTTTAAGTCCTGAAAAAGGTATTGATTTGGCACTATCATCTTGCGCTGTTTTGGTAAAAAGGTATCCTGATTTGAAATGGCTTATTATTGGAGAAGGAACTGAGCGATTAGTTTTAGAACAAGAAATCAAGAAACACCATTTGGAAAATAATTTTTTTCTTTTGGGACTAAAGGAGAATCCTTATCCCTATTTAAAAGACTGTAGTATTTATGTGCAGCCCTCCCGATATGAAGGAAAATCGATTGCTGTAGATGAAGCCAAAATTTTAGGGATACCTATTGTCGTAACTAATTTTACTACTGCCAAAGATCAAATTAATTCAGGAGTCAACGGATTGATTGCTGAAATGAACCCGGAAGCTATAGCGGATGCTATGGTATCTCTTATTGTGAATAAGGAAATGGCTGCTTTTTTTACTGCTAATTTAAGTAATGAAAAATTAGGTACAGAAGAGGAGATTAATAAATTATACCAATTGATACATAGTTAAGAATAACTTGATTATTTGAAAATGAAATGAAAATAAAAATAGCTTTTTATATCGAATCGATGGTAGTAGGTGGTGCTGAAAAGGTGTTGATTGATTTAGTTAATAATATGGACGTTTCAAGATTTGATATATCGGTAATTGCCATTTTTAAGAAAAGTGTTTACAGTGATTATGAATTTCAATTCAAACAAAGTTTTGCAAGTCATATACGTTATCATTGGTTGGTTGATAATAGTAATCCGTTAAAATATAAAGCGTTCAATTTTCTTTATAATAAACTGCCGAAATCATGGTTGTATCGCGCTTTGAACAAAGAAAAATACGATATTGAAGTGGCTTTTTACGAAGGTATGCCTACTGATTTTGTTGCTCATTCCATTCAAAAAAGTAAAAAAATAGTATGGTTGCATACACATCAGCAACGACTTTATCAGGACTTATCAGAGGTACAAAAACAAGAATTATATAATAGTTATAAAAAATTTGATGCTATTGCAGGAGTGTCTAGAGCGGTGTGTGATTCATTTACTAGTGTATTTAATGATTTAATTCCTGTAACGCTCTATAATCCTATTGATGATAAACTGATTACTGCTAAATCAGCATTGCCTGTTGATGCCTCTTTAGCTCATTTATTGTCAGGGAATTATTGGGTTACAGTTGGAAGGTTAATTCCAATTAAAGGATATGATCGATTGATTCGTGTACTTGGTAAACTTAAAAAGGAAGGCTATGATTTTAAATTGTTGATGATTGGAGCAGGATATAAAGAACAGGAATATAAATCTTTAATTAAAGAGAATCATTTAGAAACCAATATTACTTTGTTAGGGCATATAGATAACCCTTATCCGTTTATTAAAAATGCAACAGCTTTAATAATGTCCTCGATACAGGAGGGCTTAAGTACTGTAGTAATAGAATCTTTGATTTTAAATACAAAAGTGTTTACAACTGAATGTAGTGGTATGACTGAATTAATAGATAACGGTATATCTGGTTTGATATGTCATAATAGCGAAGATGGAATTTATAGGTTACTGAAAGAAGTACTGGATAAGTCACCAATATCGGATCAATGTAAAGCCAATTTTCAATTTTCTGAGTTTCAATTTTCTTTGCATAGTAGTATAAAAGCTATAGAAAATTTATTTGAAACCATATAATTTGTTCATAACTAATGTTTATAACCATTTTTACCCCCACCTACAATCGAGCGGATTTACTCAAAAGGGTATATGATAGTTTGTTGTTGCAAGGCAATCCTAATTTTGAATGGCTTATTGTAGATGATGGGAGTATCGATAATACCAAGGGAGTTGTAGAACAATTTACTGATGAAGACAAAATTATTGTCCGGTATTTCTATAAATCCAATGGGGGTAAACACACCGCTATTAATTATGGTGTTCAAAAAGCCAAGGGCGATTTGTTTTTTATTGTAGATTCCGATGATTTTTTAACAACAAATGCAGTCCAACTAAAATGGGAAGCCTGGCAAAAAATTAAAAACAACGATAAGATTGCGGGCATTATTGGTTTGTCTCAATTTACTAATGGTACACTCATAGGAGATGCTTTTTTAAAAGAAAATTGGCAAATTCCTTTTTCAGATTACTATTTGAAATACAATTTAAAAGGAGATAAGTCTGTAGCCTTCAAAACTGCAATAATGAAAGAATATCCCTTTCCTGAAAAAGAAGGTATCAAGTTAGTTTTTGAAGCAGTAGTTTGGCACGAAATGGCTAAAAAATATGATGTACATTGTTTGAATAATGTGATCCAACTGAAAGAATATTTAGAGAATGGATTGACTGATAGCTCCTATAAGTTGTGGTATGCTCAATCGATGGCTTTTTCCTTTTTTCAGTTAATAAAAAACAGTACCTATTCTTTTTATAACTACCCAAAGGCGTTTGTTGGGAATTTTATTCATTTAATTATTAATTCTTTATTGGCTGATGAAAACTACTTTTGGCAGTTGAAAGGGATTGTCAATAAAATTATTTATGTACTGGTTTATCCAAGAGCTTATTTTTCGTATTGGAGAATGAAATCATTAATTGTAAAGTAATAAAAAATGATAAGAAGAATTATTCAAGCTATTCAATATAAAATCAAGGGAATTTCTAACGAACAATTAACTCTGGAAGCTAATTTGAAAGCGGGGTTAAAAGTCGGTAAAAATTGCTCCGGATTGATTAATTGTACCATTGATTATGGGCATTGTTGGTTGATAGAAATAGGCGATGATGTGATTTTTGCTCCTCAGGTTTATTTATTGGCACACGATACCAGTACGAAAAGAAGTCTAGGATTCACGAAAATTGCTAAAATTAAGATAGGAAATAAATGTTTTATTGGAGCCCGGGTTTTAATCATGCCAGGTGTTACTATAGGTGAGAATTCAATAATTGGTGCTGGTAGTGTTGTTGTAAAATCCATTCCTGCTAACGTGGTTGCCGCAGGAAATCCTGCTAGAGTCATTACAACGTTATCCGATTATGAATCAAAGTTAAAACAGAGGTTTGAAAATTCTCCTCAATATGATTACAGTTATACTTTGGGAGGATTAATTACTGAAGAAAAGAAAAATAAAGTGGTTACTGATTTAGAAAATCAAGTGGGATATGTGTTGTAGTATAGTTAGTAGTATTGCTTTTCTTTTCTTAATTGTTCTGGCAATCGACTTTATTCCCCAATTTAATACCTGGCAGAGTCGCATCCATATTGGTCGATATACTTCAAAGGAAGTCTGGAGGGATAAGTTGGTTCAAAAATCTTTGCAATGGCTTCATAAAACACCCACTATTAAAGTTACAGATAATGATCGATTGATTATACTTGATATTTTAAAAGGCAACTACAAAAGGAATGCTATTCAAAGTTGGCAACAAGCGGCACTTTTATTGGGTTTGAATGATTATGCTACCCAAAACCCCAACGCTACAGTTAGTAAACAAATTAATGATTTTGTTCAAAGCAAGTTTGATGCCAATGGCAACTGGAAAACCAATCCTAGTGAAATAGATGATATTATATTGGCTTATGCCATTCTCAAAGTGGATACTTTAGATGTAACAAAATGCAAGCCTGCTTTTGATTTTTGTTATGAGTTGATTTTGAAATTAAAGGGTGTGGATGGGACTATTGCTTATCGCAAACATAATCCGGATTATCGCTATGTGGATACCATTGGGTTTGTTTCTCCTTTTTTAGTGCGCTATGGTTTGTTGTATAGTATAAATGAAGCCGTTGCATTAGGAATTAATCAAATAGAAGTATTTAATCAATATGGGATGTTACACAATCAATTTATTCCATGCCATACTTATCATTTAAAAACGGAGTTACCAGTAGGTTTGTATGGCTGGGGTAGAGGCTTAGGCTGGTATGCTATAGGATTGATTGATGTTTGGCTTGAATTGACAGACAGTAATTCTGAGAAAGAGAAATTGACTCAATATATAATTTCATTTGCTAAAATAGCAATGCAGTTTCAGAATAAAAATGGAAGTTGGAATTGGTTGGTAAGTAGTCCGGAAGCACGTGCCGATTCGTCAACAACTGCCACACTGGCTTGGTTTTTAGCCAATGCTTCCACTATAGAAAGTATTAAAAAAGATTCTATCAACTCAAAGAATAATGCACTTAACTATTTAATGCAAGTTACCAGGCGCAATGGAGCAATCGATTTTTCACAAGGCGATACCAAAGCAATTGGAGTACATTCACAACATTTTGATGTTTTGCCTTTTACACAGGGTTTTTGTTTAAGAACTCTAAATTTATATACATGCTTTTTAACTCAATAAATTTTGCGTTTTTCCTTCCAATAGTATTTATATTATATTGGTTTATTGCTAATAAAAATTACAAATATCAGAATATTTTATTATTAGTTTCGAGTTATTTTTTCTATGCTTGCTGGGATTATAGATTTTTATTTTTGTTGATTTTTTCAACACTTTTAGACTACTTTACTGGTTTAAAAATGTTTGATTCTAAAACCGTAAATGCAAAGAAATTTTGGTTTTGGTTAAGTATTATTATAAATCTTGGTTTTTTGGGATTCTTTAAATATTATAATTTTTTTGTAGAATCTTTTGTCGTTGTGTTAGCTGATTTAGGACTGTATGTTGATGTTTGGACACTAAATGTGATATTACCAGTTGGAATTTCATTTTATACTTTTCACGGATTGTCTTATGTGATTGATATCTATTGTAATAGAATAAAACCTGAAAGAAACTTTATTGATTATTCGGTTTTTGTTAGTTTTTTTCCACTTCTTGTTGCTGGACCAATTGAAAGAGCAACACATCTTTTACCACAAATCCAGAAACAAAGAAAATTTAATTATGATAATGCTGTTGATGGTTTACGACAAATTTTATGGGGTTTATTTAAAAAAATTGTAATTGCCGATAATTGTGCCGAATATGCAAATATAATTTTTAGTGGCTCAGACGAATATTCAGGAAGCACGTTAGTAATTGGAGCATTATTTTTTACATTTCAAATTTATTGTGATTTTTCTGGCTATTCTGATATTGCTCTCGGTGTTGCAAGATTATTCGGCATTGATTTGTTAAGAAATTTTGCTTTTCCATATTTTTCAAGAGACATTGCCGAATTTTGGCGAAGATGGCACATTTCTCTATCAACTTGGTTTAGAGATTATTTATACATTCCGCTAGGAGGAAGCAAAGGCGGAACTTGGATGAAAGTTAGAAATACATTTATAATATTTCTAGTTAGTGGTTTTTGGCATGGTGCAAATTGGACTTTTATAATTTGGGGATTCTTAAATGCACTTTATTTCTTACCATTATTATTGACAAAAAAGAATAGAGATAATATCGGAATCGTAGCAGTAGGTAAAATTTTTCCTACTACAAAAGAATTATTGAGTATATTTTTTACTTTCTCACTTACTGTTTTTGCATGGATTTTCTTTAGATCCAATAGTGTTTCACATGCTTTTAGTTATATAGCAAATATGTTTGACATTTCTATATTTTCTAAACCCCAAATTTTTCCAACAACAGTTTTTATTTTACTTCTATTTTTTATTTTAGTCGAGTGGATTGGTAGAGAACAGCAGTATGCTTTACAGAAGTTAGGTTTCAAATGGCCTAAAATAGTTCGTTTAGGGTTTTATTATTTTTTAATAATTTTAATTTTTGTCTTTATGGGTAAAGAACAAGAATTTATATATTTTCAATTCTAATGAAAAATTTTAGTATTAAAATAGCACTTTTTTTATTGCCAATACTTCTTTTTTTTATTGGTTTAGAATTATTCGTTCAAAATGATAAAAATTCATTTAAAACAATTGCCAATTATTTTAAAGAAAATAAAGCTACTGCCGAGATATTAATTTTAGGATCATCTCACAATCAAAATGGTTTTAATCCTAAATATTTTGATAAAAAAACTGTTAATATTTCCTATGGTTCGCAAGATATAAAAATTGATTCTGTTCTTTTTTTTAATAATATTAAAGAAATGAATTCAGTAAAGAAGGTGATTTTTGAATTGGATTATCATCGAATGGATGTAGAAAATGAGTCTAATTTTTACAGATATCCATGGTACTACTTTTATTACAATGTCGAAATTTATCCGTTAAATTGGTTCAGTAAGATTTCATTGTATTCATCTAATCCCGAATTTTTTAATGCTATTATTAAAAATAAATTCAGTAAAAATCATAAAGATCAGGTAATTAATAAGTTTGGATATGTTGAAGCTAATTATGATAATCAATTTGAACAAATGAAATACGATTCAATAAGTATTTTTAATTCTGCTAAAGAACGATTAAAAGACAGACATAAAGAAGTTTCTGAAAAAGCTTTCAATATGAATAAAAGAAGGATTGTTTCTATAATTGAGTACTGTGATGCTAATAATATCAAACTTTATTTTTTATCATCACCTTTATTTCAAACGTACATTGCTAATAAAATAGAAAATAAAAACGCTAAAATGATTGCTTTAATCAATGATTTAAGATCAAAATATAAAATTAATTATATTGATTTTCAAAATGATAATCGTTTCAGTGTAAAAGATTTTAGAAACGATGATCATTTAAATGATATTGGAGCAAAAAAATATTCGTTAATTATTAATGAGATTATGAAGTAATTATTGTAATGAATTTATTAAAATTTAAAATAATTTTTTCCCATTTTTTAAGTATTAAAATTAGAAATATTTATTTCAATTTTTTTATCAAAGGAAATAGAGGAGGATCGGATAGTGTAATTATTCCTGTTGGAAAATTTTATTATACTTGTAAAAAAGGTGCTACAATAAACATTGAAAAGGGATGTTTGGTTTTTAACCAGAAAATAAGTAGACCAGAACCATTTATCGGTGTTTTAAAAATGATGGAAGATTCAGAAATTAATGTTCAAAATGGATTTTCCATTTTTTCAGGGCATCATATTATTTTAATGAAAGGCGCTAAATTAAATTTAGGAAGTGGTTACATAAACAGAGATGTGAAAATTAGATGTTTTAAGGAAATAACTATAGGGAATAATGTAGCAATTTCAGAAAATGTTACTATTTGGGATACCGATGCTCATTCAATCGTTGGGAAAGAAGATAAAATGACACAAGCAATTTCAATTGGAAATCATGTTTGGATTGGAAACAATGTAACTATATTGAAAGGAGTTATAATCGGGGATGGAGCCATTATAGCAGCGGGTTCTTTAGTTAATAAAAGTATTCCAGCTAGATGCTTGGCGGGTGGAGTTCCTGCAAAAGTGATAAAAGAAAATGTTGAATGGAAATAAACCTTAGATGAATAATGATTCTCGAATAGTTAATTCGGTTAAAAATATCTCATTTGGCCTAGTCTCGCAACTTATTCAAATGATACTTGGATTTGTCAGCCGAACGGTATTTATTAAATACTTAGCTGTAGAGTATTTAGGGGTAAACGGACTATTTACTAATATATTGTCATTACTTTCTTTAGCTGAGTTAGGTGTAGGTACTGCTATGCTTTATACTTTATACAAACCTATTGCGGATAAAGATTATAAAAAGATGACTGCATTACTTTGTTTCTATGGCAAAGTTTATACTTTTATAGCAGTTATTATTGCTGTAATAGGTTTGAGTGTAATTCCTTTTTTAACTACTATTGTAAAAAATCCACCTCAAATAATTGCAGATGATTTAATAATAATTTATTTATTGTTTCTTTTTAACACTGTTTCATCATATTTCTTTAGTTATAAATTAAGTCTTTTTCAAGCTGACCAACGAAGTTACATTATTTCTAAATCAAATACATTTGTATTTATTATTCAAAATTTGATACAAATACTAGTTTTAATTTGGTTTAAAAATTTTATTTTATATCTTATTGTTCAATCTTTTTTTCAGTTATCCGGAAATTTGGTAATTTCTTTTTTACTTAAGAAATATTACCCGTTTCTTAAGCAGTTTAAAAAAGAACAGGTTGATGATGTAACTAAAAAAGAAATTGTTTCTAATATAAAATCTACTGCTCTGATAAAAATTGGAGGATTGTTGGTCAATAGTACTGATAACTTAATTCTTAATTATTTCTCTGGTTTAGTACTGGTTGGTTTGTTGTCTAATTATAATTTATTAATAGGCTTAGTTTCGGGCATAATTATACAAGTTTTTGCAGGAATAACGGCAAGCATTGCCAATGTTAACGTTACTGAAAGTCATCAAAAAAAAATAGAAACTTTTCATTTGGTTAATTTCTCCAATTTTTGGGTATTTGGTCTTGCTTCAGTTTTTTTGATTGTATTACTTAATGATTTTATCGAATTATGGATAGGGTCTAAGTTTGTTTTGCCTTTTTCGGTTTTAATTGCTCTAGTATTTAATTTCTATATCTCTGGTATGCAAAATGCCGTTTGGACGTTTAAAGCTACTTTGGGGTATTTCAAGCAAGGACAATATTTAATTATTATTACAGCTTTAATCAATTTAATATTGTCTTTTATTTTAGGGTCTTATTTTGGGTTATTTGGGATATTGATTGCTACAGCAATAGCAAGGATACTTACTAATGCATGGTATGATCCTTATATTATTCAAACTTTAGCATTAAGGCTTAATCCTATGAAATATTTTAAAAAATATTGTAAGTATTTAATTTTACTGGTAGTTTCTTTGTTAATGATTTTTGGGGTTATTTATTTTTTACATTTTTCAAAAATAATTAACATCATTATTAAGGTATTTTTATGCTTGATAGTCCCTAATGTAATAATTTATTTGTCTTTTAAGAATGAACAAGAGTTTAAGACATTATTTAAGTTTATAAACTCACTTTTTTTAAGATTGTAAAATAAACTAGGATAAAAATAGAATTGTCTTAAGTGTGTTTTGGAAGTGTTTGCTTTTGAGTTGTTCTAATTTATTAAAATTGTTATTATATTAATTTACACTTTTCAAATGATTTATTTTTTGTTTTTATATAACGTCATTCGAGTTTCTATTTTGAAATTTCGTTATAAAAATTTTAAAGCTTCTCTTTTCCAAAGAATAAGTCCGTCTGTTGAGATAAAACTGTTACAAAAAGGAGAAATCACATTTGGTAAAAATGTATGTGTTTCCAGAAATTCCAGTCTAGTTGCAACAAATTCAGGTTCAATTTCAATTGGAGATAGGGTTTTTATGAACCAAAATTGTATGATAAGTGCTAAATCAAAAATCAGTATTGGAGAAAACTGTAATTTTGGTCCTAATGTTTGTGTTTTTGATAATGACCATCGTTATGATGCTGTAAACGGAGTAAGTGCTTCAGAATATGCTGTCGGAGAAATTAGTATAGGTTCCGGCACTTGGATCGCCAGTAATGTTGTGATTTTACGAAATACTACTATTGGTAAGAATTGTGTTATTGGTGCCGGCTGTGTTATAAAGGGAAATGTTACTGATAACACCTTGGTGTATATGAAGAGAAATCAAATTCAAAGGAAGATTTTATAAAATGCGAATTTTATACATTACCAATCAAATATCTGGAGCAGCTGGTTTAGAACGCGTGTTGTCAATCAAAGCAAGTTATTTGGCAGATAACATGGGCTATGATGTTCATATTGTCACTTTAAACCAAGGTGAAGATTCTTTGTTTTTTGATTTTAGTAAAAGAATTAAACATCATGATATTAAGGTTGAAGGTGATTTTTTTCAATATATAAAGCAGTATTCAGTTCTATTAAAAACTATTGTAAATAGAGTAAGACCCAATGTTATTTGTGTATGTGATGATGGCTTAAAGGCATTTTTTCTTCCAATCATTTTAGGAAAACCTTGTCCGATGATTTACGAAAGACATGTTTCAAAATTGATAGAAATTAAAACCGACTCACAAAGTTTTTTTAAAAAAATTAAGTTAAAAGCAAGATTTACTTTGATGGAACTTTTAGCTAGCTCATATAATCGTTTTGTAGTATTGACAAAAGGAAATACTTTAGAATGGAATTTAAAAAATATAGAAATTATTCCAAATCCATTGTCATTCTATCCAGAGGAAGTTTCTGGCTTACAAAATAAAACTGTAATTGCTGTGGGTAAGCATTCTTTTCAAAAAGGATATGACCGATTATTGCAAAGTTGGAAATTAGTGAATCAAAAGAATCCCGATTGGAAGCTGAAAATTTATGGAACAATTGATGAAAATCAAGGTTTAACCGCTTTGGTTGAACAATTAGGGATAGAAAAAAGTGTTGAGTTTTATCCACCATCCAGAGATATTGAAAAAGAATATTTAGCAGCTTCTGTTTTTGTTTTGTCTTCAAGATACGAAGGATTTGGAATGGTGTTGATTGAAGCTATGGTTTGTGGAGTTCCTTGTGTGTCTTTCGATTGTCCACATGGTCCAAAAGATATAATCACTCATAATCAAGATGGGTATTTGGTTCAAAATGGAGATGTAAATGGTTTAGCAGTTAGTATAAATCAATTGATAGAAAATAGTAGCTTACGTGAATCAATGGGGAGAACAGCAAGAGTAAATGTAAATCGTTTTTTAGCTGAGACAGTAATGAGGCAATGGGACGAATTGTTTAAGGAGCTTGTTGTATGAGGATTTTATATTGTACAAATCAGCTCTCTACACATGGAGGTATAGAAAGAATTTTATCGCAAAAGATTAATTATTTATTACAACAAAAGCATTATGATGTGTTTTTAACCACTTTTGAGCAATCAAATCTTCCTGATGTTTATCCATTAGACAGTAAATTATTTCGTTTTGATTTAGATATTAATTATCATAGTAATCAAAGTTATTTTCATCCTAAGAATTTGCTTAAGATAGTAAAGCATTATTTTCAAATGCGAAGGTTGATAAAAAAAGTACAACCTGATATTATTGTTTCGGTTAGTTATACACCTGAACAATTTTTTTTGCCTTTCATTGAAAGAAGAATACCCAAAGTTAAAGAATTACATTCTTCGGGTGTGGTTGTTGGAATTTCAAGAGATGAAGCCAAGAAATCACTGAAATCAAAATTGACCAGTATATTCAAGAAATATAATGCTTTGGTTTTGTTGAATAAGGATGAGATTCCCTATTTCGGAGGATGTAATACGATTGTAATTCCAAATTTCACTGACTTTGAATCCGATTTACCCGAAAATGTTGTCAGAGAGAAAACGGTTATTGCAGCTGGAAGAATTGCTCCCGTAAAACAATTTCATGAATTAGTTTACATTTGGAAAATAGTACATGAAGATTTTCCGGATTGGAAATTCAAATTGTATGGGGATGGTGATTTAAAACTAATCATTGAACTTCAAAATCTAATAAAAAGTCTTCATTTAGAATCCAGTTTTTTACTGATGCCTTCAATTAGTAATTTACAGCAAGAAATGCAAAAAGCATCACTATATGCTATGACTTCAGCAACCGAGTGTTTTCCAATGGTTTTATTAGAGGCACAGGTTTCAGGTTTACCTATAGTTTCTTACAATTGTCCCTTTGGTCCCCGAAATATTATTGCTAATGAGTTTAACGGTTATTTAACGCTTCAAAATAACAGGGAAGATTTTGCTAATAGTCTCTCTAAACTTATGTATGATGAAAATAAAAGAAATTATTTAGGAGAAAACGCCCGACAAAGTGTGATGCGTTTTTCAAAAGAAAATGTTATGGCACAATGGGATGATTTGTTTAATCAGTTAGTTTATAAAAAATAAAATGAGAAATAAAACGAGAAATAAAACGATAGTTATTCCCATTCCTTATTTTGGTAAATTACCAGCTTGGTTTGATTTATTTTTAATTTCTGCTGGTAAAAGTGAAATAATTGACTTTTTATTATTTACAGATGATATTACTCATTATGATTATCCTTTAAATTTTAAAGTTTTCAACATAAGTTATCAAGAATTTAAAAATATTTTTTACGATAAATTAGGTGACATATATTTGGGACATCCTTATAAACTTTGTGAATATAAACCCTGTTATGGGTATGTTTTAAAAGATTATTTAAAAGGATATGAATTTTGGGGCCACTGTGATATAGATTTAATTTTTGGTGATTTAGATTCCTATTTAGAAAAGATTTCTCTAGAGGAATATGATAGGATTTTTACATTTGGACATCTGTCAATTTATAAAAATGTAGAAAGAGTTAATACAGCATTTAAATTAGAGCTTGCTGCTGGTTTTCCTAAAGTTTTTAAATTTTCTTTTGTTTCTAAAACGACCTATTCTTGTAATTTTGATGAGATTGGTATAAATGTCATTTTGAAAGAATATGGATTTAAAGTTTATGAAAATGCGTTTTTTGCTAATGTAAATGAAAGTTTTAAAAGATTCAGAATTCATTCTGGACTTTTTGATTATCCTTCAATTTTAGTCTATAAAAACAACAAGGTATTAGAAATAAAGAAAAAAGAAAATCAGATTGTTCAAAATGAGTTGATGTACTTACATTTTCAAAATAGAAAAAGCCTAAACATTGATAGTGATATTGTAGGAGATTTTCTTATTTCAGATGATGGGTTTTTAAAATATGATTCAAATTATTTAGATAATTATTTAACAATCTATGGTAATAAAGAGAGTGAAGAAGAACAAAATAAATATTATACATCTTTTTTGAGTGATAAGCGAAAGAAAACTTATTTAAAAATTATAAAAGAGTTCAGGTATTCTAATATTATGCTTTTTTCGGTTTTATATAATCTTTATTCTGCCAAAAAGTGGCTGTCAAAAAATAATATAAGATAATAATAGATTTATAATTCAATTTTATATAATAATTCATCAAATGTTAGATTTTATACCATTACAATATTATACGACAATTTATTATTATTTATTATTGATAATTATATTAATTACTTTTTTTAGATCGAATTCGATAGCTATAAATGCTTCTAGAAATTTAGGTGTAATAAAATCTTTATCAGGTTTTTTATTTGTAATTGTTCTTTTTTACATGGGATTAAGACCAATAAATTATCGTTTTGGTGACATGGTAGTTTATAACCATTCTTTTGAAATGTATCAACAAGGCATCCCTTTCATAGGAGCGAATGATATCGTTTTTGAGTATTTTATGTACAGCTGTGCTCAAGTAATGACTGCTTCCATGTTTTTTCTTTTTTGTACTTTATTGTACGTCTTACCTTTGTGGGCAGCTTGTAAAAAGTGGTTCGGAGCGTATAATTATTATGCCTTTTTTGCATTAGTTGCTTCTTTTTCTTTTTGGGCGTTTGGAACTAATGGAATTCGGAATGGTATTGCGACTTCTATTTTTTTATATGCCTTATCAAGAGATAAAATAGTTTTCAAAGTTATTTTTATACTCATTGCCATTGGGTTTCATAATTCAATAGTGATACCTACTGCCGCATTGCTATTAACCTATTTTTATGCCAATCCCAAGAAATACTTTTATGGATGGTTAGCTTGCATTCCTTTGTCGTTAGTCTCAGGAGGTTTTTGGGAAGGATTGTTTGCTGGTTTTATGGCTGATGACCGGGTGAGCTATTTAACAGGAACTAATGAACAGGGAGAATTTTCCAGTACCGGTTTTCGATGGGATTTCTTGCTGTATTCAGCTTCCGCAGTATATGCAGCCTATTTTTTTATATTTAAAAAGAAATTTGTTGATTTAAATTACAATCGGTTGGTTTGTATTTATTTAGCAGCCAATGGATTTTGGATTTTAGTAATACGAGCTAACTTTTCTAATCGTTTTGCTTATTTGTCCTGGTTTATGATGGGGATTATCATCGTCTATCCTTTTTTAACCAAAATCCAAATCAAAAATCAACATAGGGTTTTAGGGGGAGTGTTGTTAGCTTATTTTGCTTTTACTTATTTGATGAATGTGATTTTAACTCAGTTGATATAATGAAAAATAATTTAATTAGTATAATTATACCTGTTTACAATGTTTCTAATTACTTAAGACAGTGTTTAGATTCTGTTATAAATCAAACGTATAAAAATTTAGAGATTATTTTAGTTAATGACGGATCTACAGATGATAGTTTAGTTATTTGTAAAGCATATGAGCAAAGAGATAGTAGGATTATTTTAGTTAGCCAAGAGAATCAAGGTAATGCAACTGCCAGAAATAAGGGGATAGAATTGGCTACAGCTGATTATTTGTTTTTTATGGATAGTGACGATTGGATGGCATTGGATACTATTGAGTCTGTTTTTCCTTATATTGAAAATGTAGATTTAGTTTGTTTTTCATTTATAAAGGAATATGATAATGGACAAGTTGTAAGGAGCTTGGTACTCAACGGAGAATATAGTGCTGATTTTATACAAAGAAGAATAACAGGCCCTGTTAATGAAGAATTGTACGATCCGAGTCATTTAGAAACATTAGTGACAATGTGGGGAAAAATTTATAAAACTTCTATTGTAAGAGAGAATAACATATTTGTGAAAAATATGAGTGCAATAGGTGCTTGGGAGGATGGTTTGTTTAATTGGGAATATTTAAATCATGCTAATTCAGTTTACATTCTTGATAAACCATTTTATAATTATCGCAAATTTAATCCCAATTCTGTTACATCAAATTATAAAAAGAATTTTTTAAATAAAACCATTTTTCTTTTTGATTTAATTTTAGAAAATTTAAAATCGAATAATAAGAGTGATGAATTTTATCAAGCTTTTAATAATAGAATTTGTTTTAGTGTAATTGGATTGGGATTAATAGAAACCTACAATAATGTTAGTTTTTTTGAAAAAGTGAAAAATTTAAAGGCTGTACTTTATTCAAAATATCATAAAGAAGCTTATGCTAAATTAGAATTAAAATATTTCCCGATTCATTGGAAAGTATTTTTCTTTTTTGCTAAATATCGCATGCCCATGCCTTTATTAATGATGTTGATTATAATGAAAAAAATTATTAAAAAGTAATTAATGCAGCAACCAATACGCATTTTGCAATTATTTACCATTATGAATCGCGGTGGTGCCGAAACCAATGTGATGAATTATTATCGAAAATTAGATAAATCGAAATTTCAATTTGATTTTGCAGTACATCGAGAGGAAAAAGGAGCTTATGAAGAGGAGATTATAGAATTAGGGGGAAAGATATTTCGTTTTTCCAATATTCATCCTTTAAAACTTAAAGAGTATAAGCAGCAAGTAAAGCATTTTTTTGACCAAAATCAATATAAAATTATTCACGGCCAATGTTCTGAGTTAGGGTATTTTTTTTACAAAGAAGCTTATAAGCGAGGCGTTCCAGTTATTATAGCACACGGACATAATTCAAATCCTAAATTGGATTTAAAATCAATTTTCCGCTGGTTTTGGAAAAAAAAGATGATGCGTTATGTGAATACCTATTTTAGTTGCGGTGATGAAGCATCCATTTGGCTTTTCGGCAAAAAAAAAGCTTCAAAAGCCTTTACCATGACGAATGCCGTTGATACAAAGTGTTTTGTTTACAGTGAGGAAAAAGCTTTGCAAATAAGAAAGCAATTGAATGCGGAGCAAACTAAAAATTTCATTCATGTAGGACGATTTAATATTCAAAAAAACCATGAGTTTTTAACAGCTGTTTTCTATGAACTCTTGCAAATAAATTATAATCAAAAACTGTTTTTAGTAGGTGAAGGAGAATTAAAAAAGCAAATTCAAGACCAAGTAGCAACCTTAGGAATAGAACAAAAAGTGGTTTTTTTGGGTTCTAGAAATGATGTCAATGAATTGCTTCAGGGAATGGATGTGTTTCTTTTCCCATCCTTATTTGAAGGATTGCCTGTGTCATTAGTAGAAGCGCAGGCAAGCGGTGTACATTGTGTGATTTCAGATGGAATACCTAAAGAAGCGATTTTAATTCCGGAGAATGTTAGTGTACTATCGCTAAAAGAATCAGCGACTCGATGGGCAAATCAAATCAATATTTTGGATTCATTTTATAAAAAAGATGTCTCTCAACAGATAATAGATAAAGGATACGATATTGAATCTAATGTTCGAATATTAGAAAATAAATATTTGTCCCTTTTAAGAAAAGAATAATGAAAACCTTAACGGTATTTACTCCGGCTTATAATAGGGCTCATTTATTGCCCCGATTGTATGAAAGCTTGTTCAGACAAACTTCCAATGATTTTGAATGGCTCATCATAGATGATGGTTCATCTGATAATACGATTGAACTGGTTGAACAATGGATTTTGGAAAACAAAATTCCAATTCGATACATCTATCAGGAAAATCAGGGAATGCATGGAGCTCATAATACAGCTTACAGAAATATAAAAACAGAGCTAAATACCTGTATCGACTCGGATGATTTTATGCCCGATAATGCGGTGGAATTGATTTTGGACAAATGGAATACTATTGATAAAGAAAAATATGCGGGAATTATTGGTTTGGATGCTTTAGAGTCGGGACAAATAATAGGAACTGAATTTCAAACGGTTTATACCACCTTAGAGGATTTTTATTTGCAAGGAGGAAAAGGAGATAAAAAATTAGTTTATCGTACTGATGTTATTAAGCGTTATCCTGAATATCCCATTTTTGAAGGAGAAAAATATGTAGGGCTTGGCACAAAATATTTGTTTATTGACAAAGACTATCAATTGGCTACAATTAATGAAGTTTTAGTAATTGTGGAATACCAGCCGGATGGTTCCAGTAATACGATGTTTGCACAATACTTAAAATATCCCAAGGGATTTTTGTACAATCGTGTGGTAAGCATGCAGTATTCTATATCAATCAAACGAAAATTTATAGAAGCCATTCATTATATTTCGACTTGTATTATTTTGAAGAAAATCAATTTCTTGAAGGATACTCCGGAAAAATTGCTTACGCTGTTAGCTATTCCTTTTGGAGCATTACTATATTTATTAATTCAATATAAGGTAAGAGTAAAATAGTTTTGAAAAAACTCATCCGTACCTCCACCGTCGCAATGTCCTTAGACTTTTTACTCAAAGGACAATTGGCATTTTTGAACCACTATTTTGAGGTAGTGGCTGTTTCTGGTGAAGATGAACATCTGAAAGCAGTACAAGAACGCGAAGGAGTGAGAATAATTCCTCTTCAAATGCAAAGAAATATTAGTCCGTTAAAAGACTTGGTTTCTTTATGGCAATTGTATTTTTTGTTTAAAAAAGAAAAACCTGAAATCGTACATTCCATTACGCCTAAGGCAGGTTTGTTATCTATGATAGCGGCGAAATTAGCGGGTGTCCCAGTACGGATACATACTTTTACAGGTTTAATTTTTCCCAGTAAAAAGGGTGTTTTACAGCAGCTTTTAATTGCTATGGATCGTTTACTTTGTGCCTGTGCAACACATGTTTACCCCGAGGGGCAAGGTGTTAAGAAGGATTTGAAACAATATAAAATTACTTCAAAACCCTTGAAGGTAATTGCTAGTGGAAATGTAAACGGAATTGATACGGCGTATTTTTCAAAAGAACAAGTAGCTTTTCAAGAAAAGCAAAAATTAAAAAAAGAGTTAGGAATAAATGAAACTGATTTTGTTTTTATTTTCGTAGGACGCTTGGTTGGTGATAAAGGGATTAACGAATTAGTATCAGCCTTTTCCCAACTCCCCACTTCCAACTCCCGACTTCTTTTAGTAGGGCCTTTCGAATCAGATTTAGATCCATTACAGTCCAATACTTTAAACGAAATTCAATCCAATCCAAATATTATTACAGTAGGATTTCAAACAGATGTTCGATTATACTATTCAATTGCAGATTGTCTGGTTTTTCCGTCTTATCGCGAGGGCTTTCCCAATGTAGTTTTACAGGCAGGAGCTATGGGGTTACCCGCAATTGTAACGGATATCAATGGTTCTAATGAGATTATTATGGATGGAGAAAATGGAATAATTGTTCCTCCAAAAAATGTTGCAGCATTGTATCAAGCTATGTTGAAAATGGTGGAGGATGAAGAATTGTATCTTCAATTGCAATCCAATTCAAGAAATAAGATCGTTTCTCGATACGAACAGCAATTGGTTTGGGAGGCAGTTTTAGAAGAGTATAGAAAGTTAGAGGTTAGAGGTTAGAAGTTGGGAGTTGGGAGTTGGAAGTGTAGAGAACAGAAACAGTTTAGAATAACGAATAAAAACGAGATAAAACTAAGAACTAAGGACTAGTTACTAACGACTAAAAACAATATGTATCAATCATTTTTTAAAAGAGTATTAGATTTTGTTGTAGCTTTAATAGGATTAATAATTTTGAGTCCGATCTTTTTGTTCGTTACCATTTGCTTGTTTGTTGCCAATGAAGGAAAACCTTTTTTCTTTCAGTTACGTCCGGGACTTCATGGCAAGATTTTCAAAATCGTGAAGTTCAAAACCATGAACGACAAAAAAGATGCTAATGGGAATTTATTATTGGATGCAGAACGATTAACGCCTATAGGGAGTTTTGTTCGCAAAACCTCTTTGGACGAGATTCCACAATTGGTTAATGTTTTAAAGGGGGATATGAGTTTGATAGGGCCAAGACCGTTGTTGGTTCATTATCTGGATTTGTATTCTGATTTTCAAAACAGACGTCACGAAGTGAAACCAGGTATTACTGGTTGGGCACAGGTAAATGGACGTAATGCCATTTCCTGGGATACTAAATTTGAGTTGGATGTTTGGTATGCCGAGAATATTTCATTTGTTTTGGATTTGAAAATTCTATTCAAAACGGCGTTGAAAGTAATTAAAAGTGAAGGAATTAATGCGGCTGATGCTGCCACAATAGAACCTTTTAATGGAAAATAAACTATTTTTATACGGTGCCAGCGGACATTGCAAAGTAGTGATAGATATTTTGCAATCGAATAAAGAAGAGGTTCGTTTTATTGTTGATGATAATCCTAACGCAGAAATACTATTAGGAATTCCGGTAATTCATTCGAAGGAATTTAGTACAGAAAAATCACAAAAATGTATTGTTTCAATAGGTGATAATGTGATTAGAAAAAAAATAGCCCAAAGACTTGGTGGTGGTTTTCATCTGGCGATTCATTTACAGGCTATAATTTCAAAATTTGCAACCTTAGGAGAAGGTACAGTAGTTGCTCCAGGGGCAATTATAAATGTTGATGCATCTATAGGGAAGCATTGTATAATCAACACAGCGGCAATAGTGGAACACGATTGTGTGGTGGAGGATTATGTCCATTTATCACCTAATTGTGCATTAGCAGGTGGAGTAAAAGTGGGAGAGGGTACTCATATCGGAATTGGATCCAAAGTAATTCAGGGAATAAAAATTGGTAAATGGGCTACTATTGGCGCAGGGGCAGTCATAATAAAGGACGTTCCGGATTATGCAGTAGTCGTTGGAAATCCCGGTAGGATAATAAAAAGTAAAAAATAATTGTGCAAGTTATATTGTATGAAGAAGTTTAGTTTACACAAGGGTTCTCGATACAATTTTAATAAAAAAGCTATTCGCATTTTTATTAAAATTACTCGAACAGACGTATTGTGAGGATTATTATCGCTTCGTCACTTCGAGTGTTTTGGCTTGATAGATTTGATTTTAAAGAGGTTTTTTGATTAAGCCAAAATGTATCGAGAAGTATAGTAT
>DKIJ01000027.1:22615-98457 GCA_002454195.1 Flavobacterium sp. UBA6721
TCGAACTGACGGTGGTAGTATCGAAAAGTTTAGTCGCTACGCTCGCTGATAATCAATTAAAATAAAATTTGATTTTAGGTAAAATAGATTTAATACATAATAAATGAATAACTCTAAAATATGGTTGTCTTCTCCGCACATGGGAGGAACAGAACAAAAATACGTACAGCAAGCTTTTGATACTAATTGGGTAGCCCCTTTAGGACCCAATGTAAACGGATTTGAAGCCGATTTAGAAAACTATTTAGGGGTTGAATCTCATGTAGCAGCTTTAAGTTCGGGTACGGCTGCGATTCATTTAGGATTAATTTTATTAGGTGTTCAGGCTGGTGATGAGGTCATTTGTCAGAGTATGACGTTTTCGGCTTCGGCTAATCCTATTTTGTATTTGGGAGCTACTCCTGTTTTTGTAGATAGTGAATCAGAAACCTGGAATATTTGCCCGCTTGCTTTAGAAGAAGCAATAGTAGATAGGATTACCAAAGGGAAAAAACCGAAAGTAATCATAGCTGTTCATTTGTATGGGATGCCTTTTAAAGTAGAAGCAATCAAAGCGATTGCAAGAAAGTATGAAATCCCAATTTTGGAAGACAGTGCGGAAGCTTTAGGAAGTCGCTATAAAGGACAAAAGTGCGGCACTTTTGGAGATATCGGGGTGCTGTCTTTTAACGGGAATAAAATTATTACTACTTCTGGAGGGGGGGCTATTGTTACAAAAAATAAAGAACTAAAAGAAAAAGCGGTCTTTTTAGCGACACAGGCTAGAGACAATGCGCCTCATTACCAACATTCTGAAATTGGGTATAATTATCGAATGAGTAATATTTGTGCTGGTATTGGTCGTGGACAAATGGAAGTTCTGGATAAGCATATAGCTTTACGACGAAAGATGAATGATTTTTATAAAGAATTATTTCAGGATGTTGAAGGAATAAGCGTTTTTGAGAATCCCAATTCAGATTTCCAATCCAATCATTGGCTGACAGCCATTGTAGTGGATTCGGAAAAAACCAAAGGAATTACAGCCGAAAAAATCCGATTAGCCTTAGAAAAAGAGAATATCGAATCACGTCCATTGTGGAAACCAATGCACCTGCAGCCTGTTTTTGAAAACTATCCTTACTATGGAGGAAATATTGCCGAAAATCTTTTTGAGAACGGTTTGTGTTTACCTTCCGGTTCGAATTTAACAAGTGAAGACAGAACAAGAATAAAAGAAGTTTTTAAAACATTGTTTACCTAGAATATAGTATAGGTCTTTATAAAAACAAAACAGTAGTTAAAAGTGAAGTTCTGGTGAAAAGTAATCTTCAATTTTTCCACAATCGTATTCCCCTCTTTGAGAGGGGCTAGGGGTGTGTAAAATCGAGAAGAACAATCACTTTAGTTTTCCACCCTTTAGGGCTGGGGTAAAGAAAAAACCGAACAATTCACCATTCACAATTTTCTCAGCGGACAGTCTGGGGCTAGGTTTTTTTGGGCAATGCAAAAAAGAACAGTATTATTAGCACCATTGTATTCCCCTCTTAGAGAGGGGTTAGGGGTGTGTAAAATCGAGAAGAATAATCGCTCTGGTTTTTTCCACCCTTTAGGGGCGGGGTAAAGAAAAACCGAAGCCTACCCAACGAACATCGAAAACCCCAAACCGAACATCGAAAACCGACCAACGATTAACGGTCAACGACCAACGAACACCGCTCAACAAAAAGATACTCCATACATACCCCATACATACTCCATGGATAAGGCATGGATAATCACAAATGAAATAGAACCCAGAAATAGAGCTTACTATATTTGAATCTCAGTTGCTTATTGACAATAAGTGATTAGTGAGCGAGATGAAGTAAATGTTTTTACTTACAATTTAACTGATATTATTAGTAAAGGAGATAACAATGCTTATCATTTTATCTCTATATTTGCCTTCATAAAAAAAAATACAATAGCATGAAATATTTCTTTTTATCAAAAAGACCAATCCTTTTCTTTTTGGTTCTTTTCTTTTTTTCTTGTACCCCAAAGAAGAATATTTTGTATTATCAAAATATTGATGAAATGGCTGCTGCTAAATTAAATTCCTATGAAATCAAAATTCAACCGGATGATTTGCTAACAATAAATGTGTCGGCAGAAGATCCTAAAATCACCGCTCCTTTTAACCTAAATCCTATGAATGTCTTTGGAGAAGGGAATAGTCAAGCACAGTTGAATAAATCCGCAGTCAATGATTATCTTGTGGATGCAGATGGTTATATTAATTTTCCAGAATTAGGCAGAATTAAATTGGGTGGCTTAACGCGAACAGAAGTATTAAATCTTCTCCAAAAGAAAATAGGCGCCTATATCAAAAATCCTATTATTACCGTACGAGTAAAAAACTTTAAAGTAGCGGTTCATGGTGAAGTAAATGGAGCAGGAATGGTTACTTGTGAAACAGATAGATTGACTTTAATTGAAGCTTTGACAAAATCTGGAGACTTAAAACCAACAGCGAATAGAAAAAACATCTTAGTAATAAGGGAAATTGATGGAGTGAAAACTTTTTTTAGGGTAGATGTAACCAAATCGGACTTTATCAATTCGCCCTATTATTATTTGGCTCAAAATGACGTAATCTACGTAGAACCTAAAAACAGATCTTTAAGTCCGGATGTAACCTTAGTGACAACTATAAGTTCATTATTGTTAACGGCGGTTTCATTTATTTTAGTACTTACGAAATAGTTTTATGGAGAATAATAATATGATTTCAGAGGATATCGGACAAAGTTTTGATATTAAAGCCGAGATAAATAAGTACTTAGTACATTGGAAATGGTTTGTTGTAAGTGTCTTTTTATGCTTGACTTTTGCATTTCTTAAATTAAGATATACAGTCCCTTTTTACAATGCTTCAACCAAAATTTTGATGAAAGATACCAAAAAAGGAGGTAGGCTTTCCCAAGCAGCTGCTTTTTCTGATTTAGGTTTGAATGCCGGTGGGACGAGAAGTGTTGATGATGAAATTGAGATTTTAAAATCAAGAACATTGTCTGAATCAGTGGTTAAAAAGTTGAATTTCAATGTTTCATATATTGCACATGGTAAAGTATTGGATGTTGAACTATTTGATAATGCACCAATAGAGGTTCATTTTATGAATCAATCCGATTCATTTTATGAAAAAGATATGCATTTTGAATTTGAAGAAACCCTTACAGGAAATTTTACATTGTCAAGTCCAAATCATTTGGCAAAAGCCAAACAATATAAATATGGACAGTCTATTAAAACCCCTTATGGCGATTTAATTATCACAAAAAAGCATAGTAGTGATGATCAAGTACAGCCCTTGACAATTTTAATAAAACCACTTAAAGCAGTAGCTGCCAGTTATAGAAGTAGATTACAAATAGAACCACTAACTAAAGGGAGTAATGTAATTGTATTAAATATTAACGATCCTGTTGAAAAAAAAGCGGAATTGTTTTTAGATTATTTAGTCAAAACGTACAATGAAAATGCGGTTGCGGATAAAGAATTTATCTCTAAAAACACCTCTCTTTTTGTATCGAACCGTTTGGATTTGATAAGTAAAGAATTAGCAGGAGTAGAAAAGGATGTGGAGAATTTTAAGGTTTCTAATCAATTAACTGATTTGGAATCAGAGTCCGAACAATTTGTTTCTGGATCGACAGAGTTAAATAAGAAATCTATTGATCTTCAGGTACAACTTAATGTGTTAAATTCCGTGATGGATTATATTAAAAAAAGTTCTAATGAGAATTTGTTGCCTGCAAATCTATTTTCTGATGTAGCTGGAGATGCATCTGGTTTAATTAGTTCCTATAATGATATGATTTTGGAAAGAAATAGAATGCTGAAATCGGCTACTGTTTCTAATCCAACGTTAGTTAAATTAGATCAAGAATTAGTGAGTTTGAGAGCTACTTTACTTTCTAGCTTACAAAAGAGTAAATCGATATTACAAATACAAAAAAAAGATGTTGAAAGAAACGAAAATACATTTAATGAAAAAAAACTGAGAGTTCCTTCACAAGAAAGACAATTTAGAGATATTGAGCGTCAACAAAAAGTAAAAGAAGAATTGTATTTGTATCTTTTACAAAAAAGAGAAGAAACGGCGCTGGCTTTGTCATCAACTGAACCTAATGCGAAAGTCATTGATGCAGCATTGTCTTCTGGACCAGTTTCAACAAATCCTAGAATTATCTATTTAGGAGGTTTGTTGTTAGGATTATTAATTCCAATAGGCATTATATTTGTAATCGACTTTTTAGACACAAAAATCAAAAGTCGTCTGGATTTAGAGGGGAAAACACAAATACCATTTATTGGGGATGTACCTACATCTGAAGATGCTTCCTCCATTATGCAGTCAGAAAGTAGATCGAGTTCGGCTGAAGCTTTGCGTATTATTAGGACTAATCTAGAATTCATGTTGGCTAAAGTGCCAGAAGGCATTGCCAAAACTATTTTCCTGACTTCGACTTTTCCTAAAGAAGGAAAAACTTTTGTCTCTGTGAATTTGGCTGCTACTTTTGCATTGTCGGGCAAGAAAGTATTATTGATAGGGATGGATATTAGAAATCCGAGACTTGATGAGTATTTAACCTTGCCAGATAGAGGAGTGACTAATTATTTGTCTTCAAAAGAATTGAGTTTAGAGGATTTGATTATTCAACAAAAAGGCTATGAGGATTTTCATGTGTTGCCAGCAGGGGTAATTCCACCTAATCCAGCCGAATTATTGATGAGTAAAAAAGTAGATGTTTTATTTGAAACATTAAAAAAGCAGTATGATTATATTATTGTGGATACCGCTCCTGTAAGTTTAGTAACGGATACTCTTTTAATAGCTAAGCATGCTGATACTTTTATTTATGTAGCCCGTGCTAATTTCTTAGAAAAACGCATGTTGGATATACCAAACGGTTTACACAAGGATCAAAAATTACCAAATATGTGTATGTTGTTAAACGATACCGACTCTACGAAAGGTTATGGTTATGGTTATGGTTACGGTGTGAAAGTAGAGAAAACACCTTGGTATAAAAAAAACTTTAAAATTTAATTTGAAATTACGGTACAAAAACATCAAAAAGTTATAGGATTTGATTTTATAATGTTTTTATGTTTTTTATTTTTAATAGAAATAATGATCATCGAAGAAACAACAATCAAGGATTTATTAGTTATTCAACCTGCTGTCTTTAAAGATGAAAGAGGTTATTTTTTTGAAGCCTATAATCAGGCGAAATTTCAGGAAAATGGAATTCATTACAATTTCATTCAGGACAATCAATCATTTTCCACACGCGGGGTAATTAGAGGTTTACATCTGCAAATCAATCCTTTTGCTCAGGCTAAATTAGTTCGGGTTTTGCAAGGAGAAATTCTGGATGTAGCGGTTGATTTGCGAAAAAATTCACCCACTTACGGTCAACATTTTTCTATTGTTTTAAGCGCCGAGAACAAGAAGCAATTAATGATTCCACATGGTTTTGCACATGGATTTTCGGTATTAAGCGAAACTGCTTCAGTTATGTATAAAGTAGATCAGGTCTATCATAAAGAAAGTGAAAGAGGAATTCGTTTTGATGATCCTACATTAAATATTGACTGGCAAATGGATTCCAATAAAGTAATTGTTTCAGAAAAAGATTTAATACTTCCGGCCTTTAAAGATATTGATTGGGGATTTTAATAATGAATAGTCAGTGATGAGTGATAGGTTGGTGATTAGAATAATTTGTGAAATACGTATTAATTAGGAATATTAGATGAGTAAAATATTAGTTACTGGTGCTAATGGCCAGTTGGGTTCTGAGTTAAGAGTACTTTCAAAAAATACTGATTTTGAATGGTTTTTTACAGATTATCAGGAATTAGATTTATGTGATTTAGAAAATTTAACGCTTGCAATTGCCAAAATTAATCCTCAAATTTTAATTAATTGTGCTGCACACACAGCTGTTGATAAGGCGGAATCTGAATTCGAATTGTCAGATGTTCTAAATCATAAGGCAGTTTCTAAAATGGCCCAATGGAGTTATTCAAATAGCTGTAAATTTATCCATATTTCTACTGATTATGTTTTTGATGGAAATTCGGCTGTGGCATTGACTGAAGATGCGCCAACTGCTTCTATCAATGTATATGGTCTTACCAAACTAGCAGGAGAAAAAGCTTGTCAAAAACAAAATCCAGATGCAGTCATTATTCGAACTTCATGGGTGTATTCCAGTTTTGGGAATAATTTTGTGAAAACCATGTCTCGTTTAATGCAGGAAAGAGATACTCTAAATGTGGTAAATGACCAAATAGGTAGTCCAACTTACGCCGCCGATTTAGCCCAAGCTATTTTGACTATTATCAATCATTCAAATTGGCAAGCCGGAATTTATAATTTCTCCAATGAAGGAGAAATTAGCTGGTTTGAATTTGCTTTAGCGATTCAAGAAATAGGTAATTTTGATTGTGAGGTTAACGGAATACCTTCTTCAGCTTATCCAACACCAGCCAAACGACCTGCTTATTCTTTATTAGATAAAACTAAGATTAAAAATACTTTTGGGGTGGTAGTTCCGGATTATAAAGAAAGTTTGAGGAAGTGTATGGAATTATTGAAAGTTAGAAGTTAGAAGCTGGAAGTTAGGAGTTAGCAAATTTCTTTTTCCACCCTTTAGGGAGGGGAAAGAAAAAGAAATTTTAGTGACTGAGTATCCGAAAGAAAACATAAATTTTCGCTTTCCCCAGCCCTAAAGGGAGCCGAAAATTTAATAATAATGTACTAAATCTTTGCTCCTTTTAAACGGAGTAAACAAAAAAGAATATTTAATTTCAAAAATTTGGATTAATTCGTATAAAATTCGATTTAATTCGCGAGAAAAAATAGAAATGAAAAAAATACTAATTACCGGTGGGGCTGGATTTATTGGTTCTCATGTTGTAAGACGATTTGTAACGAGGTATCCTGAATACCAAATTTTTAATTTGGATGCTTTAACCTATGCGGGAAATTTAGAGAATATTGCCGATATTGAAAAAGCGCCCAATTATACTTTTATAAAAGGAGATATTGTAGATGAAAATTTAATCAACGCTCTTTTTGATGAACATCAATTTGATGGAGTGTTGCATTTAGCCGCCGAATCGCATGTAGATCGTTCCATAACCGATCCGATGGCATTTGTAAAAACCAATGTAATTGGAACCGTTAATTTATTGAATGCTGCAAAAAATTGTTGGAAAGATAATCAAAAAGGAAAACGCTTTTATCATATCAGTACTGATGAGGTGTATGGAAGTTTAGGAGCAGAAGGCTTATTCACAGAAACCACAGCCTATGATCCTAATTCCCCTTATTCGGCTTCTAAAGCGAGTTCGGACCATTTTGTGCGTGCCTATGGAGAAACCTATGGTTTGCCTTATGTGTTGACTAATTGTTCTAATAATTATGGACCGAATCATTTTCCAGAAAAATTAATTCCATTGTTTATTAATAACATCATTAATAATAAAGCTCTACCAGTTTATGGTGATGGAAAATATACCCGTGACTGGCTTTTTGTAGAAGACCATGCGGTGGCTATTGATTTGGTTTTTCATGAAGGTAAAAATCATGACACCTATAATATTGGTGGTTTTAACGAATGGCAGAATATTGATTTGGTAAAGTTACTTTGCAAAATCATGGACGAAAAATTAGGTAGAGTTGCTGGAACTTCAGAGCGATTAATTACTTATGTAAAAGATCGTCCTGGTCATGACCTTCGTTATGCGATTGATGCCACGAAAATCAATAAAGAATTAGGATGGAAACCCTCAGTAACTTTTGAAGAAGGCTTAGAAAAAACGGTTAACTGGTACATGAACAACCAAGAGTGGTTAGATAATGTTACTTCGGGAGCCTATGCTTCTTATTATCAAAAACAGTATTCTTGATTTTTAATAATCTTATGGGTTATTTGTCTTTGTAGGGTACAAACTTATAACTCATAACCCATATCTCATAACTTTAAGAAATGAAAGGAATTATACTAGCCGGAGGTTCAGGTACACGTTTGCATCCACTTACTTTAGCGGTGAGTAAGCAAATGATGCCTGTGTATGACAAGCCAATGATTTATTATCCATTGTCCACTTTAATGACTGCGGGAATTAATGAGATTTTAATTATTTCAACACCCCACGATTTACCTAATTTTAAAAAGTTGTTAGGGGATGGATCTGCTATTGGCTGTCAATTTAGTTATGCCGAACAAGCAATCCCAAATGGTTTAGCTCAGGCTTTTGTGATTGGAGAAGAATTTATAGGTAAGGATAGTGTTGCTTTGGTTTTGGGTGATAATATTTTCTTTGGCTCCAATATGGATGAATTGTTACAATCCAATACCAATCCAGATGGTGGAGTCGTTTTTGCTTATCATGTTTCGGATCCTGAACGATATGGTGTAGTTGAATTTGACAAAGAACTAAAAGCCATTTCAATCGAAGAAAAACCATTACAGCCTAAATCGAATTATGCCGTACCAGGTTTGTATTTTTATGATAATTCGGTAGTGGAGATTGCCAAAAATATTCAACCTAGTGCCAGAGGCGAGTATGAAATAACCGATGTGAACAAAGCCTATTTAGAACAAGGCAAATTAAAAGTAGGTATCTTGAGTAGAGGAACCGCTTGGCTAGATACAGGAACATTTAATAGTTTGATGCAAGCAGGACAATTTGTACAAGTTATTGAAGAACGACAAGGATTAAAAGTAGGATGTATTGAAGAGATAGCTTGGCGTCAAGGTTTTATATCCGACATTCAATTACAAAGTTTGGCCGAACCTTTAAAAAAATCAGGTTATGGAGAGTATTTGCTAGGATTATTAAAACATAAATTTTGATTAATTTCATTTTTTTTGTTTGAAATGAATGTTTGTAGGTTTAGTGAATCTATAATAGGTTGAAATTTACTACTTTAGATGTTTTAATCGTTAATGTTTATATTTGTTATTGTTAATATAATAAAATAGAGTATTCTTGAATAATTATACGAAACAAGATTTTAAAAGGTTAATATTGCCTTTTTCTTCTGGAAATAATTTAATTCTTAATATAAGAAATTTAAGTTATTTGCCCAGATGGATAGTTTTAGCTATCGATTTAGCAGTCTTAATTGCTAGTTTTTTCTTCACAAAGTTAATAATTAATGGTATAGGCTTGCATTTTATTTCTTTTGAGAACAAGCTTAAATTTATTTGTTTATTAGTAGGTGTTAACCTTTACTTTTTTTGGATTTTCAGAACATATGCTGGTATTATTAGGTATTCTTCCTATACCGATGCTATTAAATTATTATTTTCTCAAGTTTCGGTCTTTTTCATTTTTGTTTCAGGAAATGCAGTTTATGAATTTTTTTATGCTACTAAAATATATTTAAACACCGCTTTATTTATATACATGATTCTCTCTTTTTGTGGTTTATTCATGTATCGTGTGGTAGTGAAACAAGTTTTTGAACAAGTTTTTTCAGAAAAAAATCGTATCAATTTACCAAGGACCCTTATTTATGGTACCGATGCTAATGCTCTAGCTGTAGCTAAATCATTAAAACTTGAGATCCCAACCCGTTTTAAAATCGTTGGTTTTGTAGATAGAAATAGTCAGAACTCTTCCAAAAGGATGATGGATTTACCTATTTTAATTCAAAAGAAAAAGTTGCCTACTTTAATGCGTTCTGTGGGAGCAGAGGGGGTTATTATTGCGGATAAAAGTTTGTCTAAGGAAGAACGATTGGTTATAGTTGAGCAATGTCTTGAATTTAATTATAAGGTTTATATAGTTCCTTTGATTACTGACTGGGAAAATAAAAAAGAAATTTCTCAAAAAGTAAAAAGTCTCCAGATAGAAGACTTATTAGACAGAAAGCCTATTGTTTTGGATGGAAAATCAATTTCTAAGCAATTAAAAGATAAAACGGTTTTGATAACGGGAGCTGCCGGTTCTATAGGCAGTGAAATCGTGCGACAGGTATTGCAGTTTAAACCAAAAAAAATTATTGCAGTCGATCAGGCTGAAACGCCTTTACATAATTTATGTTTAGAAATGAAAGCTCTAAATACAGCTATTTCTATAGTTACCATAGTAGCCGATATTCGTAATTTTGATGCTATGGGTAGAATATTTAAAGATTATTTACCCGAAGTGGTATACCATGCGGCGGCTTATAAACACGTTCCGCTTATGGAAGAAAATCCTTCTCAGGCAATTTTAACTAATGTCGAGGGTACTAAAAATGTAGCCAATTTATCTTGCCAATACAAAGTGAAAAGTTTTGTTATGGTTTCTACAGATAAAGCAGTAAATCCTAGTAATGTCATGGGAGCTAGTAAGCGAATTGCTGAAAAATATGTACAATCCTTACAGCTAAAATCAGTTGCTAATAAAAACGCTAAGAGTACTAAATTTATTACTACTCGATTTGGTAATGTATTGGGTTCTAACGGTTCAGTTGTGCCATTGTTTACTAAACAAATTGCCGAAGGAGGACCTATAACCATTACACATCCAGATATTATTCGGTATTTTATGACCATTCTTGAAGCTTGTCAGTTGGTATTAGAAGCAGGAGCAATGGGCAAAGGAGGAGAAATTTATATCTTTGATATGGGCAAACCCGTGAAAATTATTGACTTAGCTCGAAAAATGATTAAATTAGCAGGCTTTGTTCCGGATCAAGACATTAAAATCAAGATAGTTGGTTTGCGTCCAGGTGAAAAGTTGTATGAAGAATTACTCAACGATACTTCTAAAACCATCCCAACTCATCACCATAAAATTATGATTGCTGAAGAAATTCAGGAAGAATTTGAAATTTTGCATGACGAAATAGAAGAACTAATTACCATCGCAAATTTTCATAATAAGGAAGCCATCGTGGCAAAAATGAAACGAATAGTTCCTGAGTTCAAAAGTATGAACTCTACTTATGAGGTGTTGGATAAATGATACTAAGCTCGATGTTAGAAGTTAGGAGTTGGAAGTTAGAAGTAGAAAAATTTTCGCTTTTCCCCAGCCCTAAAGGGAGCCGAAAATTATAACGTATAGGATTAGCAATTACATGTAAATTTCTTTTCCCCTTTAGGGGCAGGGGAAAGAAAAGAAATTCATTTGACAACCCACAACCCACAACTGATAACCCATAACTTTTTTAAAGGGGCAGGGGGAAGAAAGGAAATTCACTTGAGAACTGTACCGACAACTGATAACCGACAACCCACAACCCACAACTGAAAAACCGACATGATTTCTAGGGTAAAAAATAAAAAATTAAACCTTAAAAAACTGATTATTAGCAATAACCTCTTTCAGTGGATTCAAGTCTTTTAATTTGACCTTTTGATCAAAAGCAGCAATATGATTGTTGTGATGTACATCGGAACCTACAAAATCATACAGGCCTTTTTGAAGCAAGTTTTCAGCCACTTTGGTGATGTTCTCCCCGTAATAGCCAGTAACAGCTAATAAATTTAATTGAAACAAACAGCCCGCCTTTTTTAATTTCTCGTATTCGTTTATATTTTTATGGTAAAACAAATAGCGTTCTGGATGGGCAAGAACAGGAGTATATCCGGCCACTCTTAAATCAAATAAAATAGAATACAACTGAATAGGTGCATTGATGTATGACATTTCAACCAAAACATAATTATCTTTCAAAGTCAATAATGCTTCCGATTGGAACAAACGAACAAATTGATCATCCATTAAATATTCGGCAGCTGCTTGAAATGGTACACTAATGTTGTTTTTACGAAGTGCCTCAACAGTACTGTTTTTATTGGCTAGAATCTGTTCATGACTGTTTTCCCAAACATGTTGAATAACGTGAGGTGTGGTAATGAATTGAGAAACGCCAAAACTTTTCAAAGCTTGCGTTAAACGTAAGGAATCTTCAAAATTTTTAGCGCCATCATCAATACCAGGAAGAAGATGGGAATGAATATCAATATGGTTGTCCGGAATTAAATCCTTCAAAACCGGCTTGGATTTAAAAAGTGTAAACATAGCGCAAAGATAAGGAAAAAGTGATGGGATTGAAATGATTAGTTCTGGGTTGTAAGTTATGAGTTAGGTATTGGAAGTCTATAAATTTCTTTTCCCCTTTAGGGGCAGAAAAAAAAATACCCCACAACCCACAACTCAGAACTCAGAACTCAGAACTCACAACCCAGAACTCACAACCCACAACTCACAACTCACAACCCACAACCCCACAACAAACAAGGATTTTCTTTTAAAACGGGTAGTTTTTAGTCTTTTTAGGTTATTAGTCGGTTATTTTTGGTGGGTTTAGAGAATGAGATTTATATTTACAACTAAGAATTTTTGAATTAAAAATAATGAAACCAAAAGATACTGTTGATGAAGATTGGCTGTTTGAAATCAAACCCAAAAACAGTTTTTTTTCTCTGAATCTAAATGAAGTTTGGCGCTATCGTGATTTATTATTTCTTTTTGTCAAAAGAGATGTAGTAACCGTGTACAAGCAAACCGTTTTAGGACCACTTTGGTATCTCATTCAACCCTTATTTACATCCATTACCTTTACCATTATTTTTAATACCGTCGCAGGTATCGAAACAGGAGCAGTACCTCCTTTTTTATTTAATATGGCAGGAATTACTGTTTGGAATTATTTTACCACTTGTTTGAATGGAACTTCCAATACCTTTGCGGCCAACGCAGGGATCTTTGGTAAGGTATATTTCCCTAGGATAATAACGCCGCTTTCGGTGGTGATCTCTAACGTATTGAAATTTGGTATCCAATTTATAATTTTCATTTGTTTTTATCTTTATTTCTATTGGAATGGAGCAGCAATAGGACTCACCATTTGGGTTTTGTTTTTTCCTTTGTTAATCGTTTTAATGGGGATTTTGGGCTTAGGCTTAGGAATGATTATTTCTTCAATGGTGACTAAATACCGCGATTTAAATTACCTTATTGGTTTTGGAGTACAATTGTTAATGTACCTTTCGGCAGTAGTTTATCCTATGGCACTTATTGAAAAGAAAATGCCACAATACAGCTGGTTAGTACAATACAATCCATTGGCCTATATCATTGAAACATCCCGAGTCATGTTACTGAATGTGGGGGAGATTTCAGTTTATGGCATTGTGTATACAGCGTCGATTACGATCAGCGTTTTTATTTTAGGCTTATTAGTTTTTAATAAGGTAGAAAAGAGTTTTATTGATACGGTTTAAGCAGTTATGAGTTGTGAGTTGTCAGTTATGAGATAGTCCAACTGATAACCCACAACTGATAACCCACAACAAAAAAACATGAGCGATTTTAAAAGTTATAAAGATTTAGACATTTACAATATTGGTTTGGATTTGTTTTTAACGGTACATCCTAATAGTCTAAAGTTACCCAAGTACGAATTGTATGAGTTAGGAAGTCAGTTGCGGCGCTCTTCAGATAGTGTAGTGTCTAATATAGTAGAAGGATATGGAAGAAGAAAATATAAAGCTGATTTTATTCGGTTTTTGGTTTTTTCTCATTCTAGTTGTTTAGAGACAATTGGTCATATTTATAAAATAGTAGTACTATATCCTAATTTGAAACCGGATTTTGAATCATTAATACAGCGTTATGAAAATTTAGGTGGAAAAATTTTTAACTTTATAAAGTATGTAGAACAAAATTGGAAATAGCATCAGTTGTGAGTATTGAGTTATGAGTTTTAGAGGTTTTAGAACCCAGAACCCAGAACCCAGAACCCACAACTCACAACCCAGAACCCTGAACTCACAACTCAAACAATGCCCGACAACCCACAACCCACAACTCACAACAAGAATATTATTCTAAAAGCCGAAAACATCTCCAAGCAATACCGATTAGGTACGGTAGGAACGGGTACGCTTAGTCATGACTTTAATCGTTGGTGGCATCGTATTCGAGGAAAAGAAGATCCGTATTTAAAAATAGGCGATGTGAATGATCGTTCCACAAAGGGAAGTTCCGATTATGTATGGGCGTTACAGGATATCAATTTTGAAGTAGAGCGTGGGGAAGTATTAGGAATCATTGGTAAAAATGGAGCAGGGAAATCAACGCTCTTAAAAATTCTTTCAAAGGTTACAGCACCTACAACAGGAACTATTAAATCCCGTGGTCGTATCGCTTCTTTGTTAGAAGTGGGTACCGGTTTTAATGGCGAATTAACAGGCAGGGAAAATATTTATCTCAATGGTGCTATTTTAGGAATGACCAAAAGCGAAATCACATCCAAGCTCGATGAGATAATCGAATTTTCAGGTTGTGAACGCTACATAGACACTCCTGTAAAACGCTACAGTAGCGGAATGACCGTTCGTTTGGCATTTGCTGTAGCTGCCTTTCTCGAACCTGAAATTTTAGTTATCGATGAGGTATTAGCCGTAGGCGATGCCGAATTCCAAAAAAAAGCCATCGGCAAGATGCAGGATATTTCCAGAGGAGAAGGAAGAACAGTGCTTTTTGTGAGCCATAATATGGCAGCGGTGAAGAGTTTGTGTACCAGAGGAATTGTTTTAGAGCATGGGAAAGTGGTTTTTGAGGGGGGGATTGAAGAAAGTGTTCAATATTATTTAATGAGTGAAAATAAATCGGAAGACTCCAGAATCTTCACTAACAGTAAAAAGGGGTCAAATGGAATTAAAAAAATCCAAATTCAGGGAATTGACGGTATTCACAAACATGAAGATGATATTTTAATAAACATAACTTTTTCTGAAATTAATACCGAATGTAGAGTTGGTGTTGCATTATTAAATGCAAATAAAACTAAAGTTTTTACGGATGTATGTAAAATTAATAAACAGAATAAAGAAATAGGTTGTAAAATTCCCGGATTTTTACTGCTTAAAGGTACCTATAGTATAGATGTTGCGACTTTTAGTGATAATGTAGTTTATGATTATATCGAAGATGTATGTCCATTTCAAATTGTCGATTTAATAAATGACTATAAGATTTATAACGGTAAAATTGGTGATTTAAAAATTAAATGTGAATGGAATGAAGTTGAAAGATAGATTTCTCAAATTTTTTCATTTAAAAAAAGACATAAAGAAAAATGTTTTTTTACATAACTCAACTAAAGTGTATCCGAATGTAATTTTTGATACAATTTATGGTGGAAATATTGAAGTTGATGAGAAAACTGAAATTCTATATGGTGTTATTCTTATGACATATGGGGGATTTATTAAAATAGGTAAAAATTGTTCCATTAATCCTTACACTATTTTATATGGTCATGGCGGTTTAACTATTGGCGATAATGTATTGATTGCCGGTCATTGTTTAATAATTCCTGCAAATCATAATTTTAGCAATCCTGATATACCAACTAACCAACAAGGCGAAACTCGAAAAGGAATTGTTATAAAAGATAATGTATGGCTTGGTTCGGGAGTCAAAATTCTGGATGGAGTAACTATTGGTTCTGGTGCAATAGTTGCGGCTGGAGCTGTAGTTTCAAAAGATGTAGAACCAAATACAATTGTAGGAGGAGTTCCTGCAAAAAAAATAAAAGATAGATTTCAATCATCATAAAATGAAATTAAAAAAACTTAGAAAAATTTATAGGGTTTTATTTCCAATAAAGCTTTCTCCCAATCAAAATTTTATAAATAATCTAAAGGCTAATAAGCAGATTAAAGATTTCGAAAAAGAGGAAGGGCTTTATATCTTTATTTTACAAAATAATCAAAAAATCTATTGTAGGGATCAAAATCATAGTGATTATTCGGTTTTCGATCAGATATTTAATAAGGAAGAATACTCGGATGTGTCTTCTGTTTTAAATTTGAATAAAGAGTTTGATTCTAAAGAAAGCATCTTAATTGATGCTGGAGCAAATGTTGGATTTGCGACTATTTATCTATCTCAAAAAAGAATATTCGATAAGATTTTCTGTATAGAACCTTCAAAATCTAATTTTGAAATTTTAAAGAAAAATATTTCCACATTAGATACAACAATAAATGTGACACTTTTAGAAAATGCACTTTCAGCCAGAGAAAATCAAAGTTTTCATCTCAAAAATGATTTTAGAGACGGACAAGACTGGTCAATAACAACTATCCAAAGAGAAAATGGAGAAGTTAAAGGAATTACTATAAATGAAATTATAAATAAGTATGATTTAGAGGAAATTACGTTGTTAAAAATAGATATTGAAGGAGCAGAAAGATTTATTTTTGATGAATCAGTAAATTTGGAATATTTGGATAAGATTAAAATAATTGTTATTGAAATACACGATGAATTTGATATCAGAGAAGATATTTACAAAGTTTTAAAAAATAATAACTATTTATTAATTGAATCAGGCGAACTAACAACTGCAATAAATAAAAAGTTTCTGTGATTTTAAATTATAGAATATATGAATCCAATAATAAGTATAATTATTCCTTGTTATAATTCTGAAGTAACTTTAGATAAAACTTTGAGATCAGTTATAGAACAAGAATTTCAGGATTGGGAAGCATTAATAATTAATGACGGTTCAACAGATGATACAGAGAAAGTTGCTTTAGAATGGGTAAATAAAGATAATAGATTTAAATATTTCTCTAAACAGAATGAAGGACTAGGTAAAACCCGGAATTTTGGAATCAATAAAGCAACAGGAACTTATATATTACCCTTAGATTCAGACAATCTCATTGAAAGGGATTTTATTCAGGATGCGATAAACGTTTTTGAAAATAATCCAGAAATTGGGATTGTCCATGGTCATGCCGAGTATTTTGGTGAAAAAACAGGAATTTGGATAATTGAGGAATTCAATTTGACTAATATGTTAGCTCATAATTATATAGATGCTTGTGCCATATATAAAAAAGTACTTTGGCAACAGGTAGGTGGTTATGATGAAAATATGCCACATCAGGGTAATGAAGATTGGGAGTTATGGTTAGCATTTGGAGTTGCAAATGTGAAATTCTACCATCTTAAAAAAGTTACTTTCCAATATTTTGTTTCAAAAAATTCAATGATTAGATCTTTCTCTGAAAAAATGATTAAAGACAATCAGGATTATATATTAAAAAGATATAGCAAAGAATATCACTCTCAATATTGCAAGCTAATTTCATCAATTAAAAAAAAAGAAAACTATGTGCGTGAAAAACTAAAAAGCAAAAAGGTTGTGATGAATCTTTTCACCCATATGTTTTTTGGATTTAAAATTTTCACGAAAATAGATGATAAATTTTAAGAAATGATTTCAATCATAATTTGTTCACGAAAAGCTAGTATTTCACAAGATCTTTCAGTTAATATTAAAGAAACGATAGGATGTGTTTATGAACTAATTATTATAGATAATTCAGAAAACCATTATTCCATTTTCGAAGCATATAATTTAGGAATAGATAAGAGCGTTGGAAAGTATTTGTGTTTTATTCATGATGATATTCTTTTTCATACCCAAAATTGGGGATTAATTTTGAATAATATTTTTGACAAAAATCCTAACATTGGTCTGATTGGTGTTGCAGGTGCAAAAGTAAAAACCAAGATGCCATCAGCTTGGTGGGATTGTTTAGAGGATTTTAAAGTTTTAAATCTCATTCAACACCTTGATGCTGATAAAAAACAGTTTTGGAATAAAGGATTTCAGAAATCTGAGGAAGAAGTTGTAGTTGTTGATGGTGTTTTTTTAGCTGCAAAAAGAATAGACGGTATAGGTTTTTGTAAGAAGTTAAAAGGATATCATAATTATGATTTGAATTTGTCTTTTGAATATTTAAAGAAGGGTTTTAAAATTGTTGTAACAAATAAAATTTTAATTGAACATTTTTCACTTGGAAAACTTGATAAATCCTGGATTATTTCAGCATTAAAAATTCATGAAATTTATTCTGATTTTCTTCCGTTGACTTCTTTGGATGTTTATGAAATAAAAAATCAGGAATTTAAAAATGGAAGTAAATTTGTAAATGAATTGTTATATTACAAAATGTTTAGGGAAGCGATATTTTTATGGTCAAAGTTAGTTAGACTAAAACCTAAAAGTAAATTCCATTTAGAATTTATAAAAAAAATCAAAACTGCATGCTTGCCATAATAATTCCCTATTATAAAGCTGTTTTCTTTGAAGAAACCCTGAAGTCTTTGGCTGAACAAACGGACAAACGTTTTAAAGTATATATTGGTGATGATGCAAGTCCGGATGATTGTATAGTAATGGTAGAAAAATTCCGTTCTAAGTTTAATATTGTTTATCATAGGTTTGAATCCAATCTGGGGAGTAAATCACTTAGTAAACATTGGGAACGTTGCATCAGCTTGTCTTCAGAAGAGAACTGGTTAATGATTTTAGGAGATGATGATTATTTAGAAAATAATGCAGTAGCCTCATTTTATAATAATTTGGAAAATTTTCAAAATAAAACGAATGTAGTCCGATTTGCTTCTAAAATTTACAGACAAGAATTAGGCGTGTTTTCAAGATTATATGAGCATCCTATTTGGGAAAAAGCTTCGGATTCTTATTTTAGAAAGTTCCGGTTTTTAACAATGAGTTCTTTGTCTGAATATATTTTTAAAAAAGAAAGTTATAATCAATTTAAATTTTCTGATTTTCCTTTGGCTTGGTATTCGGATGATATGGCCTGGCTTGAATTTTCCGGTACTCAAGAAATCTATTCAATCAATGAAGCTGTAGTAGTTTTTAGATTTTCAAATTATAATATTTCTGGTAAAGAAGATAATGTAACAGATAAGGAGCAAGCTAAGTTTTTATTTTATAAAAAACTAATCAAAAATCAGTTAAACAAGTTTACAGCATTTCAGAGAGAAAAATTATTATTAGAATTTGGTATTACAATTATTGCTCAAAATAGAGTAAATACAGAACAATTCAGTTTGGTCTTTTTTCAGTTAATTAAAAACGGATCGTTCTATGCTTCTGCTAAGTTTATTAGAAGAGTGATTTTAGCAAAACTTAAAAAGTAATTATAAAAAATGCAGCTTTCAGTTATTATTCCAACCTATAATGTAGAACGTTTTATTAAAAAAGCGATTCAATCTGTTTTGGAACAAGCTGAAGTAGCCGAAATTGTTGTGGTTGATGATGGGAGTACAGATTCTACAGTCCAAATTGTAAACCATTTGAAACAGGAATATCCAATTATTAAATTGTATTCTCATCCAAATAATGAAAATAAAGGACGCTCAGCTACAAGAAATATTGGAATTCAAAGAGCTACAGGGGATTTTGTCGCTTTTTTGGATGCTGATGATTATTATTTGCCTAATAGATTTACTAACGATTTCGCAATTTTTCAAAATGATTTTAATTGTGATGGCATATATAATGCAGTAGGTTTTCACTTCTATCGAAAAGCAACTGAGGACGAATTAAAATCACATCAATTATATACTGTAAGACAGAAAGTTGCTCCTGAAGACTTGTTTAAAAACTTGTTGTATGGTAAATGTGGACATTTCCATATTAATGGCCTTACGGTGAAGAAAAAAGTTTTTGAAGAAACGGGTTTGTTTAATGAAGAATTAGTAGTGGCAGAGGATTCGGAAATGTTTTGGAAAATGGCTATAAAATGTCGTTTAGAATCCGGAATTGTAGATAGAGCAGTCGCTATCCGAGGAGTCCATGATAATAATATTTTTGATAAAGAAGACTTGTACAAAATATATAATATTAAAATGCATGAAACGCTTGCTGTCTGGTGTAGTAAAAATCAAGTGAAAGCTGCCACTATCGATGATATTTTAAAATGGATTTGGATGCTAAGATACCAAGAGCATAACAAAATGTATATAAACATTAAAGCTTGGGCACAATTTTTTTTCTCACAGCCCCAATTGCTTTTTACTCTATTCAGCATTAAATATTTTCCTATTATTAGGTATAGACAAATGCTTTTCCCATTTTTGTACTCAAAGAAAAATATAGAATAATTTATAAATAATGAAAGGCAAGAGTAGTAATGTAACTGTAATTATTCCCTGTTATAATGATGGGCAATACATAATGGAAGCATTGCAATCCCTGTACAAGCAAACACTTTTACCAGAAAAAATCATTATTGTTGATGATGGGTCCAATATTGATACCAAAAAAATAGTAAGAACGATTAATCATTCTTTAGTTCAAGTTATTCATCAGGAAAATAAAGGAGTGAGTGCGGCCAGAAATTTGGCTATTTCTATTACTGAAACGGATTATATAGCTAATTTGGATGCAGATGATTTTTACGAACCAACTTTTATTGAAAAAGCGGTTAGGGAATTAAACCAAAACAAAGAAATTAAGGCTGTAAGTAGTTATTGCCGGATATTTCAAAAAACAAAAACGGTTGAGATTGTTAAACCTTTAGGTGGTAAATTGAAAGATTTTATTGTAATCAATAATTCCAGAGCGAGTGCTGTTTTTCGAAAGAATAGTTGGGAATCTGTTGGGGGATTTGATGAAGCAATGCGTGAGGGTTATGAAGATTGGGAATTTTGGATAGCCATTTTAAAAAAAGGAGGGGAAATTCATATTTTACAAGAAGTATTGTCTCATTATCGCATTAAAGCGGTTTCCAGAGATCAAAACGCATTACAAAAACATGATTTTGAATTGAGGCAATATATTTATTTGAAACACAAAGAGGTGTATCATGAGCATTTGGATTTTTACATTGGGGAATTGTTGCGTCAAAATTCACTTTTAAGGAATAGTGTCCATAAAGTTAAAAAATCCATTGATTACAGTCTTGGTCGTTTCATTTTAAAACCTTTTAGGAGTCTTAAAAAAATAATGAAATTATAATGAGTACTCTAGTATCCATCATAGTTCCCTGTTACCAGCAAGCGCATTATTTGCCCGAAGCCTTGCAATCGGTTTTGGAGCAAAGCTATTCTAACTGGGAATGTATTATTGTGAATGATGGCAGTCCTGATGCTACGGAGATGGTAGCGCAACAATGGCTGGAAAAAGATGCTCGTTTTCAGTATGTATATAAAGAGAACGGTGGTTTGTCTTCGGCACGAAATACAGGAATTAGTAGGGCTAAAGGTGAATTTATTTTGGCCTTAGATGCCGATGATATTTTGCACTCCGATTATTTAAAGCAAACAGTTCCGGTTTTAGAATCCAATAATCAACTGGCAATCGTTTCTTGTTATCGTTATTTTTTTATCAACAAGAAAACAAATATTATAAAAGAATATAAGGCTTCGGGAAGTAATTATCGCGATTTAATGTTTGAAAATCAATTAATGCCATCATCATTATTTAGAAAAAAATGTTGGGAGCAAGTAGGAGGCTATGATGAGAGTATGAAAAAAGGCTTTGAAGACTGGGAGTTTTGGCTCAATGTCACAAAAAGAGGTTGGGAGTTTCAGTTTGTGCAGGAGTTTTTATTCTATTACCGCAAAGCCAAAAAATCCATGTTGGTCGATACCATCAATCACCATTCGGAAGCGAATATGGAATACATTTTTAGAAAACACCAGGAAATCTATTGCAAGCATTTTGATAATACCGCTGAGGTGCTTTTTTACTACATCAAGACCCATCGTATGGGGAAAATGCAAATTAAACATTCTGTTGAATATACAATGGGGAAGTTCCTTTTCAAACCTTTTCGAATGCTTTCTGATTTATGGAATAAAGAAACTAAAAGCAAATGATTTCAGTAGTTATTCGAAATAAAAATCAAGCTGCTGCCTTGTCTTTTCTGTTAAAGAACTTAACCGAAAGGTACGCTGCAGATATAGACGAAATGATTGTAATTGATAATCTTTCCACCGATAGCAGCAAAGCCGTTGCTGCGCAATATGGAGCGCGTTTTGTAACGATAGAAAAGTTCAGTTATGGCGGTAGTGCTAATCTTGCGGCTCAGGAAGCGCAATTTCCTATCGTGGTTATTTTTAGTGCTCATTCCTATCCGGTAAGCCATGATTTTTTTCGATTAATCAAAGAAAAAATGCTGGCCAACCCTAATCTAGCAGGACTACGTTGTTTGCATGCCACGAATGATTACCGCAATTATATCAATCAAGTTTCGGCTCAAAGTGATCCTAACAAATCGGGTTTGATTTTTTCAGGTTCGGCATTCAGTAAGAAGGTTTGGGAAAAGCATCCTTTTCGGGAAGAGGTAGCTACTTTTGAAGACAAAGAATGGTCTAAAAGAGTTTTAGAAAATGGCTACGAAATTGAATTTGTGCCGTCTATTTTTCATTATGAAATAAGAAGAACGCCACAACAACAGTTCTTTCGGTTTCAAAATGACGTGGTAGGCAATTACCAATTATGGCATCAGGATATTACTTTTATTCAAACTTTGAAAGGTCTTTTAGGGAATATATGGAACGCCTGTAAAAACTTTTTTATTGAAATCAAATACGCTTTTTTACGCTTTTTTTACTTAATTAAGTTTATAAGGAATAAACCGAAACAGTTTTGAAGATGGAGCTAAGATTAACAAATAATAATTTTGATTTCCTACGATTCCTATTTGCTCTTTTGGTGGTTATTTCTCATGCGTATGCTTTATCTGGAAGTACTGAGGATAATGTTGGGATTTATAAGATTTCAAATGGACAATTAACATTTTCCCAAATTGGTTTAAATGGGTTTTTTATTATAAGTGGTTATTTTATTTTTAAAAGTTTACAAAGAAGTAAAAGTCTTTTAGACTATTATAAGAAACGATTTTTAAGACTTTTTCCAGCACTTATAATTGTATTGATACTAACGTTGTTTTTAGCTCCAATTATATATGTAAATAAAACTCCTTTTTTACAAAATATTGAAGCGTTGACTTATTTACCCTACAATTTAAGTTTATATGGATTTCAGTCAGGTATAAAAGGAATTTTTGATACAAATAGCTATCATTCCATTAATGGTTCTTTATGGACTATTAGGTATGAATTTACTTTATATGTTGCCTTATCAATACTTTATTGTATGAAAAATAAAAAGAAAGCTTTAACTTTTTTGTTAAGTTTAGCATTTTTTATTTTTTATATGTTGTATCTTTTTCTTCTACCAAAATTAGCAGGCTTTAGTTTATTTAACTTGTTAGGTATTCATGTACTAAATTTAGGTGCTTTTTTTATTGCCGGAAGCGTTTTGGCTTCATTGGAATTTGAAAAAATTAAGTATAAGAAATGGTTTTTGTTCTTGTCATTAATACTCTTAACTTTCTCGATTTATTTTAATTTTTATGATTTGACAAAACATGTTTTGTTGCCATTTTTTATTCTATTATTAGGTTTTTCTACAATTCCTGGGATTAAAGATTTTGGGAATTTTGGTGATGCTTCTTATGGTATTTACATTTACAGTTTTCCAATTCAACAAAGTTTAATGTGGTTCTTTAAATTGGATTCATATGCCTTAATGATTTCTTCAATACCGCTTTCTGTTATTCTGGGTTATTTTTCATGGCACTTGATTGAGAAAAAAGCGTTTAAATTAAAATTAACAAAACAAGAAATATGATTATTTATCCATTAATTTCAATAATCGTTCCATGTTACAAACAAGCACAATACTTGGGAGAAGCATTACAATCAGTAATAGATCAAAGTTATCAAGACTGGGAATGTATCATTGTTGATGATGGTAGTCCAGATAAGACAGCTCAAATTGCTAAGGTATGGATAGCAAAAGACAGTCGATTTAAATATAGGTATAAAGATAATGGAGGAATAGCTAGTGCAAGAAACTTTGGTATTAATCAAGCAAAAGCTGAATTTATATTAGCCTTAGATGCTGATGATAAAATAGCAAATGATTATTTAGAATTAGCTATTAATGAATTTCAAAAAGATCCAAGTCTTAAAGTAGTTTATGCCAGGGCTGAGAAATTTGGAGAGGAATCAGGTCTATGGTATTTACCTCCATTTAATATTTCAAAATTAGGCTTGTACAATATGATTTTTTGTTCTGCATTATATAGAAAAGCCGACTGGCAAAGAGTGGGAGGCTATGATGTTAATATGGTTTTGGGACTAGAAGATTGGGAGTTTTGGATTGCTTTATTAAAAAATGGAGGTAATGTATGCCAACTAAATAAAATAGGTTTTTATTATAGAATAAAAGAAAAATCTAGACATGTGGACTTGAAAATTTCAGATAAAGAAGAATTATATAACTATTTATCAGTAAAACATGCTGATTTTTATGTAAAGCATCTGGGGTCATTTATTGCTTTAAATTCTGAAATGGAGAAATTAAAAAAAATGAGAATTATTAAAGGAAGAAAAAAGGTGTTGAATTTATTTTGTGAGACTTTTTTCGGCTTTCGTCTTTTTAAATAGAAATACATTAAATGACTAAGATTACTGTCAGTGTCTTTATTTTAACCTATAATCAAGAACAATTTATATCTCAGACTATTGAAAGTGTTTTAATGCAACAAACGGATTTTGCATACCAATTAGTCATAGGAGAAGATTGTAGTACTGATTCTACTAGGCAAATATGTGAAAATTTTGCTTCACAGTATCCTAATAATATAAAATTGCTTCCAGCTTTAGATAAAAATATTGGTTTGATCGCTAATTATATGCGTACCATTAAGGAATGTGATGGTAAATACATTGCTATTTGTGATGGAGATGATTATTGGATTGATAAATACAAACTACAAAAGCAAGTTGATTTTTTAGAATCAAATCCTGATTTTTCAATTGTTTATACGAATTTGAACAAATTATATCCTAACGGAGCAATCAAGAAAGCTTACACAAAATATCCGCGTAAAGATGCTGACTTTACAGATTTGATAAAGGATAATTTTATTCCCTCGGTTACGGCTCTTTTTAGGAATGTTCAAAGTGTTCAAAATGAGTTGCCTAGTTGGGTTTTGAAATTTCCTTATGGAGATTGGCCCACCTATTTATGGACCATAAAAGATGGTGGTAAAATTTACTTTTTAGATGAAGTAACGGCAGTATATCGGATGGATATAGGGGTTTCTTTTAACATTATAAAAAAAAAATCGGAGTTGTTAAATGTAAATTTGGAGATTTTAAATCAAATGTTGAAAGATGCTACTTTTGATAATAGAAAAGAGAGTATTCAAGCAGAGATAGTACAGAAAAATATAAGTTTGATGGTTAGTTATAATAGAGAAAGTAATTTTATTAAAGGACTACATCAATTGATTTTAAATTTAAAAGTAAATGACAATAAATTTAGTATCTTAAAGCTGTATTTATATTCCATATATAAAAAACTGCTACTTTTAATTTCGTAATTACTGATCTATTTTGAAAATCCTCCTAGTTGCAATACCGAATCATCATTTTTTTCAATGGGTAAACCAGTTGAAAGAAAGCGGGCATGAAGTATTTTGGTTTGATATTACAGATCGAGCAGGATTTTCAGAAAAAATCGGTTGGGTAAAACAGTTTAATGGGTGGAAATTGAAATGGAACTATCCCTTTCGATACCGAATCAAAAAACATTTGTCTAAATTATATTCCTTTCTGGAAAAATACACAGTCAATAAAGTTGAAATCGTTTTTGATGAAATTTTAAACGAAATTCAACCTGATATTGTACATTGTTTTGAAATGAGGCTAGCTGGTTTACCCATTATTTCAGTAATGCAGAAAAACAAAATTCCATTTGTATATTCATCTTGGGGGAGTGATATGTATTTTTTTGAACAGCATGGTACCTCAAAAAAAGAAGTGCAATTTTTTTTAAAAAGAGTTGATTATTTAATAACCGATTGTTCTCGTGATTTTAAAATAGCGCAACAATTAGGTTTTGCTAATCAATTTCTTGGAGTTTTTCCAGGTAACGGAGGGATTAGTATTGATAAAGAATTTATTCAATCCATTTCCAATAGGAAAACTATTTCTATCAAAGGGTATGAAGATGGAGTTGGAAAGGCTTTAAATGTGTTGAAAGCCATTGAGTTAATAGATTTAGATGAATCAATTGACTTTTTAATCTTTAGCGCAGATGAAATTGTAGCCAATCATGTAAAAGAATCAAAGTATTTTAATCAAAGAAAAGTAGAAGTAATTTATAGAAATGCTTTTTTGGAGAATAAAATACTTTTGCAAAAGTTAGGGGCTTGCTTACTTTATATAGGAAACAGTATTTCTGATGGTATGCCAAATTCTTTGCTGGAATCAATGGGAATGGGGGTGTTTCCAATTCAATCAAATCCGGGGAATGTTACTCAAGAAGTCATTAAAAATGGTGTTAATGGTTTTTTAATTGAAAATCCTAATGATGTTGAGGCAATTGCAGTGTTGATTCGAACTGCTATTGAAAATAAAGAAATGAGACTCAAAGCACAAAAATCCAATGTGAATTTTGTGCAGCAAAATTTCAATAGGAAAAATTTAGAGAAAGAAATTATAGATTTATACCAAACTGTAAAAGAGATCTAATGCAAATATCATTTCTTATTGTTACTAAAAATCGTCCCGAAGAATTGCAGTTTACATTAAAACAGTTGTACACTATCTTTGATTCGAATTGTCAAGAAGTCTTAGTGTGTATTGATGGTTGTGCTGCAACTGAACCATTGCAAGAGCAGTATCCATGGGTAAAATGGTTTGTGTTAAAAAAGAGTATTTCAGCGTCACCTGCTCGAAACTTTTTGTATCAAAAAGCGGTTGGTGCAATTTTTATAGGATTGGATGACGATGCCCATTTAATTTCTGAAAAACCAATAGAAATGATTAAAGAATATTTTCAATCCAATGAAAATCTTGGAATTCTAGCTTTTTTAGAAGTAAAAGGTATTTTTGAAACACCAAAAGAGTGTATAAAAGCTATTGAAAAAGAAGAATATCTAACTACAGAGTTTATTGGTTCTGGTTTCGCCATTCGTAAAGAAGTTTATGATCAGACCAATGGGTTTCCGGTTTGGATGGATATTTATGGCGAAGAAACATGTGTGTCATTAGAAGTTCTAGATTTAGGGTATGATATTTTGTATTCGAATCAAGTGGTGGTAAATCATCGCGTTGATCTTGAAAAAAGGAAGCAACAAGGAAAAAATTACTTTCGTTTTCAAAAACAGCTTCAAAATAGTTTTAAAATTTACCTGGTCTATTATAGAAATCCATTTAAAAAGATATTGAAACTTTTATGGCATAATTTCAGGAAATATGCGCTGTCTGACAGGACTTATTTTAAATTATTTTTTAAAGCAGCAGGAAATATGCTGGGCAGTTGTATTAGTCTTTTGAAATTTAGAAAGCCTGTGAAACAATCAACTCTGAATCGTTTAAAACAATTAAAAATGATTCAATATTAGCTTAAAATAGTACTAAAACATAAAACAGTATATTTGATTTTTAGAATATAGAAAATGAAAAAAACAGCCATCATACCCTTACGTATAGATTCCAAAGGGATTCCGGGAAAAAATAAAAAGAAAATGCTGGGACGCCCCCTTTTTTCATGGGTTTTAGGAGAAGCTATTTTTTCTGATTTGGATGAAGTCTTTGTCTTTACCGATGACGTGGAAATTATCGATTATATCGCAAAAGAATACCATTGGACTCCAAAAGTAAAAGCACTTTTGCGTTCCAAAGAAAATGCAACGGATACCGCTTCTACCGAAAGTGCTATGTTGGAATTTGCGGAACAAATCCAATACGATTTTGATGTACTGTGTTTGTTGCAGGCTACTTCGCCTATGACTACCGCTAGAGATATTAATACCACTTTAACTAAAATTGAAAATGAAAATTACGATTCGGCCCTCACGGTTGTGAATACGCATCGTTTTACTTGGAATGCCAATGGGACACCTCAAAATTATGATGTGTTCCATCGGCCAAGGCGTCAGGATTTTGAAGGTTTGTTAATTGAAAACGGTGCTGTTTATGCTACTACAAAAAAGGCTTTTTTAGAATCTAAAAACAGAGTGAGTGGTAAAATCGGTTTAGTGACAATGCCTGAAAATTCATTGGTAGAAATCGATTCTATGACCGATTGGAAAATTGTAGAAGAACTTTTAGCCAGCCGATTGAAAAAAGCAAAACAACAGCAACGGATTGATTATTTAGTGTTAGATGTTGACGGTGTGTTCACTAACGGACAGGTGTTTTATTCGGCAGAAGGAGAATTGGCTAAAGCCTTTGATATGCGTGACGGAATGGGATTGGAGATACTACGTCAAAATCAGGTTGAGGTGGTCGTAATAACATCTGAGAATTCAGCCTTAGTGGCGCAACGCATGAAAAAACTCCAAATTGAAAATACTTTTTTAGGGGTAAAAGATAAATATGCCTTTTTGCAACAATTTGCTAAAACCAGAAATACTAATTTTAATTCTTTTGCCTACATAGGCGATGATGTAAATGACTTAGCGAATATATGCGCAGTAGGATGGTCATTTTCACCGGCCAATGCCACAACAATAGTAAAACTAAATGCCGATTATTTATTAACGAAAGCTTCCGCTGAGGGTGCAATTCGCGAAGCTTGTGAAAAAATAATTGTTTATAACGAACGGTTTTAGACTAAAAGGGAAAGTAGAAGAATTCAAAATACAAACCCCCAACCCCTATCAAGAGGGGAGTTAGTTTTCGGAAAATAATTCCATTTTGCTTTGAAATATTATAAAAAGCAATTGAAAAATCTATTTTTGGAGCGACTAATTTATAATTAACGTCATCGTATTCCCTTCTTGAGGGAGACAAGGGAGGTGAGAAAAAGAGAAGTTGTAAAGATATAGTAGTAGATGTAATTAATGTCATCGTATTCCCCTCTTGAAATCGAAGATGTAACGATTCCATAAAAAATTAATAAAGGGAGTTAGAGGGGTTAGGGGTGTGTAAAAAGATAAAATATTTCATCATGTCTAAACGAAAAATCATCCCCTATAATCCTAAACTAAAAGAATACGCTCGGGAACTTAGAAATAATTCGACACAATCAGAGATATTCCTCTGGATGAAGTTAAAAGGAAAACAAATGTATGGTTATGATTTTCACAGACAAAAACCTATAGATAACTATATTTTAGATTTCTTTTGTCACGAATTAATGCTAGGTATAGAATTAGATGGTTATTCGCATCAATTAATTGAAGTGCATAATAAAGATTTGAAAAAAGAAAAAAGAATGATGGAATTAGGTGTGACCATATTACGATTTACAGATGAGCAAGTCACAAAGGATATCGAAAACGTAATTAGAGCAATAGAATTTTTTATTGAAGAGTTTGAAAAACACACCCCCAACCCCTCTCAAGAGGGGAGTTAGTTTTCGTAAATGAATGACGACTATTATAAAGATTCAGGGCTGAATCAGGGGATTGTTGTAAGGTGTGGTAAGAGTCAAGTGACTATAGATTTGGAGAATGTAATTAGGATGATTGAATTTTTTATTGAAGAGTTTAAAAAACACACCCCAACCCCTATGAAGAGGGGAGTTAAGTCCCTAATAATATTTTCGTCTTGTATTTTATTTTAGATAAAGTCCAGATTTGAAATTGTAAAATCAGTTATAATTAGCACTAAGGAGTTCCTCTCTTGAAATCGAAGATGTAACGATTCCATAAAAAATAATAAGGGCAATAGTGTAATAAGGTTGTGAAAGAAAAAAAAGTCAAGTAAAAGTATTTGAGGTAGTTAAAATGTAAAATAGAAGTTATCAATTAGCACTATTATATTCCCCTCTGTAGAGGGGCTAGGGGTGTGAGATATGATGTGTGTAAAGATAAAATTTGTTGATTAGCACTAATGAATTCCCCTCTTGAGAGGGGTTAGGGGTGTGTGAAAATTATAAAACGAAACGTAAATGAATAACTATAAAAAACCTTATGTAATTGCCGAAATAGGTTGCAATCATAAGGGGGAAATGGAAATTGCTAAGGAGCTCATCAAAATTGCTAAAATATTTTGTAATGCCGATGCAGTCAAATTTCAGAAAAGAAATAATAAAGAATTACTAACGGAAGAGCAATACAATGCTCCACATCCCAATAGTTCCAATGCGTATGGGGATACCTATGGCGCGCATAGAGAGTATTTGGAATTTGATTTAAACCAACATTCCGAATTGAAAAATTACTGTGAATCGGTTGGTATTACATATTCTACTTCGGTTTGGGATTTGACTTCCGCTAAAGAAATTGCTTCATTACATCCTGATTTTATTAAAATTCCTTCTGCTTGTAATAATAATTATGCGATGTTATCTTGGTTATGCGAAAATTACCAAGGTGAGATTCATATTTCGACAGGAATGACAACTAAAAATGAAACTGAAGAACTAGTCAATTTCTTTATTGAAAAAGGGCGTAATCAGGATTTGGTTTTGTACAACTGTACATCTGGATATCCGGTACCATTTGAAGATGTTTGCTTGCTAGATATTAATTTGCTAATAGCTAAATATGGAGAAAAGGTCAAACACATTGGTTTTTCAGGGCATCATTTAGGGATAGCAGTTGATATAGCAGCTTATACTTTAGGAGCCAATATTATCGAAAGACATTATACACTGGATCGTACCTGGAAAGGAACCGATCATGCCGCTTCATTAGAACCTATGGGCTTACGAAAATTAAGTCGTGATTTAAATGCAGTTCATTCGGCGTTGACATTTAAAAGCAGTGATATTTTACCAATTGAAGCTGTGCAACGAGAGAAGTTGAAGAATAAGAAAGGCTGATTTTTTGTTTAAGCAAAAAGAAATAAGCATTAGGTTTGCACTCATAAAAATAATCAATGAACAATAAAAAAATCCTTGTTTTTTTCCCGGATGGTGTAGGGCTTCGCAATTTTGCCTTTACCCAATTTAAAGAAATTGGTGAAGAGCGTGGAAACCAAATAATATATTGGAACAATACCGTTTATCCTTTACAAGAAGAATTAGGGTATGAAGAAGTAAAAATCAAGACACAAAAGATTCATCCTTTAACTTCTTACTATTGTCGTGTTAGAAAACATATTGAACTGAATGTTGCTACCAAAAAGTTCAAAGATCAAGTATATCAAACTTATAAATTTCCCTTTAATTACAATGGATTAAAGAATACTTTGATGACACTTTTTATCAAAGTGCTTATTGGTTTGAATTCTTCTGAAAAAGGGATAGTACGAATTCGAAAAAGAATTAATGCTTTAGAACGTGCTACCAAAAAGTATCAGTATTGCAAAAAACAATTGGAAGAAATAAAACCCGATTTGGTTTTTTGTACTACCCAAAGAGCTACTCAATCTATTGGCGCTTTATTGGCTGCACAGGATTTAGGGATTCCTACTTTAACGTTTGTGTATTCTTGGGATAATGTGCCTAAAGCGATGCAATTGGTAGAAACCGATTATTATTGTGTGTGGAGTGATTTGATGAAAAAGGAAATGCTACAATATTACCCTTTTGTTAAGGAAAACCAATTAATAGTTACGGGAACACCTCAATTTGAACCGCATTACGATACTGCTCTAACGCAAAGTAGAGAAGCTTTTTTTGCCGAATATCAGTTGGATATCCAAAAAAAATACATTTGTTTTTCAGGAGATGATGAAACCACATCACCATTAGATCAGTATTATTTAGAAGATTTAGCTCATGCTGTTCGTACTTTAAGTGCTAAAGGATATAATTTGGGGATTATCTATCGTAAATGTCCTGTTGACACTACTTCCCGATACAATGCAGTAATTGAGGCTAATAAAGATATCATCGCAGTAATAGATCCATTATGGAAGGCTTTAGGGAAAAATTGGAACGAAGTATTTCCTACTAAGGCCGATTTAGGATTATTACATAATGTTTGTGCGCATTCTGAATTGGTAACCAATGTGTGTTCTTCCACAGTTTTCGATTTTGTAGCGCATAATAAGCCATGTATTTATTACAATTATGAACAGCCTCAATTGAAAGAGGGAATTCGTGACATTGGGCAAAACTATAAATACGTTCATTTTAGATCAATGCCAAGTCAGCAAGCTGCTGTTTTTTGTACAGATAAAAATCAATTAGCCAATCAGATTGAAGCAATTCTAAAAGGAGAATTATCAAATGTTTCAGAGGGAAAAAAATGGTATGCTATTGTAGCAGGTGAAACGCCAACACAGGCCTCGGAGAAAATTTGGGATGCTATTGATCGCATTGTAAAATGAAATCAGAAATTGAAAATTTTATCCTAGATTTGCTGCTTAATTAGTTAATGAGAATTTGCCCCACTTTGAGATAAGGGAAGAAGAGAACTCATAACTTCTAACTCATAACTTCTAACTCATAACTTTTAACTCAAAAAATGTTCTTCAACTCTTTCGCTTTTGCGATTTTTTTACCCCTCGTTTTTATTTTGTATTGGTTTGTGTTTAACAAAAACAAAACCACTCAAAATAGTTTATTAATTATTGCCAGTTATTATTTTTATTCTTGTTGGGATTGGCGCTTCCTATTTCTTTTAGTATTTTCGACTTTTTTAGATTATTATACGGGTATTCGAATTGAAAAAAGCCAGAAAGAAAGCAGTCGAAAATTTTGGTTTTGGTTGAGTATCGGAGTCAATTTAGGATTTCTGGGCTTGTTTAAGTATTATAACTTCTTTGCGGCTTCTTTTGCGGAGCTAATGCAGGGATTTGGTTTAAAAACATCACCTTTTTTGTTGGACGTAGTCTTACCTGTGGGGATTTCTTTTTATACCTTCCACGGCCTATCCTATGTAATTGATATTTATTACAAAAGAATTAAAGCCGAATACAACTTTGTCGATTATTCCCTGTTTGTGAGTTATTTTCCGCTTTTGGTGGCAGGACCTATCGAAAGAGCAACCCATTTATTGCCAGAGATCAAAGAAAAACGAAGTTTTAATTTCGAACAGGCTAAAGCTGGAATCTACCAAATGCTATGGGGATTACTAAAAAAAGTAGTCATTGCCGATACCTGTGCGACTTATGCTAATGCCATCTTTGACCATTATGGCTCAATGAATTCGTTCTCGTTAGTATTAGGAGCTATTTATTTTGCGTTCCAAATTTACGGCGACTTTTCAGGATATTCAGATATGGCTTTGGGGATGTCTAAATTGTTTGGATTAGAACTACTAAGAAATTTTAATTATCCCTATTTTTCAAGAGATATAGCCGAGTTTTGGCGTCGTTGGCACATTTCGCTATCCTCTTGGTTTCGCGATTATTTATACATTCCGTTAGGAGGTAGCAAAGGCGGAATGTGGATGAAAATCCGAAATACCTTTATTATCTTTTTGGTCAGTGGTTTTTGGCATGGTGCCAATTGGACGTATGTAGTTTGGGGGCTGATTAATGCCTTGTACTTTTTACCACTTCTTATACGGAAATCCAATCGAAACAATTTGGATACAGTTGTTTTAGATCGAAGTTGGGAATCGTTAAGAACGGTTGCCAATATCGTACTCACCTTTGCACTAAGTTGTTTGGCTTGGGTGTTTTTTAGGGCAAAAACAATCACAGATGCTTTTTTGTATTTAAAAAAAATGTTTACCAATGGGCATTTCGAAACCCAATATTTGGCTAACGAAAGATACAACTATGAAATTATCCTCTTGTTGCTGCTGTTTATCACGGTCGAATGGAACAATCGCACCAAAGAAGAACCGATTTCGGGTAAATATCAAACGATAAAATTAGCTTTATGTTTGGCCGCTATCATGGCTTTAGGAACCTATTCGGATTACAAAGAGTTTATTTATTTTCAGTTTTAGGATTTTGTATAAACTTTTAAGATTGATATATAATTTTAGGATGTGATTCCTCCTTCGTCGGAATGACACACTAGCTGCATTTTGTCATCTCGACGAAGGAGACTCGAGCTATAGTGAACAGGCGAAGCAGATCACATAAAGAAACTCAATAAAGAAAATTAATCGTATTTTGTCATCACCTAAATTAAGTTGAATAAAAAAGTATGTTTGATTATAGAGAAGGCTATCATACTTATTATGTATACATCATAACGAATCGTTATCGTTCGACTTTTTATATTGGTATGACAAATAATTTAAGGAATAGATTACAACAACATCATAAAAATATTGAAGAAGCTAATAAAACGTTTGCAGCAAAATATGGAATTGAGTTTTTGGTATATTATGAAAAACACAGTTGGGTACATTTGGCAATCACAAGAGAAAAAGAATTAAAAAGCTGGAATAGAACTAAAAAAATAGAATTAATTCGTTCTTTCAATCCGGAATTTGAGTTCTTGAATGAAAGATTTAAAAATGGGGATGTGATTCCTCCTTTGTCGGAATGACACACTTACACAGATTGTTTTGTCATTTCGACCAAAGGGAGAAATCACATAGAGAAAGTCTACAAAGTGAGTAAAGAAAAAGTAATAAACGAGATGAGATTTCTCCTCTGGAGGAATGACACAATCAAACGCACATTTTTTTATCTCGTCGCAACTGCCAAACTCGAGTGATTGCGAAAAGTTGTAAAAAAGCGCATAAAGTAGCTATAAAGAAAAGCTTTATTAGTTCTTACAGATACAGTTAAAAAAAATAATGAAACAATTTCTACAATTCACCATAAAAACAATAATCATACTATTGCTAATTGCAGTAGTATTAGACTATAGCTATACCTCCGTTTATATGCATTCGAATAATCGAAATAAAATAGACTATGTTTACAATTCCAAAGCTACAAATTATGATGTAGTCATTTTAGGGTCTTCCAGAGCCAATAACCATTTTGTGACCGAAATGTTTGAGCAAAAAGGCTTGAAAACCTTCAATTATGGAATCAGTGGAGGGCATTTGTTTGAAGCTTCGCTGATGTTAAAATTAATGATGGAACGAGGCTACAAAATTAAAACACTGATGCTGGAAGCCGATTTGAATTTGTCTAACGAAAAACGTTCCGAAACAGTTGCAGCCAAATTTTTGCCTTATATTCACGACTCTGAAACAATCAAAAATCATTTTGCACCTGAGCCTGATTTTATGCAAATCTATTTCATTCCCTTTTATCGATATATTAATTTTGATGCTTTAATTGGTTTCAGGGAAATGTATAAGACTTTTAGTAAGCAGCCAACGAATATTTTAGATAGAGGGGGATACCATGCCTTAGGAAATAAAAAAGGCAGGATGAAGAATGATATTAGAACATTAAAGCCATTGAAAAACAAATATTACGAAGAAATAAAGAATATTTGCGCAGCCAATAATATTAAGTTCATTGCTGTAATGACACCCATGTGTGAGAATACAAAAGGAATTGACTATTTTGAAAAAGTAAAAAAGGTTTATCCAGAAATTCACAATTATGAAAAGATAGTAGAGGAAGACCAATTTTTTTCGTCTTGTGGTCATATGAATGATGCCGGAGCCGAAATTTTTACTGCTCGGATTATCAATGATTTTTTCTAAGCTATGAAAAATAGAAAAATAGAAAAATTGCACTATATCGATGCAATAAGAGGAATAGCTATTTTAATGGTGTTAATTACACATACCGCACAACAAGGAGTTGTAAAAGTACCTAACGAATTATCCGTGATTTTTAGTTTAGGTGCTAGAGGAGTACAGCTTTTTTTTATTGCCAGTGCATTTACATTATTTAGGTCTTATAAAAGTAGGGGGGTAGAGAGAAGACCAAGAGAAAATTTTTTCATTAGAAGGTTTTTTAGAATAGCACCTGTTTTTTATTTGGGTATTCTCTATTACATAATTAGAATTAAGTTTGATTTACCTTTTTGGTTAGGGCAACAATCATATATTTCTAATTGGAATATATGGTCTAATTTTTTCTTTTTACACGGCTTAAGTCCTTATTGGATTAATAGTTTTGTTCCAGGTGGCTGGTCTATTACTGTAGAAATGATGTTTTATATGCTTTTTCCTTTTCTATTTAAGAAAATAAAGAATTATAATGATGCTTTAATTTTTTTAAATGTTTCTTTAATAGTTAAATTGTTTTTTCAAGAGTTTTTGCAATATTTTGTAAGTATCCCAGACGCTTTGATTTGGAGGGAATTTTTATATTATTATTTACCATGTCAATTGCCAATATTTGCATTAGGTTTAGTTATGTACTTTGTTATTGAAAATAGATCAGTTTTGGCAGACTTAAATTCTAAAATGATTTTACTTTTCTTAGTGTTGTTGCCTTTGCAAATAGGTTCCCATTTTGATTTTTTATACCTAAATCATATTATTTTTGGTGTTCTATTTGTGTTTTTTGGATTCCTATTGAGTAAAGGGAAATTGAAGTTTTTTTCAAATGTTGTTACTCGCTATGTTGGTAAAATAAGTTTTAGTATTTACATCATTCATTTTATAGTTATATCTTGGCTAGCAAGATTTAATTTGGTTGATTTTTGTGATTATTATTTACTTAATTTTTTAATTCGTTTTTTAGTAATTACTTCGCTATCTGTTGTGTTATCGAGTTTAAGTTACAATTGGATAGAAATTCCTTTTCAAAATTTTGCAAAGAAGTTAATTTCTAAAAGAGAAAAAGAGTTGTAAAGATTCCAAACGAAGAATTTTGTTAATTTATAAACTATGCATATTGCCTTCTTGACTCCCGAATATCCTCATACTAAGCTAGCTCATGCAGCTGGGATAGGCACGAGTATTCAAAACTTAGCAAAAGCTTTAGTCCATCAAGGAGTTAAGGTGACAATATTGGTGTATGGTCAAAAAGAACAAAAAGTTTTCACCGATAATGAAATTCAAATTCACAGTATAAAGTATAAAAAGTTCCAGTTTTTAACTTGGTTTTTTCATCGAAAATATATTGAGAACTATTGCAATTCGGTTATTAAACAACAAAAGATTGATTTAATTGAAGCAGCCGATTGGACAGGGATTACTGCCTTTATGAAATTCAAAATTCCTTTGGTAATTCGTTTTCATGGAAGTGATACTTATTTTTGTCATTTGGAAAAACGAAAACAAAAGTGGAAGAATTTATTTTTTGAAAAAAATGCTATTTCAAAAGCAGATGCTTTTATAGCTCCAACTTCTTTTGCGGGTGAATTATCGAAACAGCTTTTTAATTTAAAAGACAAAGAAATTCAAATTATTAATTATGGTTTGGATTTGGCCCGATTTGAAAATAAGGCTCCAGCCTTATTTGAAGAAGGTTTAATCTTGTATGTAGGAACGGTAATTAGAAAAAAAGGAGTTTTTGAATTGCCTGCTATTTTTAACAAAGTACGCGAACAATTTCCTGAGGCGAAATTACTTTTGATAGGGGGTGACGCTGCTGATGTATACTCACAATCACATTCAACTTGGGAATTGCTTCGGCAAGAATTTAAGGCTTCGGATATCGAAAAGGTGCATTATTTAGGCAAAATTTCTTATGATAAAGTGCAGCACTACATCAAAAAAGCAAATGTTTGCGTGTTTCCTACTTTTGCAGAAACCTTAGGCATGGTGACTATTGAAGCGATGGCAATGCAGAAAGCAGTGGTGAATTCTAATTTTGGTTGGGCTCAGGAGTTAATAACAGATGATGAAAGTGGTTATTTGGTTTCACCAAAAGACCCTATTACATTTGCTCATAGAATTGTACAACTATTACAAAATAAAAAGCAGTGTTTAGTAATAGGTGCTAATGCTCGACAGCGAGTAGAGTTACAATTTGATACGAAGAAAATAGTGCTACAAAATATTACCTTTTATCAGCAATTGATAGATAAAAAAAATAGCAAGTGATAATCCTTTACCATAACAATAACAAATTAGTTCAGGTAGTAAGAAATGGTGAAAACTTAGATTTTCCTCAGTTTTCTATGGCTACTGCTTTAGTTCGTTTAGCAGAGAATTATCCTCAAGATTGGTTGATTTGGTGCAGTGAAGAAGTTGCTTCTTATTTGAATTGTGATAATTTGGAAAAAATTTTCCATCATTATAAAATTATGGCCTCTTATACGATGGCAAAGCAGTTTTATATTCCAGCCGCTATTGGCTATGTGGAAGAGTCCCCCTTTATCAAGGTCAATAAGCAAGTATCATATCCTACCTGGTTAATGAGTGCTGATGCAGGTGGTATACATGCTTCGGTTGTACTTAAAATGGGGAGACTTATACCTAATGGGGCAGATTTTGAATATTTTTTAAATTCAATGGCTAAGTTAGGAATGATAGCAGGCCTTTTTTGTTATTCCGAACCTCGATTGCTAACTACGATTAATCAAGAGCGTAATACGAAAATTACTGCTGGTTTTTTCACTCTTTTCCGTTTCGTAAGACAGCATTATAAAAAAAGGTGGTTGTTGTTATTGTTTTTAAACCTAATGCTTTTTGAGAAACGATTTCCAGTGGCTCCTTTTTGTTATGCTTTATTTTTTAAGAGTAGAAAAAAAATCCCATTGAATTTAGATTCTATTCTGGTACAGTCAACGAAAGAGTTTGAAAGCGATTTTTCGATAGATGTCATTATTCCAACCATTGGAAGAAAAGAATACCTTTATGATGTCCTGAAGGATTTGGCGGTACAAACCCATTTGCCTAAAAAAGTAATCATTGTGGAACAGAATCCTATTCCAGAAAGCCTGCCAGAATTAGATTATATAAAGAATGAAAATTGGCCGTTTCAAATTCAGCATCTTTTTACACATCAGGCAGGGGCTTGTAATGCTAGAAATCTGGCTTTGGCTGAGGTTAGTAGTAATTGGGTGTTTTTGAATGATGATGATAATCGATTAGGTAATAATTTAATACAAGAAGTTTTTGCTAAGGCCAATCAATATGGAATTGATGTAATAACTACAACCTACTTACAACCCAATGAAGTTCAGTATTATAAAATAGTTCATCAATCGGGGATTTTTGGTTCGGGTAATAGTTTTGTAAAAAAAGATTGTTTAAAATATATTCGATTTGATAAAGCCTTAGAATTTGGTTATGGTGAGGATACTGATTTTGGACTGCAATTACGCAATCAAGGATTTGATGTTATTTATTTTCCCGATTTGAAAATTACCCATCTAAAAGCACCAATGGGAGGATTTAGGATTCAAACCCAAAAAAAATGGGATGCAGATAAAATTCAGCCCAAACCGTCACCTACCATTTTGTATGTACTCCAAAAGTATTATACAAGAGAACAATTGAAAAGTTATAAATTAGTCCTTTTTTTAAAATTACTAAAGCACGAATCAGTTCGTAATTATGTTACTTTTTATAAAAACTTCAAACAAAGATGGATAAGAAGTGTTTATTGGGCAAATAATATATAAGGATGGAGGATGTACTAAAAATAAGTTTTTTAATTACACATTATAATAGACCTTATGATTTAGCTCAATGTATTAATGGAATAAGAAAAATTCCACTTACAAACTATGAAATTGTTGTGAGTGATGATGGAAGTTCTCCTCAAAATATTAAAACTATTCAATCATATGAAATAGATCAATTAGTTTTAGCTACAGTTAATCAGGGATTGGCTGCTAATATCAATAAAGGCTTGAAAGTTTGTAAAGGGCAATATATTATTTATTGTCAGGAAGATTTTATGATTAGCCCTGAAATATCAAATGTAATGGAAGAATGTTATGAATTATTAGAAAATAATAGTTTAGATCTAATTCGTTTTACTTCAAATTTTTATTTTAAAGAAACGATACCACTAACTTCTTCGATAAGTAGAATACCAAAATTTTCTTGGAACAATTTTTTTTATAATTTTTATCAATACAGTGACCATCCCTTTATTATTAAAAGTGGTTTTCATGATCAATATGGTTACTATCAAGAAGAAACTTCTGGAAGATATGGTGAAACAGAATATGCAATTCGAATTTTAAAATCTAATGCAAAAATAGGGATAACTAATAGATTTATGGCTTTTTCAATTGAGGGAAGTAAATCTGTACTGGCTAATGAGTCTGATACAACTAGAAGAAATAACAGTAAACCACTCAATAAATCTTTAATTAAAATGGTCAGAGCTTTGAGGTTGTATATAGAATGCTTGTTGTATCAAAAATCTAACAGAGGATTAAAAACTTATAGAAATTACAGGGAAAAATAAATTTATGCTAAAAGTATACACAGAACAAATTTATTTAACACCAGAAAACAGAAGATTTGTTTTTCCGTTATTGTTTGATTTATGGTATGTGCCAAATACTGAGTTATTAGAAAAATACCAAATAGTTTCTGAAATTGCTGATTGTGATATTGCAGTAGTTCCTATTGATATTGCCCGTTATGATAGTTCTAAAAGGCAGCAAAAATTAAATGATTTTATTAAAAAAGCATCGGATTTAGATAAAAAAGTTTGGCTGTATTCAGGGGGCGATTATGGAAAAAGTGTATCTACAAATGCGTATACTTTTCGCTTAGGTGGTTTTGCTACTCTATTGGATTCGCAAACATTTATTTTACCTTCCTTTATAAATGATCCGTATGTTATTTTAGCAAAAGAATTTAGAACTTTGGATAAATCACCACAGGCTCAAATTGGTTTTGTAGGTCATGCTAATGATTCATTTGTAAAGCGAATAAAAGAGTATTTGCTTTTTTTGAACTATAATTTTAAACGTTGGATAGGTAAAATACAAACGGATTTTCAACCCTTTTATTCATCTAGTAGTAAAAGGTACAAGTATTTAAAACAATTAGAGAAAAGTCCAGAAGTTGAAACCCATTTTATATTTAGAGATAAATACAGAGCGGGAGTAAAAACAACTGAAGAAAAGAGAGTAACTAGGCTGGAGTTTTTTGAAAATATGGAATCTCATCCTTATACTTTTTGTATGCGTGGAGTTGGAAATTTTTCGGTTCGTTTTTACGAAGCGCTTGCAATGGGTAGAATTCCATTTGTTATTGATACCGATTTTAGTTTACCTTTAAACCAAGATATTAACTGGGATAAGCATTGTGTTATTGTAAAAGCAGATAAAATGGTTGCGTCTTTAATTGATTTTCATCAAAGAATAAGTGAAGAAGATTTTGAAATTATGCAGCAGAATAATAGAAAATTATGGCAAAGCCATTTAGAACGTAAAGCCTATTTTTTAAAAGTTTATTCCCTATTTAAGGTAGCTAGAAAATGAAATTTACATTAATTGTATGTACTTATATGCGTCCAGAGCCCTTGTTGCGATTATTGCAATCCGTTCAAGAGCAAACCGTTTATCCTGATGAAATTATAATTATTGATGGTTCTTTAAATCGAGATACAGAATTTGTTTTAAAGGATAAGGCAATGCAAAATTTGCAGTATTTTTTGGTCGAAGATGAAAATAGAGGATTGACAAGACAACGAAATTTTGGGATTTCAAAAGCTGCTATAGATTCTGAGATAGTGTGTTTTTTAGATGATGATACCGTTTTAGAGAATGATTATTTTGAGCAATTAATAAAAACCTATACTATTTTTCCTGATGCTTTAGGTGTAGGAGGTTATATTGTAAATGAAATTAAGTGGGAAAAAGTAGAAGCTAATTATATTCCAAATAGTAATGAATTCTATTTTGATGGCTGGAAACGTAAAGACGGAAGTCGTTTTGTGTTGCGGAAAAAATTAGCTTTAGATAGTAATTGTCCTCCAGGTTATTCTCCGTTGTATTCTCACGGTAGAAGTGTTGGTTTTCTTCCTCCAAGTGAAAAAATATATGAAGTAGAACAACTTATGGGGGGCGTTTCGTCTTTTAAGAAGTCCGTTTTTGAGACGTTTTCATTTTCAACATATTTTGAAGGATATGGACTATATGAAGATGCCGATTTTAGTTTACGATTGGCAAAAACAGGAAAATTGTATGTAAATACAAGAGCCAAAATAAGTCATTTCCATGAAAGCTCAGGTAGACCTAATCAATATCATTACGGTAAAATGGTGGTGCGGAACGGTTGGTATGTATGGAGAGTAAAAAATCCAGAACCTGTTTTTAGAGATAAATTTAAATGGCATGCAATAACGATACTTTTGATGTCAACTCGTTTTTTAAATACAGTAACAACTGCGAATAAAAAAGAGGCTTTTACAGAAGCCCTTGGGCGTTTTGTGGGTTGGTGGAGTTTGATTTTTAATAAACCAAAATAGATTTTATGAATTTATTTCAATTGATTTATTTAGATTATAAAAAATATAAAAAGTATGGAGGGAATTTTTTTTCCATACTTTTTTTTACTCAAGGTTTTTGGGCTGTTTTTCAATATAGAATTGCCCATTTTGTTTATCAATTAAAGATTCCAATTTTAAAACAATTTTGTCAAGTTGTATGTTTACTATGGCAAAAAATGATTGAAATAAGTACAGGTATTTCAATTCCATCTTCTGCGGCAATTGGACATTCTTTTTATGTTGGTCATTTTGGAGGAGTAATCATAAATGCAAAAGCAATTATTGGTAACAATTGCAATATTTCTCAAGGAGTAACTATTGGTGTATCAGGTTTAAATGAAAGTAGAGGCGTTCCAAGAATTGGTAATAATGTGTATTTAGGAGCTAATAGTGTTGTTGTCGGAGCTATTGATATAGGAGATGATGTTTTAGTAAGCGCTTGTTCACTAGTGGTTAAAAATGTTGAATCGCATCATGTAGTATCCGGAGTTCCTGCAGTTATCATTTCATCTAAAGGTTCTAAAGGATATATATAAATTATGAAATTAATAGTGTTTTCATCTGCACCAATTATAAAGCTTGAAGGGAAATTACATATGTATTCTCCTTATGAAAAAGAAATGCAGCTATGGGCTAAATTTGTAGATGAAATTATTTTTTGTTGCCCTGTATGGAATGAAGATAGAGACCTATTGATTTCGGAATTAAATTTTTCAACTTCAAGGCTTATTCCTCTCACTGAATTCAGTATTAAAAGTATCAAGTTGGCATTTCAATCCATAGCTAAAGTATTGAAAAATGGTTTGATTATTTTCAAAGCCATGCAACAAGCCGATCATATTCATTTGCGTTGTCCTGGCAACATGGGATTGTTAGCTTGCTTTTTACAAATACTTTTTCCATCCAAACCTAAAACGGCTAAATATGCCGGAAATTGGGATCCAAAAGCAAAGCAACCTTGGTCGTATCGTTTACAAAAATGGTTGTTAGCGAATACTTTTTTGACTCGAAACATGAAAGTCTTGGTCTATGGCGAATGGAATAATCAATCGGTTAACATTACACCTTTTTTTACCGCCAGTTATTCAGAGAAAGAAATAGTTATCGAGCCAAAGAAAATAAAAGCTAATAAAACCATTCGACTGCTATTTGTAGGGAGTTTAGTAGAAGGAAAAAATCCCTTATATGCCATACAAATTTTGGAACAATTGAGAGCAAAGCAAATAAATGCAGTGCTGGATATCTATGGTGAGGGTGTTTTGCGTTCGTCTTTAGAACTTTACATTGTGGAAAACCAACTTCAAGAATATGTTATTTTACATGGGAATCAAAATCAGGAAGTGCTAAAAAAAGCTTATCAGGAGAGTCATTTTGTGGTATTAGCTTCTAAAAGTGAAGGTTGGCCTAAAGCCATTGCCGAAGCTATGTTTTGGGGTTCTGTTCCTATCGCTACTTCAGTTTCCTGTATTCCTTTTATGTTGGATGATGGGAATCGAGGGATTATATTGCAAAAAAAGCTGGACAAGGATGCTGAGGCTGTGCTGAGGCTAATAAATAATGCTGCAGATTATGAAAATAAAAGTGCGGCAGCGATACATTGGTCAAGAAAGTATACCTTAGAACGTTTTGAATTAGAAATTCAAAAACTAATCAGATGAGAGTAGTGCAACTAATAGATTCCTTGGAGGCAGGCGGAGCCGAACGAATGGCGGTAAATTATGCCAACACTTTGGCGGAAAATTGTGCTTTCTCTGCACTAGTGACTACACGCAAAGAGGGACTGCTCAAAGCGCAATTAAATCGCAATGTCGCCTACTTGTTTTTGAATAAAAAAAGAACTTGGGATGTTAATGCAGTTCTAAAATTACGAAAATTCATTCGTGACAATAAAATGCAAGTGATTCAGGCACACAGCTCGTCTTTCTTTTTAGCAGTATTGGTTAAATTGTGCTACCCGAAAATTAAAATTATTTGGCACGACCATTATGGGAATAGTGATTTTTTGTCCGAACGTTCCAAACGAGCTTTGCAACTGGCAAGTATGTTTTTTAGTGCTGTGATCGTAGTGAATGAAAAGTTACATCTTTGGGTAAAAGAATATTTAAAATGTCAAAATACGATCTATTTGCCCAATTTCGCAGTAGTCAATCAGGCTGTTAGCGAACCAACACAATTGAAAGGTCAAGCGGGGAAACGAATTTTATGTTTGGCCAATTTGCGAGAGCAAAAAAATCATTTAATGTTAGTAAAAGTGGCTGCTAAACTCAAAGAGTCCCATCCTGATTGGAGTTTGCATTTGCTGGGCAAAGATTTACAAGATGACTATTCTAGGATGATAAAGAACAGTATACAAGAACACAATTTGTCCCAACAGCTTTATATGTATGATACATGCTTGGATGTTGAAGCCATTATAGCTCAAGTTGAAATTGGAATTTTAACATCCATTTCAGAAGGACTTCCTGTAGCTGTTTTGGAATATGCTTTGGGTAAAAAAGTGGTTCTAGCCACCAATGTTGGGCAAATAGCGGCTCTTGTGGAAGATAATAAAAATGGTTTTTTGGTGCCTTCTAATGATGGTGAAATGTTTTACAATCGATTGGTTCAGTTAATAGAGAATCCATCACTAAGAGATACCTTTTCAGAAAGGCTAAATGATAAAGTAGAGCACTATTTTTCGGCAACATCCACTATAAAGAAATATATTTGTTGGGTACAAAAAACAATTATTAATGAATAAATCGGAAATTGATTATATCCAACTCCTTGCGCTTCATATAGGTTTAGCGGTAGTCCTGTTTTTTATTCCTTTTTTGTCTAAAATCTATGCCTTACTCATAGCCGTTATTGGGGTGTATTATATCATTAGTAAAAACAACCAAAATAATGAAGTGTTTTATGTTTCGGCCTATTTAGTGGGAGCCGAAGTGTTTTTAAGAATGACAGGAGGGAATTTAAATAATGAATACGTGAAAACAATCGTTTCATTGTTAATGTTGTTGGGTTTTGTATTGAGCGGTTTTTCAAAAAATAGTATCGTTTATTGGTTGTATTTTTTGCTACTAATACCAGGGATTATTGTGACGATGAGTAATCAAAATTTGGATTTAGAAATCCGTAAGGCAATAACCTTTAATATCTCGGGACCAGTTTGTTTGGGGTTGAGCGCTTTGTATTGTTATCAAAGGAAAATAACATATAATCAGTTGCATAATGGCTTGATTTTTTTAGGTTTACCTATAGTAAGTACCCTAACTTATTTATTGTTGTACAATCCTTCGGTAAGGGAGGTGGTTACGGGAACCCAGTCTAACTTTGCTACCTCAGGTGGTTTTGGTCCTAATCAAGTGGCAACCATTTTGGGCATAGGAATGTTTGTGTTTTTTTGCCAATTGGTTTTTTTATCGAAATCAAAAAGGATGATGTTGTTAAACGGGTTTTTGTTAGTAACCTGTAGTTACAGAGCCATTGTTACCTTTTCACGTGGAGGAGTTATTTCAGGAGTAGCAATGATAGTTTGTGTGATTCTGGCGACTTATTTTTTAGCGAATACATCAGGAAAAAGGAAAGTAAGTTGGATTGTTTTTGTGACGGGTATTTTGGCTTTGAGTATTTGGACTTATAGTGTCATTCAAACAAATGGTTTAATTGCCAAAAGATATGCGAATCAAGATGCCGCAGGTAGGGTAAAAGAGGATCGATTGGGAGGAAGGGAACAAATACTTGGTACCGAACTAGAACTGTTTAAAGAAAATCCAATTATGGGTGTGGGTGTAGGTATGGGAAAGTCTTATCGAGGTGAAATGTTAGGAGAAGAAGTGGCAACTCATAATGAAATGACGAGATTGTTAGCAGAGCATGGCATGTTTGGGGTTCTAATACTTCTAATACTGTTAGTTACCCCCATTATTTTATATGTTCTGAATTATCAAAATATTTACTTTTTTTCGTTTTATTTTTTTTGGTTACTTACAATCAATCATGCCGCAATGCGTATAGCTGCACCAGCATTTGTGTATGCCTTAACCTTATTAAAACTGGTTATAGAACCTGCTCCTAAAGTCCAACAAGAAGAGGTTCAGGAGGGATAGTTTGCATTTAAACGGATAAACGGCAAATTGTAGCGCTTTTTTCAACTTAAATAATATTTTTGTATCGATAAGTGCAACTATCTCAATAGCTGTGCTACGCAATTTAAATTGAAGTGAGATAAAAACGAATGCCAAAAGACAAAATACATTTTGAAATTTCTGAAAGGAAAATGATGCTACATCTCGTAGATGTGCTTTGTATTGTGTTTTCGTTATATGCAGTGGGTTATTTTTTTGATTTAAGTTATTTAAAAACAACAGTTTCCAATGTAACGCATTTAGTAGTGCTGATTTTCTATTTGAAAGTTATTGGTGCTATTTTTGAACTGTACAATCTTCAGGTTTCGAGTAATGAGTTTTTAATCGGTAGAAGTGCAATACTAACAGTTACAACGACGGTTCTGGCCTATTTTTTAACTCCTGTCTATGCCGCTTCTTTACCTACTAACCGACTACAAATCATTACTTTTTTAGTCGTTATTTTTCTGTCTTTAGTGCTTTGGCGACTTTTTTATGTTCGTTTTTTAGCCTCCAAACGATTTCATCAAAATGCATTGTTGATATGTGATGAAGAACAGTTAAACGAATTGGTTTCGGGAATTGAGAGTATCGATCCACATTATAAAATTGTGGCCTATTGGAGTGATTCTGAGGAGAATTTTTCGACTCAACAAGCGAGTCTTAAAAAAGTTTCATCCACTGATTTGGTCAATTTTGTTCGAAAAGCAAATATTAAAGAAATAGTGGTAGCCACTCAAAAAAAAGCAGCTATTACAGCCGATTTATACCAACAGTTATTAAAATTACTAGAATCTGGCAAAGTAATTAGAGAATATTCTCAGCTGTATGAAACAAAAACGCAACGCATACCAGTCAAGCATGTTGAACGTGATTTTTATCTTTTTTTTCCTTTTAGCCGCAGCAATCAAAACAAATTGTATCTGTCTATTGTGAGGTTGTTAGAAATTGTTTTATCGGTAGTTGGAATTGTAATTATGATACTTCTTATTCCATTTATATTTCTAATGAATACCATTGCGAATAGAGGTAGTTTGTTTTATACCCAAGAACGTGTGGGGAAAGACGGTGTGATATTTAACATTTTAAAATTTCGCACAATGGTTGCAAATGCTGAATCCCAAAATGCCGTTTTTGCAACCAATAACGATAGTAGGATAACTGCTTTTGGGCGATTTATGCGAAAAACCAGAATGGACGAATTTCCACAATTTGTCAATATTTTAAAAGGAGAAATGGCAGTAATTGGTCCACGACCCGAGCGTCCTTTTTTTGTTAAAGAAATTACACAAATAATGCCTTTTTATGAAACCCGTCATATTATAAAACCAGGTCTTACTGGTTGGGCACAAGTAAACTACTCTTATGGAGAAAGTATAGACGATAGTTTAATTAAACTGCAATACGATTTGTATTATATCAAACACAGGAGTTTTTACTTGGATTTCAATATCAGCTTAAAAACAATAACAACGATCCTTTTTTATAGAGGACAGTAACTTCTATATGATGATTGGAATCGGTTTTTTGTTTTTTAAAGCAATTTGAATTAAAAAATATGCCGAAGTCAATACCATTGGCATTACAATTAATAAATGCGCTTTATTAATCAGTATTCCCAAATAAACAGCCAGAGCAATTAAATTCAATAGCGAAAAGCGATAGCTCCACACGCGGTTTTTTTGGGCATAAAAAACAACTAAAACTAGCAGTAAGGGATTAAATAGAAGGACATTGTAATTGTTTGCTAATTCCAAATGATCAGAATAGAAACCCATAAAAAGGAAAAATAAGCCTACTATTCCCATTAAAGTAAAATAGCCATAATGAATCCCTTTTTTGTTTAAAATTAATAATAAAGCAATTACAAGGATATAAGTATAAATGTTATTCCACCAAGAACTAGGATGTGATTCTTCAAAATGTAACAGGGTTTGGTTTTTAGGTGCTAATGGCTGATTCTTGTACTGAATAAGTTTTAAGCTTTTTTGTAATTCTTGAGGCAAAAATAGTTTGGTTCCCAATTGGTCTACTTTCGAACCAAAAATAATGCTAGTGCCTAATTTCTCATAAAAATGATAATCAAAATAAGGGAATAAAATACTTCGATAAGTCAAATCAGTATCTACTTTTTTAGTGATTATGTTGCTTCCTAGGGTTTTATTGATAATATCGACAACCATCGAAGTACAGTTTTTGTCAATAAATTTATAGGTGTAATGACTGTCTCCAGAGGCTAGTGAAGTATTGAGGTTCTCGAAAAGTTGTTGTTTTAATTGGAGTGGAATTTGTAATTCTTGTTCATCAACTGAACGATTTTCATAGGTATATTGGTTAATAAAATCAGTATAGCGATGGACCACAGCAAAATATTCTAAGTCCCCTTTGGCAAATTTAGGAACGAAATTAGGAGTGTTAAAATCAAATGCACCATAATTATAAACAGCATCTATAAAATTGGCATCGTCTTTAATTCGGATAGCGGTATGACCAAAGAGTGAATAGGATTCATTTCCTAGGCCACATGTAATCACGCTCACTTTGGCATCTTTTGATAATTGGATGTTTTGAGCCCAAAAGGCATTGAAAAAAAGAAAAAAGAATAAAAGGAATACCGTTTTTTTAGGTGTGAAAATAGCCGCCATAGTATTTGTCTTTGTTATTTTTTTCAAAAGTATCATTTTTTAATGAGCTAATGTATTTATGCATTTAAATATATAATCAATATTTCTTTCTGTTGATAATTGATGTTTAAGATAAGTGCAGGCATTCACTAATTATATTAAATTTGTGGCTATACTCAAAAATGCTAAAGAAATGAATATTAAAAAACACGTCCCGAATACAATTACATTATTAAATCTTTTTTGTGGTTGTATTGCCCTTGTTTTTGTGAGCCAACAGGATTTTCAAATGGCATTTTTCTTTGTTTTTCTGGGAATATTTTTTGATTTCTTTGATGGTTTTTTTGCCCGTTTATTTAAGGTTACAGGCGAATTAGGTTTACAATTGGATTCTCTTGCCGATATGGTTACTAGTGGAGTGGTTCCCGGTTATGTAATGTATTATTTACTATTAAACGGTCAGCATGAAATTACGAGTTGGAATTATTTTCCATTTGTAGGATTTGTAATTACTATGGGGTCATGTTATCGTTTGGCCTTTTTTAATATTGATACCCGTCAGTCGGAATCTTTTATCGGATTACCTACACCAGCTAATTCTTTGTTTATGTTAAGCTTGCCCTTAGTAATTGAAAATTCGGATTCGTTTTTTATTTTTGAATTGCTAACAAATCAATGGGTTTTAGTACTGATTACAGCATTTAGTGCTTATATTCTAAATGCCGAAATACCTTTATTTTCATTAAAAATCAAGGAGTTCACCTTGAAAGATAATCTGTTGCAAGTTAGTTTTATAACCCTAGCACTATTGTTAGTGCTGTTTTTTAAATACGCTGGAGTACCGCTTGTGATTATAAGTTATGTGTTGTTGTCGGTATTGAATAATAAGTTTTCTTTAGATGGCAAAGCAAAATCATAGGCGGCGTGTTATAACTACCCGAAAATCCCCAAAGAAATCGTCTACTAAAACACTGAAGAAGAAGCTTGTTCAGATTGCTATTGTTGTTTTTTCAATACTAATTTTCTTTGGAATTGTCTACCATTACCGCAACGGGCTGGCTTATTATTTTAGTTTTAAAACGGATAAGCTCTTGGATAAAGCGGCTAGAGAGAAGCATATTTCAGATGTTCGTAATTATCAAGTTTTAGAGAAAAAAGGCAACAAGGCTACCGGTTTTGATGTTTCAGAATACCAAGAGGATATTGAGTGGAAAGAGGTTAAGACTTTAGACGATGATTATGAATTGTCTTTTGTTTTTATTCGTGCGACTGTTGGTAAAGATCGATTGGATAAAAAATTCAATGAAAATTGGCGCAAAGCCAAAGAAAATCATTTTATTCGTGGGGCGTATCATTATTACCGTCCTGATGAAAATTCATTGGAACAAGCCGAACTTTTTATTAAAACGGTTCAATTGCAAAAAGGTGATTTACCCCCTGTTTTAGATATTGAACGTCTTTCTGAGAATCAATCTATGGAGCGCTTGAAAATTGGTTTAAAACGATGGTTGACTATGGTGGAAGCGCATTACAAAATAAAACCGATTATTTATACTGGCGAACGCTATTATGATGATTTCTTAAAAAAGGAATTCTCGGATTATCTATTTTGGATTGCTAATTATAATTTCTACAGAGAAAAAATGGATGAAGACTGGCTCTTCTGGCAATTCACCGAAAAAGCTTCCATTTCAGGAATAAAAGGCAATGTTGATGTCAATATCTTTAATGGAGATGTAGAGCAACTACGATTTATTACAAAGGAATAGTTATCGTGTTTTTTGGGTTTCTATGGTCAAGATGACTAAAGCGGCAAATAAAAGTATACCTATCATTGCTAAAATCGATTTTGTATTGGCGAAATTAGTGGTAAATCCCATCCATTCAATTTTCTTGGGAGGAAAGATGCGTTTGTCTTTTGGATTGTAATAAAACATTCCCCAAATCCAATTGTTCGGGTCTTTAGACCATTTTTCTAATGTTTCTTTACTTGGATTGTTTGGATCTTCCATTTATTATAGAATTAGTTTTAAAGCTGCTCACTAAAAACTGTACACTGAATACTTTCTTAAAACTCTAATTTCTTCTTTCTTAATTCGAAATTTTGTCCTAGATACACTCTTCGTACCATTTCGTCTTCTACCAATTCTTCTGGTTTTCCAGCTTTAAGAATTCCTCCTTCAAACATCAGGTAGGTTTTATCGGTAATAGCAAGGGTTTCCTGTACGTTGTGGTCTGTAATTAGAATTCCGATGTTTTTGTTTTTTAATTGCGCAACAATTCTTTGGATATCTTCAACTGCAACAGGGTCAACTCCTGCAAATGGTTCGTCTAGCAAAATGAATTTTGGATCCGTAGCAAGGCAACGTGCAATTTCAGTTCTACGGCGCTCTCCTCCTGATAATAAATCACCACGATTTGTACGAATGTGTTCTAAGCTAAATTCGGCAATTAAACTTTCCATTTTGGCGATTTGAGCTTCTTTGGAAAGCTTAGTTAGTTGCAAAACACTCAGGATGTTATCCTCAATACTTAATTTTCTAAATACAGAAGCTTCTTGTGCCAAATATCCAATTCCTTGCTGTGCTCTTCGGTACATTGGGAAATTTGTAATATCAGTATCGTCAAGGTGAATGCTTCCAGCATTTGGTTTTACTAAGCCAACAATCATGTAAAATGAAGTGGTTTTTCCAGCACCATTAGGGCCTAATAAACCAACAATTTCCCCTTGATTTACTTCAACCGAAATGCCTTTTACAACACTTCTTCCTTTGTATGTTTTTACTAAATTATCGGCTCTTAAAATCATTTGTATTCAATTATTTGAATTTTTGCTTGTTAGATTATTAGACAAATTAACGAATAACCCAATAAACAAATAGTGAAATTAACAATTAATTATTCTTTTCTTTTTTGGCAACAAAAACAGAAATAAAAATACTTGCTTCGTAAATTAATAGCATCGGGATGGCAACTATAGTTTGGCTCACTACATCAGGAGGTGTTACAATTGCGGCAATGATTAATACAAGCACTATGGCATATTTTCTATAGGTTCTTAAGAAATTAGGCGTTACTAGTCCTAGTTTAGTTAAGAAATAGATAATTATGGGTAATTCAAAAAACAATCCGCTAGCAAGTAGGGAGGTTTTTACCATCCCAATGTAAGAATCCAGTGTGAATTGGTTTAAAACTGTTGGGCTAATGGTGAAAGTCGCCACAAAATTCACAGACATGGGTATCACCACATAATAACCAAATACAACACCTAAAAAGAATAATAACGAGGAGAAAAAGATGAATATTTTAGCATGCTTTTTTTCATTTTGGTATAATGCAGGACTGATAAATTTCCAAACTTCCCATAATATATAAGGAAAACTAAGGATGAAACCGAAAAGAATACACATCCATATGAATACATTTACCTGTCCTTCCATTGTTGTATTTTGGATAATAAAAGGCATTTCGGTAATGCAAATGCTTTCGGCAAAACCGAGAGAGTGCGATAATTCACAAAAGTAAACATAGGTGAAAAAGTTTGCTCTTGTAGGACCAAATATAACCGAGTCGAATAAAAAATCACTAAAGCAATAAGCAACAAATGCCATGATAATGATAGCAATTGTACTTCGAACTAATAACCATCTTAAGTCTTCAAGATGATCTAAAAAAGACATCTCATTTACGTTTTTATTTGCCATTATAGGATTCCTTCTTTTAAAATATCATGTAAATGTAAAACTCCTTTGTATTCTTCATTGTCTATAACAATAAGTTGGGTTATGGAGTGGTTTTCCAATATTTGCAAAGCATCAATTGCCATCGTATTAGATGAAGTCCATTTTGGATTTTTGGTCATGATGTCTTTAGCTGTCAAGTCGGTAAAACTATCTCTATCGTTTAGCATTCTTCGAATATCACCATCGGTTACAATACCTACAACTTTGTTGTTTTCTATAACGGCAGTTACTCCCAATCTTTTTTCAGAAATTTCAAAAATTACTTTTTTTACTGGAGTCTCAGGACCTACTATTGGTTTTTGATTGTACTCAATCAAGTCTTTCACTTTGAGTAAAAGTTTTTTCCCTAAAGCGCCACCTGGATGGTATTTAGCAAAATCTTCTGCTTTAAAATCGCGCATTTCCATTAAGCAGATGGCTAAAGCGTCTCCCATTACTAATTGAGCAGTGGTACTATTCGTAGGGGCGAGGTTAATTGGGCAAGCTTCTGCATCTACAGTAGTGTTTAAAACATAATCAGAACCTTTAGCTAATGCCGAACTGGTGTTTCCACAAATTCCAATTAGTGGATTCCCATCTCTTTTTAATAAAGGAATAAGCGCTTTGATTTCGGGGCTGTTTCCACTCTTAGAAATACAAATGATAACATCGTCTTTTTGAATCATTCCTAAATCACCGTGGATAGCTTCGGCTGCGTGTAGGAACATAGATGGGGTTCCAGTTGAGTTAAAAGAGGCAACCATTTTTTGACCAATAATGGCGCTTTTTCCGATCCCGGTAACTACTAAACGACCTTTAGATTGAAAGATTAGTTCTACAGCTTTTGAAAAATTATCATCTAAATAATCAATTAATTTTACAATTGCTTCACTTTCAGATAAAATGGTTTTTTTGGCAACAGCCAATATATTTTCTTTGGATATCAAAACAGAATGTTTAAAATTTGTGTGTGTAAAAGAAATTTGTATCTTTATGTGATGCAAATTTATACAAAATACCAGATAATAAAGAATGAATTCAAACGAAATTGATATCCATAAAGAATTAAAGAAATATTTTGGCTTTAGTCAATTTAAGGGATTACAAGAGCAAGTGATAACAAGCTTAATGAAGAAGCAAAATACATTTGTGATAATGCCTACAGGTGGGGGAAAATCTTTGTGTTATCAACTACCAGCTTTAATTCAAGAAGGGACTGCAGTAGTAGTTTCTCCATTAATTGCTTTAATGAAAAATCAGGTAGATGCTATACGGAGTTTGTCTTCTGAAAATGGCATCGCTCATGTGTTAAATTCTTCACTTACTAAAACCGAAATAGCTCAGGTTAAAAAGGATATTACTTCTGGTTTAACTAAATTATTATATGTTGCTCCAGAGTCTTTAACCAAAGAAGAGAATGTTAGTTTTTTAAGAAGTGTGCCTATTTCCTTTGTCGCTATTGATGAGGCGCATTGTATATCGGAATGGGGACATGATTTTAGACCTGAATATCGAAATCTAAAAAATATTATTAAGCAAATAGGTGATGTTCCTGTGATTGGACTTACCGCAACTGCTACTCCAAAAGTACAGGAAGATATCCTTAAGAACTTGGATATGTCTAATGCAGTTACTTTTAAGGCATCGTTTAATAGACCTAATTTATTTTATGAAGTACGCACGAAAACCAAGAATGTCGAATCAGATATTATTCGTTTTATTCGTCAGCATAAAGGGAAGTCGGGAGTAATCTATTGTTTGAGTCGTAAAAAAGTAGAGGCTATTGCCGAGGTATTGAAAGTAAACGGTATTAGTGCAGTTCCGTATCATGCAGGATTGGATGCGAAGACCAGAGCCAAGCACCAAGATATGTTTTTGATGGAAGATGTAGAGGTGGTAGTGGCAACAATTGCATTTGGTATGGGAATTGACAAACCAGATGTACGTTTTGTAATACACCACGATATTCCAAAATCATTAGAAAGTTATTACCAAGAAACGGGTCGTGCTGGTCGTGATGGAGGAGAAGGACATTGTTTAGCCTATTACTCCTATAAAGACGTTGAAAAGTTAGAGAAATTCATGTCAGGTAAGCCTGTAGCAGAGCAGGAAATTGGATTTGCTTTGTTACAAGAAGTGGTGGCTTATGCCGAAACTTCGATGTCAAGAAGAAAATTCTTGCTACACTATTTTGGTGAAGAATTTGATAGCGAAACAGGCGAGGGAGCTGATATGGATGACAATGTAAGGAATCCAAAAACCAAAGTGGAAGCTAAAAACGAAGTGGTTAAGCTTCTGGAAGTGGTTCGCGATACCAAACATTTGTATAAGTCGAAAGAAATTGTCTTCACCTTGATAGGTCGTGTGAATGCTGTCATCAAGGCGCATCGTACTGATTCGCAGTCTTTCTTTGGTTGTGGTGCCGATCACGACGAAAAATACTGGATGGCTTTGTTACGACAGATTTTAGTTGAAGGTTATTTGTCTAAAGATATTGAAACATACGGAATTGTGAAAATCACTCAAAAAGGATTGGATTTTATTGCTAATCCAACTTCTTTCATGATGTCTGAGGATCATGAATACAGTGAGGCTGATGATGAGGCAGTAGTTACGGCTTCTAAATCGGCAGGTACTGCTGATGAAGCATTAATGGAAATGTTGCGTGACTTGCGTAAAAAAGTAGCTAAGAAATTAGGAGTGCCTCCTTTTGTTGTTTTCCAAGAACCTTCTTTAGAAGATATGGCTTTGAAATATCCAGTAACTTTAGCAGAATTAACTAATATTCACGGTGTAGGTGAAGGTAAGGCTAAAAAATACGGAGCAGATTTTGTGGCTTTAATTAATCGATATGTAGAGGATAATGATATTATCAGACCAGATGATTTGGTAGTGAAATCTACGGGAACTAATTCGGCGAACAAATTATATATCATTCAAAATATTGATAGAAAATTGCCATTAGATGATATCGCTAAAGCAAAAGGATTAACGATGGATGCATTGATTAAAGAAATGGAGCAAATTGTTTATTCTGGAACCAAGCTAAATATTAAATATTGGATTGATGATATGCTTGATGAAGATCAGCAGGAAGAAATTCATGATTATTTCATGGAATCAGCAACCGATAAAATTGAAGAAGCATTAAAGGAATTTGATGGCGATTATGATATCGACGAATTGCGTTTGATGCGCATTAAATTTATAAGCGAGGTAGCAAATTAGAGAATAAATTCCAATATTTTAAATTCCAAATTCCAAGTGCTATAATATTGGGATTTGGAATTTTTTTATTGGATTTTTTTAAGTTATTTGTAATTTACTCTATGTAAAGTTCCCCTCGATGCGGTTTCAAAGCATCTCTGACCTGAATCATATTTTCGTCAGTTACCACCATAAATGCGATAGCGTGTATTTCGTCATAAACTTTAAAACCAGTAATATTTATAGGTAATTTTTCAATAGTGATGTATTCTTTTAAGTGGATTTCGTGATGTTCGGCAGTTTTTGCAGAAGCAGGGCCGCGAAAATCCCAAATCAATTTTATTTTTCTAGACATTGATAAAAGTTTCAAAGATTTTAAGTGACAAAGGTACAAAGTCTTTCTTAAAAGGGCTAAGTTTGTAAGAGGTTAAGGTGCTGGTTTTTTTTCGATAGAGCCTCACTACGATGCGTTTTTACTATTATGTAAATCTGCTTCAATCTGTGTAAATCTGCGTGCAAATTTTGGAGTAAAGATAAAATCTCATTTCAAAATTGTATTTTTGCAACTTCTTTTCATAGAAAGAAAAGCCAATAAAATAAATACATCATCATGCCCAAAGAACTTTTACTTCAGGTAACTCCGGAAATTGCTGCCAACGAATCTTTGCTTAAAGATCATTTGTCCAAACAAATAAAAGTAGCTGTTTCTGAAATTCAGCATGTTGTGATTCTAAAGCGTTCAATTGATGCCCGCCAAAAAGTAGTTAAAATCAATTTGAAAGTGCTTATTTATTTAAAAGGGGAAGCTTTTCAGGAAAAACCATTACAACTACCGGATTATCCAAATGTAGCTAATGCACAGGAAGTAATTGTGGTAGGGGCTGGTCCTGCGGGACTTTTTGCAGCATTACAGTTGATTGAATTGGGTTTAAAACCAATTTTGATTGAGCGCGGAAAAGATGTTCGTGGTCGTCGTCGAGATTTGAAAGCTATCAATCGCGATCATATTGTAAATGAGGATTCTAATTATTGTTTTGGCGAAGGTGGAGCAGGAACTTATTCGGATGGGAAATTGTATACGCGTTCTAAAAAGCGTGGCGATGTGAATCGGATTTTAGAATTATTAGTGGCTTTTGGTGCTACACCTGATATTTTAGTGGATGCACATCCGCATATTGGAACGAATAAATTGCCAAAAATTATTGAAGATATCCGTGAGAAAATCAAGGAATGTGGCGGTCAGGTTTTGTTTGAAACACGAGTTACGGATATTTTGGTTAAAAATAATGAGGTAGAAGGAGTGGTGATACAAAACGGAGACAAAATTTTGGCGAATAAGTTGATTTTAGCTACCGGACATTCGGCTCGAGATATTTTTGAATTATTAGACAGAAAAAAAATATTGATTGAAGCTAAACCTTTTGCTCTAGGCGTTCGCGCTGAGCATCCGCAATCTTTGATAGATAGTATTCAGTATAGCTGTGATTATCGTGGTGAGTTGTTGCCACCAGCGCCATATAGTATTGTGAAGCAAGTAGGAGGGCGAGGGATGTATTCTTTTTGTATGTGTCCCGGAGGTGTCATTGCGCCTTGTGCTACCAGTCCTGGTGAAGTCGTGACAAATGGCTGGTCGCCTTCTAAAAGGGATCAAGCTACTGCTAATTCGGGTATTGTTATCGAATTGAAATTGGAAGATTTTAAGCCTTTTGCCAAATTTGGTGCCTTGGCAGGAATGGAATTCCAGAAAAGCATCGAACAAAAAGCATGGCATTTGGCAGGTGAAACTCAAAAAGTTCCTGCACAAAAAATGATTGATTTTACCCAATCCAAAGTTTCAAAAGATATACCGAAAACTTCTTATGTACCGGGAACTACTCCGGTTGAATTAGGGCAAGTTTTTCCTGGGTTTTTAACACAAATATTACGCGAAGGATTTACTGCTTTCGGGAAGTCTATGAAAGGTTATTTAACTAACGAAGCGGTATTGCATGCGCCGGAATCCCGAACCTCTTCACCTGTTCGTATTCCTAGAGATACAATGACTTTAGAGCATTTGCAAATAAAAGGTTTGTATCCTTGCGGTGAAGGAGCGGGTTATGCAGGTGGAATTATCTCAGCTGCCATTGATGGCGAAAAATGTGCTTTGATGATTGGTGAAGCATTAGGTAAAAAAGCCCGAATTATTACTTAGTTTCGAAGTTGCCACGAATTACACCAATAACACAAATTCGAAACCGAAAAACATATTTCACTGATTTTTACTTTGTGTATAGGTTTATGAAATTAATGGAAATTTGTTTTTGTGCTAATTTGTGCAATTTGTGTTCGTATTATTTTTTCAATCTGTTTTTAAAGACCTTTTCAAACTTTTCTAATTTAGGTTGGATGACCAAACGACAATAGGGTTTATTTGCATTGTTGATAAAATAGTCTTGATGATAGTCTTCTGCTTCATAGAAATTTTTGAAAGGTTCAACTTTTGTAACAATGGGATTGTTGTAAACTTTGTTTTTGTTTAATTGATTGATGATTTCTAGAGCTGTTTTTCTTTGTAATTCATTATGGTAAAAAATAGCCGAACGGTATTGTGTTCCCACATCGGCTCCTTGACGATTCAGGGTGGTAGGATCGTGTACCGTGAAAAAAACTTTTAGGATTTCATCCAGATTGGTTTTGGTTTTATCAAATGTAATTTGAACAACTTCGGCATGTCCTGTTTTTCCTGTACAAACGTCTTCGTAACTAGGATTGGCTAATTTTCCTCCTGAAAATCCAGAAACTACTGTTTTTACACCTTTTAAATTTTCAAAAATGGCTTCAATACACCAATAGCAGCCACCGCCTAGAGTGATTGTTTCTAGATGAGTGTTGTTTTTATTTGGCTTAGTTTGAGCATCTATATTTAAAGCAAATAACAGAATTAATAATAAAAACTTTTTCATTGTTTAATTTTGAGTGTTTTCGATAAGTAAATTGTTGTCTGGAATGAAGTCTAGTGCAATTGAATTCATACAATATCTTTTTCCAGTGGGTGCAGGACCATCATCAAATAGATGCCCTAAATGACCATCACATCTTCCACAAAGAGCTTCAATTCGTTCCATATTGTAGGAGTAGTCGTTTTTGAATACGATACTTTTTTTATTTTCTTGTTCAAAAAAACTGGGCCATCCGCAACTGCTGGAAAATTTGGATGTAGAGCGAAAAAGCATATTTCCACAAGATGCGCAATAGTATGTTCCTTTTTCGTCAGTGTTCCAATATTTGCCTGTAAATGCTCTTTCGGTTTCGGCTTTTCGCATCACTAAATACACATCTTCGGGTAAAACTTTTTTCCATTGTGCATCGCTCAATTTAAGTTTTGTGGTGTCTGTATTGGAATAATAAGGATTAGATGGTTTAGTGATTTTATTTTCTTTTATTGCCGTTTCTGCAACTGTATTTTTTTTGTTTTGTCCACAGGCTGAAAGAACAAATAAAGGAATAATGAATATCAGATTTATTAAAGAATTTGTTTTCATAAATGGATTGCTTATTCGTTTTTAAAGTTTAGAGCTGTTAATGAGTCTTTTGTATAGACAAAGATAGCTGTCAATTGGTTTTGTTTACTACAACGAAGGCTATTTTTAACAGCTATTTGGGGCTTGTTTAACAATTGTATTTACGTAATCGCACTTTCTTTGGTTTTTTAATCGGATAAGGATGTAAGCAAGTGTTTCTTTTCTAAGAATTTTTTGTAATATAATTCAAAGAGAACGTTAAAGACGGCTTGTTTCCTTATCTTTTTTGTATTTTTGTTTACCTATAAAAATATATGTTAGAAGAAAACGTAATACTGGTTAACGAAAATGATGAGCCTATTGGCTTGATGCCTAAATTAGAGGCTCATGAAAAAGCGGTATTACACCGTGCTTTTTCGGTTTTTGTTTTAAATGATAAAAACCAATTGATGTTGCAGCAACGTGCGCATCATAAATACCATTCTCCATTGTTGTGGACTAATACTTGTTGTAGTCATCAGCGCGAAGGCGAAACAAATCTTCAGGCTGGAAACAGAAGATTGATGGAAGAAATGGGTTTTAAAACCGAATTAAAAGAATTGTTTCATTTTATTTATAAAGCCCCTTTTGATAATGGCTTGACAGAGCATGAATTGGATCATGTGATGATTGGCTATTATAATGAGGAGCCTATAATTAATTTGGACGAGGTTGAAGCGTGGAAATGGATGGATATTGAAGCTGTGAAACAGGATATTACTTTAAATCCAGAGATTTATACCATTTGGTTTAAGATTATTTTTGATGAATTCTATCATTATTTAGAAGAACATAAAGTTTAAACACTTTTGATTTATATAGGATTATGAAAGTAACAATAAGTAGAAAAGCACATTTTAATGCCGCTCATCGTTTGTATCGCAAAGACTGGAGTTTCGAACAGAATGATGCTGTTTTTGGGAAATGTAATAATCCAAATTTTCATGGGCATAACTATGAACTGATTGTGAGTGTTACGGGTCCAATTAATCCCGAAACAGGTTACGTAATGGATGCTAAGATTTTAGCTGATATTATTAAGGCTGAGGTTGAAGATGCATTTGATCATAAAAATCTCAATTTAGATGTATCTGAGTTTGAAAATCTAAATCCAACAGCTGAAAACATTGTGGTGGTAATTTGGAATAAGATAAGAAAGCAAGTAGAAAGTCAATTTGAACTAGAGGTAGTGTTATACGAAACACCTCGAAATTTTGTAAGCTATAAAGGATTATGATGCCATTGAAGGAAGGGGATAAGATACCTCATTTTACCGCTAAAGATGCCAGTGGTCAGTTGTTTGAAAGCCACACAGTGATTGGAAAAAAAAGCAGTTATTATTTATTTTTATCCAAAGGATAATACACCTCAATGTACTGTTCAGGCATGTGGTTTTCGGGATAATTATTCGGAATTTTTAAATTTAGGTGTTGATGTCATCGGAATTAGTGTTGATGATGTGGCTTCTCACCAAAAGTTTATCCAAAAATTTAATTTGCCTTTCACACTTTTAGCTGATACCGATAATTCAATTCGTAAGCTTTTTGGTGTTCCGTCTAAAATATTTGGTTTGCTTCCGGGTAGAGTGACCTATTTAGTAGATAGTGACGGAATCATTCAAAAGGTTTTTGATAGTGTTTTAGGGATGAAGCATGTCACTAAAATGTTGGAAACAATAAAAAAATAAATCGAATATTAAGTACAAAGTAGCTTTTCAAAGTAAATGTTAGGCTACTTTTTTATTATAAACAATTACAATCTTTAAAAAAAACAATTACTAATGAAGAGTATCTATCCATTACAGTTTGAACCTATTTTAAAAGAAAGAATTTGGGGTGGTGAAAAATTAAAAACAGTTTTAGGTAAACCAATTCAGTCTTCAACAGTTGGGGAAAGTTGGGAACTTTCTACCGTTGAAGGTGACGTTAGTGTTGTGGCTAATGGCGAATTGAAAGGAACCTCTTTAATGACACTTATTGATGAGAGTCCAAATGAGATTTTAGGTACTGCTGTTTATGCACGATTTGGAAAACAATTTCCATTATTATTTAAATATTTAGATGCTCGCGAAGATTTGTCAATACAAGTTCATCCAAATGATGCTTTAGCTAAAGAGCGTCACAATTCGTTTGGTAAAACGGAAATGTGGTATATCATGCAAGCCGATGAAGATGCACGTATAATAGTTGGTTTCAAAGAAAAATCAAATGCAGAGGAATATGTGGCAAATCTTAAAAATAAAACCTTACTATCTATTTTGGATGATGTGAAAGTGAAATCAGGTGATGTGTTTTTTCTTGAAACGGGTACGGTTCACGCCATTGGAGCAGGATTAGTAGTAGCAGAAATTCAGCAAACCTCTGATATTACCTATCGTATTTATGATTTTGATAGAGTTGATGCTCAGGGTAATGGAAGAGAATTGCATATAGATTTAGCATTGGATGCAATTAATTATGATAAAGTAGATACGTATAAAAACTATAGTAAAGAACCTAATACATCAAATACAGTAGTAGATTGTCCTTATTTTACCACTAATTTAATTCCATTAGATGGCGAAGTAAAAGTGAATAAAAATGGAGAAACTTTTACAGTGTATATGTGTGTAGAAGGAAGTTTCGAATTAGATTATAATGGTATGAAATACAGCTATAAAAAAGGAGATACTGTGTTGATTCCGGCAGAAATTAAAGCATTTGTTTTAAGTGGAAAAGCTTCTGTTTTAGAAATATACATTTCATAGTGACTAATAGAAAGTTTATGTGTATTTTTGCAAGCGCAAATTAAAATTTAAAAAAATGGCAAACGTTAAGAATTTAAAGAAAGACATCAACTACGTTTTAGGGGATATTATTGAGGCGGTTTACTTATTTGAACTTTCAACTACTGGAAAACCAACTGCAGAAACTAATAATTTAATTGATGAAGCTATTGCTGCTTTTGATAATTTGATAACAAAAGTAAATGCTAAGAATGTTGAAAATAAAAAAGCACACTTCAAACAAATCAATGTAGAATTGGAACAAGTTGCTAATCAATTGATTGCTAAAATCAACGAATTGTAGTCAGTAAAAAGCGAAAAAAAGTGCAAATTTAGTTTGGAAAATTGAAATTCAGCTGTATCTTTGCACCCGTAATAATGACGCCGATGTAGCTCAGCTGGCTAGAGCAGCTGATTTGTAATCAGCAGGTCGTGGGTTCGAGTCCCTCTATCGGCTCAAAACTTCTAAATTGTAGAAGTTTGTTATTGAAATTCGATAATCATTATTACACAATTGCCGATGTAGCTCAGCTGGCTAGAGCAGCTGATTTGTAATCAGCAGGTCGTGGGTTCGAGTCCCTCTATCGGCTCTTAAGTAAAACCATCTAACGTTTGTTAGGTGGTTTTTTGTTTTTTTATCACTTTCTTTGACTTGAATTCATAAAAATAAATAAACTGTAAGATGAAATGGATTACCAGAGAGCGACCAAAAATAGATAGAATTGCCTGTCCATGGCTTATTAAGAAATTTATTGATAGCGAAGCTGAGATTATTTATGTGCCATTTGTTGAAGTGACGGATAAGGCAAAAGAGTTAAAGGGAATTCCTTTTGATATACCTAATGTAGAGTATACACATTATGGAACCGAAAGCACATTTGACTATATTATAAAAAAACATAAAATAACAGATCCGGCTATTTTAATAATGGCTGATATCATACGTGGCGCAGATACTGACAGACATGAAATTACGGAAGAATCTGCCGGTTTATGGGCTATATCAGCCGGTCTTTCTTATAATATTACCGATGATTACAAACTTTTAGAAACGGGGATAGTTATTTACGATGCTTTATACAGTTGGGCAAAGCATCTTTATAAACAAAAACACCTGCAAAACAGTCCGTTTGAAAAATTACTTCATGAAGTTTATGATAAATTTTTGAAGGATAAAAAAGCAAACAAAAAAACTCCTGAATGGGTAAGAGATTTAAAAGCAATAATACAAGATCAGATTGATACTCAGTTTACTTTTGACCTTAAAAAGATTTCCACCGATTTAGAGCTGAATCCTTCATATTTATCAAGAGAGTTTTCTAAATATTTTGATGATTTGAATTTTGGTGATTATATCAGAAAATTGAGAATTGAGAAAGCGATTCATTTAATACAAAATTCGACTTATTCCCTTACTGAGATTGCTTACATGACAGGTTTTTCAGATCAGAGTCATTTTACGAGAATATTCAAGCTTAGTACCGGGAAAAATCCTTCTTCTTATAGAAAAAATGCTCAAAAAGGTAATTCAGATACAAAAAGTAAATAACATTCTATTTATAGTTTTAGGACGGTATTAGTTTTGATGTTAGACTTCAAATAGGAATTATTTTAACAGCAAGAGATTATGATAGAAAAACCTGTATATACATTAAGACAACTCATGTTGTATTTTTTGAAATTAGGAACCGTAGGTTTTGGTGGGCCGGTAGCCTTAGTGGGCTATATGCACAGGGATTTGGTGGAAGACCGAAAATGGATTTCTGAGGATGAATATAAGCAGGGTTTGGCATTGGCACAATTGGCTCCGGGGCCTTTAGCGGCGCAGCTTGGGATTTTTTTAGGATTTGTGCATTATCGGGTATTAGGTGCTACACTGGTAGGGCTGGCTTTTGTAATTCCATCTTTTATAATGGTGGTTTTACTTGGTATAGTTTATAAAATATATGGCGGTCTTGATTGGATGCAGGCTGTTTTTTACGGGGTTGGAGCTGCCGTTATAGGGATAATAGTGATGAGTTCTTATAAACTGACTACAAAATCCATTGGGAAATTTAATTTTGAATCTTTAAAACAAAGATGGTTGTTGTGGTTTTATTTTGTTGCTGCATTAGTGATAACTTATGTTACTAAACAGGAAAAGGTTTTGTTATTTGTAGTTGCAGGGTTAGTCTATATGCTTGTTAAGGCTCCGCCCAAATGGTTTAAAATAACTTCGTTCAATATGCTATTGTTAATTCCATTTGGGATTTTGGAATTTAAAACGTCAGTATTGGGTAAAATAGCTCTTTTTTTTACTGAAGCCGGAGCTTTTGTCTTTGGAAGTGGTTTGGCTATAGTGCCTTTTCTGCATACGGGAGTAGTAACTAAAAATCATTGGCTGACCGAACAACAATTTTTAGATGCCGTTGCGGTTGCTATGATTACCCCGGGGCCAGTGGTGATAACGGTAGGTTTTATAGGTTATTTGGTTGCAGGCTTTGCCGGAGCTTGTGTGGCTGCTTTAGCTACTTTTTTTCCTTGTTATGCTTTTACGGTGTTGCCGGCTCCTTATTTTAATAAAATTGCTAAAAATGAATCAATTAAAGCTTTTGTTGACGGAATAACGGCGGCAGTAGTAGGGGCTTTAGTTGGTGCTGTTTTTGTGATTGGTTCCCAAAGTATCAAAGATATTCCGACTGCAATTATAGCAATTGTTACAGCTTTGGCTTTGATTTATTTCAAGAAGATTCAGGAACCCTATATTATATTAATTTCGGCAATTATTGGAGTTGTTTTGAAGTTTGTTTTTTAAAATAATAAAGAAATTAGAGGGTGAAAGCTTTATTGAGTTTTTATAGATTGGAGATTAAAGAGTAAAAAAAAATGCCGTCTAAATAGTTAGACGGCATTTTTTTTATATGCTAAAAGTGATTTATATTTTTATCGGTTTTTCGGCAGTGAATATAAAATAGAAGCCAATTAGGATAAATGGAATGCTTAACCATTGTCCAGTAGAAAGAAGTCCTAAGGCGCTTTCAAATCCACCCTGACTTTCTTTCACTGATTCTACTACCATTCGTACAGAAAATAGTAAAACTAGGAAAAGTCCAAATAGGTAACCTGATTTTTTTCTAGCTTCCGTTTTCCAGTACAAGAAAAATAATATTGCAAAAACAAAGATATAGCAAAATGCTTCGTACAACTGTGTTGGGTGTTTTGCTGGAACTTGTGCCAGTAAGTCGGCATATTTTGGATTTGTAGCAATTGCTGAATAGGCTTCTTTTGGTTTTGCAATTTGTGTGGCATTTACAGCGTCAGCTTTGCTGTAATAATCTTGAATAAAACGTATTCCAAAAGTTGAATTGGTTACTTTACCTACGATTTCTGAATTGAAGAAATTACCCAAACGCACAAATATTGCGCCACTAGCTACAGGAATAACAATACGGTCTAAAATCCATAATAATGGTCTTTTAAGGATGTTTTTACTGTAGAAATACATTGCTACAATAATGGATATGGCAGCTCCATGACTTGCTAATCCCTGGAAGCCTGTAAATTCAAATTTTGGTGTAAATCTAAATGGTAAGATAATTTCAGATAAATGGTTTCTGAAATATTCCCAATCGTAAAAGAAAACATGTCCTAAACGCGCTCCAATTAATGTAGCGAGTACACTCCATACGAATAAAGAGTCTAATTTTTCTAAAGATTCATTTTCGCGTTCGAAAATGTTTTTCATGAGATACCAACCTAATCCAAATGCAATCACAAACATTAAGCTGTAATATCTAATTACAAAAAAACCTAAATCTATACCTTCGGATGGATTCCATACGATGTTTAAAGCTTGTGTCATGTAATATCCTTTTTTATATATAGTTGTAAAATTAAATATTTAAAGTAAAACGAGTACTAATTAAAGGTTAATGTTTGTAGCACTCTTTTTTTTGAGGTACTGGATCGTAGCCGCTTTTTCCCCAAGGATGGCAACGCAATATTCGTTTAATTCCTAGAAAGCCACCATAAAATAATCCATGTGTTTTTAAGGCTTCAATCATATAAGCCGAACAACTAGGCGTGAATCGACAAGTTGCAGGAGTTAGCGGTGAGATTACCAATTGGTAAAATCGAACCAATGCTATAAAGGGAAATAGGATGATTTTTGAAAACATTTTTTTATTTTTTGCAATAATTTTAGAATGCTTAAAAGAAAATATTTTCAATATTCCTGATTAACTAAATACTGAAAGTGGTTCCTTCTTTACTGTCTTTCAACTGGATTCCTAGCACTAGTAACTGATCTCTAATATGGTCAGACATAGCAAAATCTTTATTCGCACGAGCTTTGTTTCTCATGTTGATTAGCATGTTGATGGTTCCTTCTAATTTAGCATTACTGCTATCGGCTGCTTTTTGATTTTCAAGACCTAACACATTAAATACAAAAGCGTTGATGGTGTTTGTAAGGATTTCTAAATCGGCAACGCTGATAGTCTCTTTGTTGTCCTTTAATAAATTGATATATCGTACACCTTCAAATAAATGTGCAATCAAAATAGGAGTGTTGAAATCATCATTCATGGCGTCATAGCATAGTTGTTTCCAGCTAGCAATATCTAAGGAGCTACTTGAGCTCGTTTTGATTTGAGGTAATGAATCGACGGCTTCCATTAATCTTTTGTATCCTTTTTCGGCAGCTACAATGGCTTCGTCAGAGAAATCAAGAATGCTTCTGTAGTGAGCTTGTAGCATAAAAAAACGAGCAACAGAAGCGGGGAAAGCTTTGCTTAAAATGCTGTTTTCGCCAGTTAATATTTCTCTAGGTAAGATGTTGTTACCGGTAGATTTTGCCATTTTTTTACCGTTTAAGGTAAGCATATTGGCATGCATCCAATAATTAACAGGAGTGTGTCCAGTGCAAGCTTCATTTTGAGCAATTTCACATTCATGGTGCGGGAATTTTAAATCCATTCCACCACCATGAATATCAAAATGATTGCCAAGGTATTTGGTACTCATGGCAGTACATTCCAAATGCCATCCTGGGAAACCATCGCTCCAAGGTGAAGGCCATCGCATAATATGTTCAGGTTCGGCTTTTTTCCAAAGTGCAAAATCCTGAGGGTTTCTTTTGTCAGATTGTCCGTCAAGATCTCTGGTGTTTGCAAGCATGTCTTCGATGTTGCGACCGCTTAATTTTCCGTAATTATTGGTTTCATTAAATTTTACAACGTCAAAATAAACGGAGCCATTTGCTTCATAGCCTATTCCAGCATCAATTATTTTTTTGATAATTTCAATTTGCTCGATAATATGACCGGTAGCTGTTGGTTCTATACTTGGCGGTAAAAAGTTAAATGCTTTAAGAATGTCATGGAAGTCAACAGTATAGCGCTGTACTACTTCCATTGGTTCTAGTTGTTCTAGACGTGCTTTTTTAGCGATTTTGTCTTCACCTTCATCTACATCATCAACAATATGACCCACATCGGTGATGTTTCTAACATACCTAACTTTATAACCTAAATGAATGAAATATCTAAAAATCACATCAAAAGACATAAATGTTCTTAGATTACCAAGGTGTACATTGCTGTAAACTGTTGGTCCGCAAACATACATCCCAATAGAACCATCATTAATAGGTACAAATGTTTCTTTTTCTCCTGAAAGTGAATTGTATATTTTTAGTGTTTGAGTGTTATAAATTGACATGTTTTTAGTTTTTGGATGCTATTTGTTTGTTTTGCTTCGTTTGATAGAGCTTCACTACAAAGAGCTGGCTGTTAGAATTTTGTGTCTAGTTTGATATAGTCTAAAAATTCTCTTCTGCATTTTTCTTCTTTGAACTTTCCTCCAAATTCTGAAGTTACTGTGCTACTTTCGATATCACTAACTCCTCTTGAGTTGACACAAAGGTGTTTCGCGTCGATCACGCAGGCAACATCTTCTGTTCCTAAAGCTTGTTGCAATTCTTGTACAATTTGCATTGTAAGACGCTCTTGAACTTGAGGTCTTTTAGCATAATATTCAACAATTCGGTTCATTTTTGATAAACCAATTACGGTACCATTCGAGATATAAGCTACGTGAGCTCTACCAATGATCGGTAGTAAATGATGTTCGCAAGTAGAGTAAACGATAATGTTTTTTTCTACTAGCATTTCACCGTATTTGTAGTTGTTGTCAAAAGTGGATGCTTTTGGTTTCTTGTTAGGATTTAATCCTCCAAAAATCTCTTTAACAAACATTTTAGCGACACGATTAGGTGTGCCTTTCAAACTGTCGTCTGTCAAATCCATTCCTAAAGTAATCAAAATGTTTTCGACATCTTTTTTTATTCTTGTAATTTTTTCATCATCCGAAATAGCGAAAGCATCGTCTCGCATAGGATTTTTTGCACTCGAACCAATGTGATTGTCTCCGATTTCGTCGTGCATTTCTTCGTTTTGTATCATTAAATACGACTATTAATAGTGTGTGTTAATTTTAAGGCTGTAAAGATAATTAATAAAAACTAAAGAATTTCTATAGCTTTTGATAAAAAATAGCCTGTTTTAAGGGGTAAATAAGATTTAGTCTTTTAAAAAAGAAAGGCAATAACATTTTTAAAGTTATTGCCTTTGGTGGTGTTTTTAAAAACGAAGTGTTTTTTTAAAGCGCATTATAGGTGTTAATTGCCTCTTTAAGTATGTGAACTGCTTTTGTTAAGTCTTCTTTGTTAAGTACATAAGCAATACGTACTTGTTTTAAACCCATGCCTGGAGTTGAATAAAATCCAGCTGCTGGAGCTACCATTACGGTTTCTCCGTTTAAATTGTAGCTTTCTAAAAGCCATTGAGCAAAATCTTCTGTATTGTCTACAGGAAGTTCCGCAATACAATAAAAAGCAGCTTTAGGCGGGGTTACTTTTACCCCTTCAATTTTTAATAATTCAGCTATTAAGGTATCTCTTCGGTCTTTGTATTCTTTGATTACTTCATCAAAATAACTTTGAGGAGTGTCAATTGCAGCCTCACAAGCAATTTGTTCAATTGTTGGAGGGCACAAACGCGCTTGTGCAAATTTCATTGCGGTAGCAAATACCTCTTTGTTTTTAGTGACCATGCAGCCAATTCTAGCGCCGCACATACTATAACGTTTAGAAACCGAATCAATCATGATCACATTTTGTTCTAAGCCAATAAGATTCATTACAGAGTAATGACGGTCTTTTTCGTCATAAATAAATTCGCGATACACTTCATCAGCAATTAAAAACAAATCGTGTTTTTTTACTAATTCGCCCAATTGTTGAATTTCAGTTTCGGTATATAGATTACCTGTTGGATTGCTAGGATTGCAAATGATAATTGCTTTCGTTTTTGGAGTAATCAATTTTTCAAAAGCTTCGATTGAAGGCAGGGTAAAACCTCCTTCGAAATCTGAATTTACGGGAACTACTCTAGCACTCGATTCTTCCGAAAAAGCATGGTAGTTAGCATAAAAAGGTTCTGGAATAATAACTTCATCTTCAGGATCCATGATACTTCCTAAGGCAAATAGTAAAGCTTCTGAACCACCTGTTGTGATCATAATATCGGCAAAGTCAACTCTTACATTTTGATTGGTGTAAAAATCGGCTAATTTTCTTCTATAACTTTCGTATCCAGCTGAAGGGCCGTACTCAATAATATCTTTGTCGATATTCTTGATGGCTTGAATGGCTATTTCTGGGCTTTTTATATCGGGTTGGCCTATGTTTAGGTGATAAACTTTAAGGCCTTTTTTATTTGCGATATCAGCAAATGGCGCCAATTTTCGTATTGGCGATTCAGGCATTCTTCTTCCTCTTATTGAAATCTCAGGCATCTTGATAAAAATTTGATGCAAATTTGCAATTTTTTTTAGAACTAAGCTATGGATAGTTTTACAAATTGGAGTTAAAACGTTTTAAAAAGAAGGATTTTTGTTAACTTTATGAAAATTGTGAATCATGAAAAAAATAATTTTATTTTTTTTTCTAGTCTTTTTTGCAATTCCTGTATTTTCTCAACAGGGGTTTGAATTTCATAATGACAAAAGTGAAAAAGTCAAAGTCCCAATTCGGTTAATCAATAATCTCGTTTTTATTCCAGTTAAAGTTAATGGGGTTGAATTACTTTTTTTACTTGATTCTGGAGTGGAGGAAACTATTCTCTTTGGTTTTGAAGATCCACAAAAACTAAATCTTAATAATGTACTTAAAATTAATATCCAAGGTCTAGGTGATAATCAGGCTGTTGAAGGACTTAAATCCTCGGGTAATTTATTGACCATAGGGACTTTGCAATCCCGTAATCATTTGTTGTATTTAATTTTAGATCCTTCCTTTAATTTATCAAATTATGTTGGGGTAACTGTCAATGGTATAATTGGATCAGCAGCTTTTAAAAATCAGTTGGTAGCGGTGGATTATGCAAAAAAAATAGTCACTTTCCATAAAGAAGAGGCTAATTTTCAAAACAAGATTCAAAAAACGTATGAACGAATACCGCTTGTGCTCGAAAAAAACAAACCATATTTACAAGCAAAAGTAAAAATGAATGAAGAAGATGTTGTGGTTAAGCTTCTTGTAGATAGTGGGAACAGTGATGCGGTTTGGCTTTTTGAACGATTTTCAGATAAAATTACAGTACCAGAAAAACATTACCAAGATTACTTAGGGCAAGGATTAAGTGGTTCTGTAGAGGGTAAAAGAGCAAAGATTCCACAATTTTCGTTAGGAAGTTTTCAATTTAATGAAACGATTGTGGCTTTTCCTGATTCGGTTTCTTTAAAAAATATCAATATACAGTCAAATCGCATGGGATCCTTAGGGGGCGAGATTTTGAGGCGATTTACAACGGTTTTTGATTATAAAAACGGATGGTTGTATTTAAAAAAGAATAAATATTTTAAAAGCACTTTTTTTTATAATAAAAGTGGTATTGAGGTTTGGCATACTGGGGTTCAGTTAATCAAACAATTAGTTGTTATTCCCGATAATTCTATGGTTTTACGTTCAGAAGATGTGAAATTAGATAATGTTAATCCGAGAGTAAAGTATAAATTAGTATTAGAGCCAGTTTATGAGATTGGGTATCTAAGAAAAAATTCTAACGCTGAACAATGCGGGTTACGAGTAGGTGATGAGATTGTTTCAGTTAATGACAAACAAGCTTTTACATTATCACTTCAGGAACTAAATGCACTTTTATGGTCAGAAAATGAAATTTGGATAGAGGTAGTTGTAAAACGAGAGGGAAAATTATTACGGTTTAAATTTAAACTTATTGATGTTTTGTAGAATATTTTTTTGTTATCTCGATTTGAAACTATAAAGCAATTACCTCACCTCTTATTTTTAAAGGAATTCTACCTTCAGTATAATTGATAGCATTAGATTCAACTGTAATTGTTTTTCTAATAGGTCCGGGAGTCATGTCATATTTGATGTCAATTTTACTCGATTTGCCAGGCAGTATGGTTTCGTTTTGTTTGGATAAGATAGTACAATTTGATGTTGATTGAATTGAATAAATAATCAAGGGCGCATCGCCTGTATTTGTGTATTCGAATGAGCGTATGCCATTGTCATTTTTCTTATTGATCGTTCCAAAATCGATCGTGTTATTTTTGGCTTTGAATTCAATTTTAGCCCCTTTTTGTGCATATCCTACGAAACAAAAAAACAGGCAAATTATTATAGGAGTAAAGTTTTTCATCATTGTGGCTTTATATAAAGTAAATATACTTTGTTTTAATTAGTCCACAAATTATTATTTCCCTTTTTATAGTGTACTTTATTATTTACTTTTGTTCCCGATATAATTTACAAAAATTAAAACCAAGATTAGTTATTGGTTGTTAACGATTATTTTTATGGCAATTCCCGCACAATTTGACGCTAAAACGATAGAACAAAAATGGTATGACTTCTGGATGAAAAACAATTATTTTCACTCAGTGCCAGACCATAGAACACCTTACACCATCGTAATTCCTCCACCTAACGTAACTGGAGTTTTGCATATGGGGCATATGTTAAATAATACTATTCAGGATGTTTTAATAAGAAGAGCTCGTTTGAAAGGATTCAACGCATGTTGGGTTCCTGGTACAGATCATGCTTCTATCGCCACTGAAGCAAAGGTTGTGGCTAAATTAAAAGAAGAGGGAATCAATAAAAATGATTTAACCCGTGAAGAGTTTTTGAAACATGCTTGGGAATGGACGGATAAATATGGCGGAACCATTTTAGAGCAACTTAAAAAATTAGGTGCTTCTTGTGATTGGGAAAGAACCAAATTTACAATGGATCCTGATATGTCAGCATCTGTAATTCGTTCTTTTGTTGATTTGTATAACAAAGGAATGATTTACCGTGGGTACCGTATGGTAAACTGGGATCCGGAGGCTAAAACAACTTTGTCTGACGAAGAAGTTATTTATGAAGAACAACAAGGAAAATTATTTTTCTTAAAATATAAAATTGAAGGTTCAGAAGATTTCCTAACGGTTGCAACAACCCGTCCGGAAACTATTTTTGGAGATACGGCTATTTGTATCAATCCAAATGATGAGCGTTTTACACATTTAAAAGGGAAAAAAGCGATTGTTCCTATTTGTGGAAGAGTAATTCCAATTATCGAAGATGAATATGTAGATGTAGAATTTGGTACAGGATGTTTGAAAGTGACTCCTGCACACGATATGAACGATAAAACTTTAGGTGAAAAACACAATTTAGAAATTGTTGATATTTTCAATGAAGATGCTACTTTGAATAGTTTTGGTTTGCACTACCAAGGAAATGACCGTTTTGTAGTTCGAAAAGAAATTGAAAAAGAATTAGAAACCATCGGAGCTTTAGCAAAAACAGAAATTCACCTGAACAAAGTAGGGACTTCTGAAAGAACCAAAGCTGTAATTGAGCCAAGATTATCTGATCAGTGGTTTTTGAAAATGGACGAATTGGTAAAACCGGCAATCAAAGCGGTTTTAGAAGAAGGAACTATTAAATTACATCCATCTCGTTTTAATAATACTTACGCCCATTGGTTGAATAATATTCGTGATTGGAATATTTCTCGTCAATTGTGGTGGGGCCAACAAATTCCGGCATATTATTATGGAGATGGAAAAGAAGATTTTGTAGTTGCTGAAACTATTGAAGAGGCTTTAGTGTTGGCTCAACAGAAAACTAAGAACTTAGGACTAACAACTAAGGACTTAGTACAAGATGCTGATGCATTAGATACTTGGTTTTCTTCTTGGCTGTGGCCAATGTCTGTTTTTGGGGGGATTATGAATCCGGAAAGTGAAGATTTTAAATATTATTATCCAACTAATGACTTGGTGACAGGTCCGGATATTTTGTTTTTCTGGGTAGCGAGAATGATTATTGCAGGATATGAGTATGCTGGTGATAAACCATTTACGAATGTATATTTGACAGGATTAGTTCGAGATAAACAACGTCGTAAGATGTCAAAATCGTTAGGTAATTCACCAGAGCCATTGGAATTAATTGAAAAATTTGGTGCTGATGGGGTGCGTGTTGGATTGTTGTTGAGTGCTTCGGCAGGAAATGATATCATGTTTGATGAAGAATTATGTAATCAAGGAAAAGGATTCTCGAACAAAATTTGGAATGCTTTCAAATTAATCAAAGGTTGGGAAGTTTCAGAAACCATTACTCAGCCAGAATCTTCAAAAGTGGCAATTGAATGGTACGAAGCGAAGTTGCAGCAAACCTTAGTTGAAATTGAAGATAATTTTGAAAAATACAGAATTTCAGATGCTTTAATGGCTATCTATAAATTGGTTTGGGATGATTTTTGTTCCTGGTTCCTGGAAATGATTAAGCCAGCTTACCAACAGCCAATCGATAAATTAACTTTTGACAAGGCTATCGAAATGTTGGAAAATAATTTGAAATTATTGCACCCATTTATGCCATTCTTGACAGAGGAAATTTGGCAACATATTGCTGAACGAACTATTGATGAAGCTTTGATTGTTTCAACATGGCCGGAAATGAAACCATTCAATGCAAGTTTAATTTCTGATTTTGAAAATACAATTGAAGTAATTTCGGGAATCAGAACGATACGTAAGGATAAAAACATTCCATTCAAAGATGCAATTGAATTGAAAGCAATCAATAATGAGAATTTATCATCTTATTTTGATTCTATTGTGTCTAAACTAGGCAATATTTCAGCCTTTGATTATGTTACTGAAAAAGTGGATGGCGCTTTGTCTTTCCGTGTAAAATCAAATGAATATTTTATTCCAATTACCGGTAATATTGACTTGGATGCAGAAATTAAAAAATTAGAGGAAGAATTGAAATATACCCAAGGATTCTTAAAGTCAGTTCAAGGGAAATTAGCAAACGAAAAATTTGTTGCTGGTGCTCCTGAAAAAGTAATTGAGATGGAACGTAAAAAGGAAGCAGATGCTTTGGCAAAAATCGCAACGATTGAGCAGAGTTTGGCAGGATTGAAATAAGTGCTGTCTTTTGAATAAAAAAAATCCCGTTCTAAACTTAGAACGGGATTTTTTGTTTAAAACCTCTGTTTATAAAAATGGATACTATTTTAATTAATGTTTTTATAATAGTTAATAAAATACACCAACAATAATTGCAATTAAAGTTTATCTATAGTAAATTTTTTAGCCCACATTTTATGTGACTCTTGGGCGATACCTCTTGTTGATTTTGAATAAATCAAATATCCTTCAGTTTGATCATTTTTTGTATAAATCAAAGTTGGATGCCAAGTAAAACTTAAAGTAGTATTAAATGGTATTCCAAAATCTGTAATAAGTTTTTGAGGTTCATTAGTCCAATTGATTCCATCTGTTGATGTCCGTAAATAAATCCCAGATTGTACTGGAGTTCCTGAGGTAAAGAAATCAGTATATGCATTTAAAGTATATACCATATAGTATTTTTTTGTGGTTTTGTTATAGGTAACATGAGGAAATGTTGCGTCAGAACTTCCCATTGAACCACTTACTACTTGTTTAGGGCGAATAATGTTTGTGGTGAAATTATTTGATTCATCTAAGAAAAAACAATTTCCAAAGTCAGGGGTTCCTGTACTTGAAACATTAAATTTAGCCATACAAATATTAACTCCTTTCCCAGTTCTATTATGATCTACAAAATAGGAATAAACGGCAGTTGAGTCGGAGTTAAACGTTAATGAAGGTTCTCCGTATCCTCCATCAGCATAACCATTATTGTAATTTTTATCATATATATTTGGAATCACTGCAGTACTACTTTTTGAAAATGTTTTTCCACCATCGTTTGAAATACTTAATCCGATTGAAGCGAAAAAACCAGGTACATTTCCAGGTAAAATAGTGCCATTATGCCATTCGCCATGATATAGACCGTATATTTTATTGTCTTTTGCTTTAATTATTTGACCTAATCCTATATAGTTATAGTCTATTGCATTTTTGTTAGTATTATTATCAACCACAGAAGGTTTTAACAAAGAACTAGTTGAGGTCATGTTTTTTAAATCAGAACCTTCAATTGTTATCGTTTCAACCCCTGCAGATGTGATTAATTTAATATTTGAGGAGTTGTAATTTAGTACGCCAACAGTTATATCATTGAAATAATTAATTCCTAAGTTAGCTCCAACTTGAAATTCAGGTTCTGAAGCTAAGTTAAAAGCATAGTTTGCCGTATTTTTTACTTGCTCTGAATTTTTTGGAGTGTCAGGAATTTCATTTTCTTTTGAAGTACAATTGATAAATAGACATGAAGAGAGTATTATGTATAAGGTTTTTTTTATAATTTATTTAATTAATATTATTTT
>DKIJ01000024.1 GCA_002454195.1 Flavobacterium sp. UBA6721
TTTTAAATTATTAATTATTGGTTGTTAGATTAATACACAATACTTTTAACAAGACTTAAATTTTAAGCTTGTAAAGCTTACGAATTTCGATAATTTTACCCATAAAAAATTAAATATTAATTTTATTATGTCCTATTTTTTACGAAAAACGAAATCCAAAAGTAAAATAAAAATACTTATTTCCATCATGTTTTTAAGTGTTCAAATAACATTTAACTTTTAAAAAAACACAAAACACTATACAACAAGTATTTAGAAATAAAAAAAAGATGATTTTTTTAAAATAAATAAATTTAGAATACAATCTTGATTACCTAATTCAATACAACAATTGTATTTCTTTAAGACCATAATCTACTAGACTATCATCTTCATGAAGTACCGTTAATTTTCCTTGCTTAGTAACACTTGTAATTATCCCCATAATAGGTTTATTGTCACCTATAGTAAAAGGCATAGGTATCCCTTTCTTGAAAAGTAAATCCATGTATTCTGCCCACAATTTTTGAGAATGAGAACCAATTAATTTTATATTCTCTTTCAATTGATTTACGATTAACTCTACTAATTGATCTTTATCAAAATAGGAATTAGACACAACTGCCATAGAGGATGCTTTAGGAAGGTTCTCAAAATTAGTTTGATTTACATTCAAACCAACACCTATTATAGACGTTATAGAACCATCACTTTTGAAACTATTTTCAATAAGAATGCCAGCCAATTTAAAATTATCTGACATAATGTCGTTAGGCCATTTTATCTTTAAATTATTAATTTTTTGATCCTTCAACACTTGAATTATCGCTAACGAAGTTGCAATATTAAGCAGATAAATCGCTTCTACATTTAATAATAAATCCTTAACAAAAACACTCATTATCAAATTCTTAGACTTTTCCGAATTCCAAACCGCTCCCATTTGTCCTTTTCCTTTAGTTTGGTTTTCAGCAGTTACCACAGTAAAATTCTCTAGTTCTTGAGAAGCAGACAAGGCTTTCAAAAAATCATTTGTAGAGTCTATGGCATCGAGTTTGATAAGTTTCATTAGGAATTATTTTTGTAACATTTTTTAATATTATGTTAAGGTTCAAAAATAATCACAAAAAATGGTAACTTTACACACTTATTATAAAAATAATTCATGGCAAAAAAGACTGTAAATAATGATGCATTGCTTGCAAACATTATTAAAGGAATAGAAGAAGTAAAAGGAAATGACATAGATATTCTCGATCTTAGAGAAATAGATAGCGCAGTTTGCGACTATTTTGTTATCTGCAACGGAAATTCAAATACCCAAGTTAACGCAATTGTTAACTCCATCCAAAAAATAGTTTCCAAAGAAATAAAAGATAAACCTTGGCATGTTGAAGGAACTGACAATGCCGAATGGGTACTTATGGACTATGTAAACATCGTGGTGCATGTTTTCCAAAAACAAATTAGAGAATATTATAATATCGAAAGTTTGTGGGGAGATGCAAAAATTACTACAATTGCAAACAAATACTAAAAGTAAGATAAAAAATAATGGCAAAAGACAAAAATCCAAACCCAAACAAATTTAGAATAAGTCCATGGTTAGTTTATACTGCCATCTTGCTTATTTTCTTATTTATAAGCTTTGTTACGGGTAGTACTAACTTACAAGAACCAGCTCAGCTAAAATCGTCTAACATTGACAACATGTTAGCCAAAGGAGACATAAAAAATGTTATTATTTTCAATAATAAAGATGCCGAAATTTACCTTTCAGAAAAAGGATTAAAAAACCCTTCTAACAAAAAGGTGGCAAAAGACATCTTTGATCGCCCTAACAAAGGCCCACATTACACCACAAAATTTGGTGATTTAAAATCATTTCAAGAAAAATTAGACAAAGCCAAAGAAGAAAAAAAACTGGTTGATTACGATTTTAAAGAAGCAAGCAATTGGTCAGATATCATTATTAGCTTACTTCCGGTAATCATTATCATCGCAGTATGGATTTTTATCATGCGTAAAATGTCTGGTGGTGGCGCTGGTGGCGGTGGGCAAATTTTCAACATTGGAAAATCAAAAGCGAAACTTTTTGACGAAAAAACCGATGTTAAAACCACTTTTAAAGATGTAGCTGGATTAGAAGGAGCTAAAGAAGAAATTCAAGAAATTGTTGAATTCCTTAAAAATCCTGAAAAATTCACAAACCTAGGAGGTAAAATCCCAAAAGGCGCTTTACTTGTAGGACCTCCTGGAACAGGAAAAACATTATTAGCAAAAGCGGTTGCCGGAGAAGCTCAAGTTCCCTTTTTCTCACTTTCAGGGTCAGATTTCGTAGAAATGTTTGTAGGAGTTGGTGCTTCAAGAGTACGTGACTTATTCAAACAAGCTAAAGAAAAATCTCCTGCTATCATTTTCATTGACGAAATTGACGCTGTGGGACGCGCTAGAGGTAAAAATAATTTCTCTGGAGGTAATGACGAAAGAGAAAATACTTTAAATCAATTACTAACCGAAATGGATGGTTTTGGTTCTAATTCAAATGTTATTGTTTTAGCTGCAACTAACAGAGCCGATGTTTTAGACAAAGCCTTAATGCGTGCAGGACGTTTTGACAGACAAATTTTTGTTGATTTACCAGATGTACGTGAACGTGCCGAAATATTCAAAGTTCACTTAGCGCCTTTGAAAAAAGTAGAAGGTTTAGATTTAGACTTTTTAGCCAAACAAACACCAGGTTTCTCTGGAGCTGATATAGCTAACGTATGTAATGAAGCTGCATTAATAGCCGCTCGTAATAACAAAACTGCAGTTGACAAACAAGATTTCCTTGATGCAGTTGACCGTATTGTAGGTGGATTAGAGAAAAAGAATAAAATCATTACTCCTGAAGAGAAAAAAGCAATTGCCATTCACGAGGCAGGACACGCAACTGTAAGTTGGATGTTAGAACACGCTGCACCTCTAATCAAAGTCACCATTGTTCCTAGAGGTCAAAGCTTAGGTGCTGCTTGGTACTTGCCAGAGGAACGTCAAATTGTTCGTACTGAGCAAATGCTAGATGAGATGTGTGCAACTATGGGTGGACGTGCTGCCGAGAAAGTTACTTTCAACAAAATCTCTACTGGAGCATTAAGCGATTTAGAAAAAGTAACAAGACAAGCCCGAGCAATGGTTACGGTTTATGGACTGAATGAGAAAATAGGTAATGTAACTTATTACGATTCAACAGGACAAAGTGAATATAATTTTTCTAAACCTTATTCGGATGAAACAGCTCAAATTATAGATAAAGAAATTTCTTTATTGATTGAAAATCAATACCAAAGAGCTATTCAAATCTTAGAAGAAAACAAAGATAAATTAAATCAACTTGCTGATATTCTTATCGAAAAAGAAGTTATTTTTAAAGACGATTTAGAAGCTATTTTTGGAAAAAGAAGTTTTGACAAAAATCTTGAAGAAACAGTCTCTTAATAAGACACTTAATATAAATAATTTAAAATCTTAATTCAAAACCTCGTTTTGAATTAAGATTTTTTTATCTTTGAACGGTTACAAATAAAACATTAAGTACCTTACAAAATATGAGTCTTTTTAGAAAACTTTTTGGATCTAGTGTTTCACCTTCAGATGAAGAAAAAGAAAGCCAAAACAACAACTTTTTTTCTGATAGCAACATCTCTGTTGACGAGCGTTTTATCTACAATTTCAAAAAAAATGGAGGTAAATTTATCTACTGTGAAAATGATCAAGAAGTTAAGGATCAATTTGAAAATATTTTAGAAGAAAACGATTGGTTCGAAAGTGAAGTACTATGTTACGATACTAAGTTATTTTATTTGTTAGACGAAAATAAACTAGTTTATAATAAACCTACAAACCCTAAATTCTTACTTTCGAGTTGTGAAAATTTAATAGCTGAAGAAGGTTCTATCCTATTTTCATCAAAACAAATCAAGCAACATAAACCAAACGAACTACCAACAAACATAGTTGTTTTGGCTACAACAAGTCAAATACTTGCAATGAAAAGTGATGGTCTTAGTGCAATTAAAAAGAAATACGAAAGAGACTACCCTACCAATATTACTGCTATAAAATATTTTGAAAAAGCGAAAGAAGAAGACTTCACACAATATGGAAGCTCCGCAAAAAATCTTTATTTATTGCTTTTAGAAGATCTTTAAAATGAATGAAACTCTAAAAAGATCAATATCAGGCGCTATTTACATTGTATTATTATTAGCTTCTATATTATTCTCAACCGAAAGTTTTTTTATCCTTTTCGGTATTTTTTTACTGATTGCTATCTCTGAATTTTGCAATCTAACGCAAGTAAATAAAGTGCTTCCGTTAATTGCTGCATTCTTAGTATATACAACTATTACCCTTATTAGTCATTACAATACACTAACTACTACTACTATCAATGATTATCTAGGGACAAACATTGAAATCACGATAAACATTGAACAACTTAACATCATTTTATTAGCAACCACACTCATAGTTTCAGTAAAATGTATTCTTTTTCTTTTTTACGACAGTGTTCAAAAAATTAGTACTTCTTCTAAATACCTTTATTTATTTGGTTACATAACACTACCATTTGTATTTATAACTAAAATTTCATTTGGTATCAAAGATTACAACCCAAAAATCATCATTGGTTTATTCCTTCTAATTTGGACCAATGATACTTTTGCCTACATCGTTGGGAAATCAATTGGGAAACATAAATTACTCGAACGAATTTCGCCTAAAAAAACAATTGAAGGATTTTTAGGAGGTATCATTTTTGCCATTTTTGCTGGTTATTTAATCTCCAAATATTACATTAGTCCAAAACCCGAATTCAGTCAGCAATCCATTTTAATATGGACATCAATTGCAACTATTGTTGGTATTTTTGGAACCATTGGAGATTTAATAGAATCCAAATTCAAAAGAATTGCTGGAGTAAAAGACAGTGGAAACATTATGCCTGGTCATGGAGGTGTACTAGATAGACTAGATAGTGTTATATTTGTAGCACCAATAATATTTTTATTTTACCAAATTTTAAATTATGTTTCATAAAGAAGGAATTCCATCTATTTTTTTAAGTTCGGTTTTTACCGTGGCAGTATTATTACTTGCTGATAAATTTATTGATATCGAATGGCTAAGAATGCTCGTTCAACTCTTTGCTTTCTTAGTTTTAGTTATCGTATTACAATTCTTTAGAAACCCTAAAAGACCTTTGATTATAAACGAAAATCAAATTCTTGCTCCTGTTGACGGTAAAGTGGTTGTTATCGAAGAAGTATACGAAGGTGAATATTTCAAAGACAAACGTTTACAGGTGTCTATTTTCATGTCGCCAATTAATGTTCACGTAACTCGATATGCCATGAGTGGAATTATTAAATTTAGTAAATATCATCCTGGTAAATTCCTAGTGGCTTGGCATCCAAAAGCAAGTGAAGAAAACGAGAGAACAACTGTTGTCGTTGAAAACAACACATTCGGAGCTGTTTTATACCGTCAAATTGCTGGTGCACTAGCACGCCGAATTGTTAATTATGCGGAAGAAGGAATGCAGGTAGTACAAGGTACTGATGCAGGTTTTATTAAATTTGGTTCCAGAGTAGATTTATTCTTACCTTTAGGAACTCCAGTAGATGTAGTTTTAAACCAAAAAGCAATTGGAGGAAAAACTGTTATTGCAAAAAAATAATGACTCAAAAAGATTTAGATACTCGGTTTAACGAAGCGGTTGAAAAAGCTTCAAAAATGACTCAAGCATCTTTACCTCAAGATGTGCAGCTAAGACTTTATGCCTTTTACAAACAAGCAACAATAGGTACAGTAGAAATTAGACAAACTTCTAATTTTCATCTAAGAGATGCCTTTAAAACAAATGCTTGGATGCAAATCAGTCATCTTTCGGTAGATGAAGCCAAAGAAAACTATATTGAAATCATTAATTCGCTTTGAAAATAATACAATTCATGAAAAAGCTTTTCTTTACCACAGCAAGCCTATTTTTTTTAAGTTTTTTAGTTTCATGCAATAAGAAAAAACTAACTGAAGTTGTCGAAGTTCCACTTCCTACAGCTGAAGAAAAAATCTCTATTGGTTTTCCAGATGATGTAAAAGCAGACCCTGGCTCTTTTTTATTGGACAAACTGCCCTATAACTATGATGATTTAGCGCCTTCTCTATCCCCTTTAACATTAGAAGTTCATTATTCGAAACACTATTTATCGTATACCAATAATCTAAACAAAGCCATTGCTGGTACGGAATACGAAAATATGTCTATCGAAAACATTTTAGCCAAACTTGATATAAATGATACTGAATTAAGAAATAATGCTGGAGGATTTTATAATCACTCCTTATACTGGAAATCTATTGGCCCTAAAGGCGGAGGAACACCAAAAGACACTATAGCATCCGTAATTGATAGAGATTTTGGATCTTTTAACGACTTCAAAAATGCTTTCATACAAGAAGCAAGTTTACAATTTGGTTCAGCTTGGGTTTGGTTAATTGTAGACAAAGCTGGAAAACTAAAAATCACCAGTACACAAAATCAAGACAATCCCTTAATGAGAAATGCCGCTGTGCCAGGAACACCTATTTTAGCATTAGACCTTTGGGAACACGCTTATTATTTGGGTTACCAATACCGTCGAAAAACCTATATTGATGCTTTTTTTGCTATTATTGACTGGAATAATGTCAATAAAAATTACAAAAACTCATTTATCAAACAGTATTGATATAATTTCAAACCAATAAAATGCCCACGCCTTATTTTAAAATAAACGTCGGCATTTTTTGTTGTAATCAACAACATTACTACAAATAAAACTCTCTTATCAAAATCATAAATAAACAGTAATATTTATTGGGTTTGCGTCCTTTTTTATAAATTTGACAAAAATATACACCCTTGAGTAAATCGCTATTTTTCATCTGTTTTAGTTTGTTTTTTGTTACTTCAATACAAGTAAAAGCGCAAACTCCTAAAAAAATCATCATTGAACATTCTGATTTTGCCGATGTTAATCAGGCAGAAATGCCAGACGCTTTTTTATTAACTGGAAATGTGGTCGTAAATCACGATGGTGCCGTTTTAAGTTGTAACAAAGCCTACTATTTTCAAAAAGAAAACTACATTAAAGCTTTTGGTAATGTACAATTAGTTCAAGGAGACACTCTTTATTTAAACAGTAAATATGCTGAGTATAACGGAAATGTAAAAAAAGCATTCGCTACTGGAGATGCTGTTTTAAGCACACCCGACTCTACTTTAAAAACAGATACAATTAATTTTGATCGTAATAACCAAGAAGCATTTTACAATACTAAAGGGGTAATTACAAACAATGAAAATACTTTAGAAAGTAATTCTGGAAAATATTATGTAGCTCAAAAGAAATTTCAGTTTTTGACTGCGGTAACCATTACGAATCCTAAATATGTTATTAAATCAGATCATCTTGATTATTATAGCAATTCAGGGCATTCCTATCTTTTTGGACCTTCAACCATAACCAGCAAAAACAATTATATTTATACTGAAAAGGGCTTTTATGATACGAAGAAAAATCTAGCCCATTTTCTGCGAAAATCATATATCAAATACAATGATCGATTGATTCAAGGTGATAGTTTGTATTATGATCGTAACAAAGAATTTGCTTCGGCTACGCGAAATGTAAAAATTACCGATTCGATTAATCGTGGTATCGTCAAAGGTCATTATGCCGAAATATTCCAGAAAAAAGACTCCATGTTTGTTACTAAAAGAGCATTAGCTGTAAACTTCGTTCAAAATGATTCGGTTTATATACATGGTAAAAAAATAATGGTAACTGGCAAAGAAGGCGACCGAATAATTCGTGCGTTTAATAATGTTCGTTTCTTTAAAACAGATATGAGCGGAAAATGTGATTCCATACATTCTAGCACCAAAATCGCTCTAACAAAACTCATAGGCAACCCCATATTATGGAATGGAGAAAGTCAAATTACTGGCGATATTATGCACCTCATAGGGAATAAAAAAACAGAAAAACTCGATTCCTTAAAAGTACTTAACAACACCTTTATCATTTCCAAAGACACATTAGGAACGGGATACAATCAAATAAAGGGAATGAACCTCTATGGCAAATTCGAAGAAGGTAAACTCCACGATGTAGACATTGTTAAAAACGCCGAGGTCATTTATTACATGCGAAATGATGACAAGGAACTCATTGGAATCAATAAAAATGTAAGCAGTAAAATCAGTATTCTTTTCGATAAAAATGCTATTGAAACCATCACGTTTTTTCAACAAGTAGATGGAGATATCTATCCTGAAGAAGAACTTAGCGAATACGAAAGGAAATTTAAAGGCTTCAAATGGCGGGCTGACGAACGAATAAAATCTAAAGACGATATCTTTCCAGAAGAAGAGAATCAATACAACGACAAAATGATTGCTGATACTAAAAAAGATGCTGCCAAGAAAAACGTTCCAATGAAAATCAGGAAAGAAACATTGAATTACGATAAAAAGAAGAAAAAGAAGTAGGCAGTTTTCAGTTTCAGAAGGCAAAAACAGAATACTATACTAAATCTAAATTGTAACAAAAAGTAAAAAAACTTCCTGAACTTTGCGAAAAACTTTGCAAACTTTGCGGTTAAAAAACTAACAACAGTGAATAAGGATTTTATAAAATACCAAGCACAAACTTCTCCTTACCCATTAGGAATGGAAGTTTCACACGCCATTGGTTCATATATATACGACACTAATAATAAAAAATACCTGGATTTTGTTGCTGGAGTTTCAGCTTGTACTTTAGGACATCAACCTCCTAGAGTCAATCAAGCCATCAAAGACCAATTGGACAAATATTCACACGTTATGGTGTATGGAGAATATTCCCAAAGCCCTGCTGTAGAATATTGCAAACTCATGGCTTCACTCCTACCTGCGCCATTAGACAAAACCTATTTAGTGAATTCAGGCACCGAAGCAATTGAAGGAGCCTTAAAATTAGCCCGAAGAGTAACTGGTCGAAGCCAATGGATTTCCTGTTATAATGCCTACCACGGAAACACTATGGGTTCTATGAGTGTTATGGGATTTGAGGAACGAAAACAAGCTTTTAGACCATTAATTCCAGATGTAGACTTTATTACGTTTAACAATGAAGCCGATTTAGAAAAAATAACTACTAAAACTGCTGGTGTTTTACTCGAAACCATTCAAGGAGGCGCCGGATTTATTGAACCACAAAATGATTTCTTGAAAAAAGTTCGCGCTCGATGTACAGAAGTAGGAGCTTTATTAATTCTGGACGAAATCCAACCTGGGTTTGGAAGAACTGGAAAACTATTTGGTTTCCAAAACTACGATATTGTTCCTGACATAATTGCCATGGGAAAAGGCATGGGAGGCGGAATGCCTGTTGGTGCTTTTACCGCTTCATCGGCAATGATGGATTTATTAACTGATAATCCTAAATTAGGGCACATTACCACCTTTGGCGGACATCCTGTCATTGCGGCAGCCTGTCTAGCAACATTGAAAGAATTAACTGAAACAAACTTGATGCAAGAAGCTTTAGAGAAGGAAAAACTCTTTCGATCGCTTTTGGTACATCCTTTGATACAGGAAGTTAGAGGAAAAGGATTGATGCTGGCGGCTATGACTGCCGAGGCCGCAATCACAAATGAAGTAATATTAAAATGTCAAGACAAAGGACTCATTTTATTTTGGCTCCTTTTTGAAGGATGTGCTATTAGAATTACTCCTCCTTTAACAATTTCTAATGAAGAAATTCGCGAAGGATGCGCAATACTATTAGAAGTGATGGATGAAGTAATGGCTTCTCAAAAAAAATAGCAATCGCTCGAATAAACACTGTTTCTTTTGTTAATTAAATTGTTCACAATAATTCATTTTTTTCTTCGATAAAACACAAAGGATGCCTAATTTTAAGGTAGGCCAAATTCTAAAAACAGGAAGTATGCAACTAAGCAACGAAGAAGAAGATTATAACTTATCTCTATCCAAATTTGAGTCTATGTTGAAAACCAACAAAGTGCTCTTTTTTGACTCTGAAGAATTTGAAGAAATCATACTTCACTATCTCGATACAGGTAAAGCCGCTTTAGCGAAAAAAGCGCTCAAATTAGCATTAGACCAACACCCTAAGTCTACAGGCTTAAAACTTGTTCAAGTTGAAATGCTAGTTTATGATGACAAATTGGATGTAGCCGAAAAACTTCTCAACGAGCTATATGCCATTGAACCGCACAATGAAGAAATTTATATTCAAAAGGCAAATATCTGCTCAAAAAGAGATCAGCATGAAAAAGCCGTTGAATTTCTAAAAATTGCTTTACAGTACACCGATGATTATGCCGATGTGTATAATTTAATTGGAATGGAATACCTATTTATGGACAATTTAGAATTGGCCAAAGAAAACTTTATCAAATGTCTGGAAGAAGACATCGAAGACCAATCGGCACTGTATAATGTAGTGTACTGTTTTGAGTTTTTAGACCAAAATCAAGATGCTATCCTTTATTTGGATAAATACATTGAAATCAATCCCTATAGTGAAATTGCATGGCATCAAAAAGGACGTTTACATTATGGATTAAAAGAATACGAGCAAGCTATTCGTGCCTTTGATTATGCTACTCTTATAGACGATGAATTCTTAGGCGCTTTTATGGAAAAAGCCAAAGCCCTTGAACGTTTAGGGAAATTTGAGGAAGCTATTGAAAGTTATAATAGAACTATCGAATTAGAAGATCCAACATCCTATGCCTTACTTCGCATTGGAAAATGCTACGAAAAACTAGGCAATAAAGTGTTAGCTCTTAAATTCTATAACGAAACCGTTCACGAAGATCCTCTTTTAGACAAAGGATGGATTGCAATTACGGATTTTTATTTACATGAAAAAAACTTTCAAAAAGCCTTATTTTTTGTCAACAAAGCTTTAGCAATAGACAATCAAAACAGCTTGTACTGGAAAAGATATGCAAATATTAACAAACAGATGAACTTTTTTGAAGAGGCTGAGTTTGGTTTTAGAAAAGCAGTCGAATTTGGTGATACCGAATTAGATACTTGGCTATTTTGGGTAGACATTTTACAATTCTTAGGCGAATTTGAAACCGCTATTCATACCTTGTTACAAGCTTCTGATTATTATCCGGAAGAAAGTGAAATAGAATACCGTTTAGCTGGTCTTTATTTTATGATTAACGATGATAGAAAAGCTAAAATTCACTTAAGCAATGCGCTCCGACTGAATTTTGACAACTATATCATCATCGAAGACCTTTTTCCTGTTGTTTGGGAGAAAAAAATGGTACAGAATTATATTGAAAAACACAACAAACAATAATGACCCAAAATACAAGAAAGCGCTTCGGACTACTGGGGCGTAATATCAGTTATTCCTTTTCAAAAGGACATTTTACTACCAAATTCGAAAAAGAAAATTACGCAGGCTATACTTATGAAAATTTTGATATTCAGGAAATCTCTGGATTTCCTGAAATCATTAAAAACACAGCAAATTTAAGCGGTTTAAATGTTACCATTCCTTACAAAGAAGAGGTAATTCCGTTTTTAGACAAATTATCTAAAAAAGCCGCTAAAATTGGTGCTGTAAACACGATTAAATTCACCAAAAAAGGAAAATTAAAAGGCTACAATACCGATTATTATGGTTTTTTAAAGTCCCTAAGTCCTTTACTACAAGAACATCATAAAAAAGCATTGATTCTAGGAACAGGAGGCGCTTCTAAAGGAGTGGCTTTTGCTCTGGAAGAATTAGGTATCGAATATGTTTTTGTATCTCGAAAAGCTTCCGAAAAAGCAATTGATTATAGCCAAATAACAGCTGCTACTTTTGAGGAATACCAAATTGTCATTAATTCCACACCTATTGGCACCAGCCCAAATATCGAAGCCTGTCCAGAGATTCCTTATGATTTTTTTACAGAAAAACACATCGCATACGATTTGATTTATAATCCAGCCGAAACACAATTTTTAAAAAACGCTAAAGCAAAAGGCGCTCAAATAAAAAACGGTCTTGATATGCTTATTTTTCAAGCAGAAAAAGCTTGGAAAATCTGGAACAAATAAAAAATCAATTTTTACACATTTCAGATGTATTAGAGCATAAAAAAATAGCTTAAAAAGGAAATAAACAATTTCATCAAAGCATTAAAAAATCCCATTTTGAAAATGATTTCAAAATGGGATTTTTTGCTTTTAAACACATCAAAAAAACATAACCCTCTAATTTTTAATATAATAAAAAATATCTTACCTTTAAATACCTCTAAAATCTACTTTTAACGATATTCTATTTATTATGCTAAAAAAAACCATATTAATTGAAAACAAACTTTCCCTCACCACAAAAAACAACCAACTTGTATTAAAATCTGAATTCAAAGAGAAAACTATTCCTATTGAAGATATTGGGTTCCTGGTATTGGATCATGCCGAAATTTACATTAGTATTCCTACAATGAATTTACTTATTGAAAATAATACTTCTGTTATAATTTGCGGAAAAAATCATTTACCAAATGGAATGTTTTTAAACCTCAACAGTCATCATATTCAACAAGAAATTTTTAAAAATCAAATTAACGCAAGTGTACCACTAAAAAAACAACTTTGGCAACAAACAATTGTAGAAAAAATTTCGAATCAGGGAATTTTATTGCAAAAAATAACCACAAAGAAAAACAACTTCGACTTTTTAGCCTCAAAAGTTTTAAGTGGAGACAGCTCAAATATGGAGGCTGTTGCTGCCAATTTTTACTGGAAAGTTTTTTTTGAGCAGGAATTTAAAAGAGAACGTTTTGGTGACTATCCAAACAATTTTCTAAACTATGGATACGCTATTTTAAGAGCGGCTACAGCCAGAGCCTTGTCTGGAAGTGGATTATTAAATACCCTAGGTATTCATCATAAAAGTAAATACAACGCCTTTGCTTTAGCAGATGATATTATGGAACCCTACAGACCAATTGTCGATGAAAAAGTATTTGAAATCATGCAAACTTATAGTGAGCAAGAATTAAATACAACGATAAAATCTGAACTTTTACAAATACTTACCCGAACCGTTTTTTTCAAAGAGGAAAAAAGTCCGTTAATGGTTGCCCTTCAAAAGACAGCCAGCTCGCTACAACAATGCTATACCGGCGAACGAAAAAAAATAAAATATGCCAAATTATGGAACTAAATGGCTATAGAATCATGTGGTTATTTGTGTTTTTTGACTTACCTACCGAAACCAAAAAAGACCGGAAAAATGCATCTGGTTTTAGAAACAATCTCTTGAAAGATGGTTTCTCTATGATGCAATTTTCGGTTTATGTACGTCATTGTGCCAGTAGTGAAAGTGCCGATGTTCATGAAAAAAGAATTTTCCAACTCCTACCTCCTTTGGGTAAAGTAAGTGTATTGCGAATTACTGATAAGCAATTTGGAAATATTCAAAATTTTTGGGGCAGAGCCGAAGTCCCAAAGGAGCCTCAACCCACACAATTAGAATTATTTTAATAATCAATGGGTTCTTGACGATTATCCCAAAAATACATTATGGCGATGCTATCCTCGTGAACTTCATAATAAAAAGAACACACTTTACTTATGGTTGCTTTTCTTAGATTTTGTTTTAAAGAGGTCGCTTTATAAAGATTAGGAAATTTACGTATAGCTTCAATTGTAGAACTAGTTTTAGACAAAAATTTTTGTACCACTTGTTTACCAAAATTTTCATCGAGATATAGTACAATTGCCTCAAAACTGATTTGGGCATTTTGAGTCCAAATAACCTGCATTATTGAAAACGCTTTTTATATCGCTCCATTACATCTTCATGCAAAATATAATTCCCCTGGGAAAGCTGATTTTTAGATTCTAATATTTTTTTTTGAACAGATAAAGGCAATTCATCCCAAAAATCGGCATCAGATTCTTCGAAACTTATTTTAGCTTTGATAGCAATGGCTATTTCTTCCAGCATTTTTTTAAATTGATCATCTGCTTCTATTACTACTCTCATAATTAAAGTATTTTCACAAAGCTACAAAAATTAAAACGGATTCAATCTTTATTAAAATCTTCTTTTATAAATAAAAAAATGCTTCAATATTGGGTTATCAATCCAAAAAAGAAGCATTTTTTTATACGATATTTTACTTTAATTCACTGACCACCAGAAGATAACGCACCAACTAATATCGTGTTTTCTAATCTTTAATCAAACCACAACATTTCTCCTGTCTCTATTAATACAATCTGTAATATCGTGTTTTCTAATCTTTAATCAAACCACAACCTATATCTTGAGCAATTTTAATGAACTGAAAATATCGTGTTTTCTAATCTTTAATCAAACCACAACTAAGCGAAGGCACAAATAGCGTTGGCATTGAATATCGTGTTTTCTAATCTTTAATCAAACCACAACACATCCGGCGGTGCTGCTAATCAAATGCGAAATATCGTGTTTTCTAATCTTTAATCAAACCACAACTGCTTCGAATGGCTTTGTAAAAAATAAACTAATATCGTGTTTTCTAATCTTTAATCAAACCACAACCATTTTGAAGTGTTGTCGATATTTATGTCCAATATCGTGTTTTCTAATCTTTAATCAAACCACAACCCTGTACCTGTAATTGGATTTGTAAGTGTGAATATCGTGTTTTCTAATCTTTAATCAAACCACAACCATAACTATCAGCTGTTAAACCCGAAAGATAATATCGTGTTTTCTAATCTTTAATCAAACCACAACGCCGTTCCACTTCAATTCAATACCACCACCAATATCGTGTTTTCTAATCTTTAATCAAACCACAACTATAGGCAAGTTTATTTTCAATCCTGTTCTAATATCGTGTTTTCTAATCTTTAATCAAACCACAACTGGAAATCGTCCATTGTTTTCAGATTCGTAAATATCGTGTTTTCTAATCTTTAATCAAACCACAACTGAAAGCTACTGCATCCCTACAGGGCGGATGCCATACCTTTCAGTTGTGGTTTGAGATGTTTAAGATTTGATTTTTTATGTCAAAGAACATCTTTAAATCTTATTTTTAAACCAATCCTAATCTTTTTTTAAATTCGGCTAGCATTTCTTCACGAGTTTGCTTTTTGACAAAACTACTTTTTTCAGCTTTATCAATTTTTTCTTGAATCCTTTATTTGCTCTTTTGTTAATTTTGATTCATCCATAATTTATATCTTTTCTAGTTTTCCAGATGATAACACTCTAAAATCAATTCCTTCAACAAATGCGGTAAATTGACCTGGACTCATTTTTCTTGTTGGCTTATTTTCCCCCAATTTAAAATCTCCATCAGGTTTAAAATTATCTTTTTTAATATCATCAGATTTTCTAGCTTCTTTAAAATATCTCAATTGAATAACTCCAAACTCATAAAAGTTATTTCCTGATTTAACTCTATTAATCGACAATCCTTCAATAATATAAACCCTACCCACAAAATCAATAATTTCAGTAATATCTTTAGGCATTTCAACTGATTTATCATAAAAAACAACTTGCTGACCTTTCTTCAAAACCACATCACGGTTATTGCTTTTAGCAATAGGATATAATATTTTTTTACCTTTTATTTCTTTTTCTTTGTTCAAAGGATAAATTCCTTGCCCTTGTCTTAAAAGCTTTGCTACATTAAAATTATTAATCAATTCAAATTCTCTTTTCCCCTCCAGTTCATAAATAGCCATTGCATAATTTTCATCATTTTGTCCATAAACTTTTTGTTTGTGTTCGTGACGTGATTTTGACAATAAACCATGCTCTTTAATGTGTAAAGGATTTTTAACTGAATTAGCGTAAATTCTAACTTTCTTTATCGGAACTTGCTTTTCTTCATTCATCCAAACCTTTTTATTCTCGGCAATTTTATTTTTCTGTTGCGCATTGGAAGAAAGTAGCAAAACTTTATTGGCAATGGCTTCTTTTACTTTCTCTTTTACAGTTTCATCAACAATGTTTTCAATATCGTTGGCTTTTAAACTTTCTAAATCTTTACGGATAACATAACGGATTTCATCAGTGTTTAATGGATTTTTAATCGCTCCATAAATACTATCCTGATGCAAAGAACCTCTTATCGTATCTCCCTGATGCAATCTTGGAATTTTTTCTCCTTTTTCGTTTAACTTGTAAATTACTTTCCCATTAGCATCTCTTTTTGGTATTGCTTTTCCTTTTGCATCACGCTCTATTTCGGCTACATATTGCTTTTTCCCACGAACTCTAACAATCTTTTTAGACTGTTTTTTAACATTGTCAGGAGTGAAATGCGAAACTAAAATTTCCTCTTCAATTTTTAGCAAATCTTCTTTGAAGGTCTTCCAAGGTTTTGCTTGTTCTATTATAGCTTTTGCCTCTTTTTTGTTTTGCTCGTCTTCCAATTTCCATGCGTGAGCCAAAACATCGTATTTGTCTTTGGTCATACAGGCAATCGTTATGGCATCAATTGTATGGTGTGTATGTTTACTTCGGTCTTTTTCTTTGTATTGCTTGAATCCGTTTTCATCAATATAACTTTCCTGAATCCCCCATTGTTTTCTAAATTCTGCTACCATACCTCCTTTTACGCTTTCCACTCTTTTAAAATACGACTTTAAATAAGCTTGCGCATATTTAGTAATAATTCCAGTATCCGGGATTTGGCTGTTTTTGAATCCAACCTTTGGTTCTTTCCAAATAAATCTATCATATTTTCCTTGAAGATAATCTCGTTTTAAAGTCAAATAATGTCTTCTTCGTATTTTTTTATCTTTTATTTCTTTTGTTGATGCTGCTTTTATGGAACGGCTAATTATCTCGATTTCTCTTGATAAATTATCTGCTTCTTCTTTCCAATGAGCAATTCTTGGCAAAATTTCCAAATGATTATTTAACTCAATTGGCATTTTTTGCTTTTTTATTTCTCTGTTAAATCTCTGACTACAAAGCGTTTTATTCATTTGAGAATTATCCTGCGAAATACTTCTTGGAATCGTATGCTCTATATCATAAGCAGGATTACTTCCTATTATATCACAAATACGTATATTTTTGCCTTGTTCGTATATCTCACATTTATCTTGCTCAATCCAAAGCTGGTATCTTAGAATATCGTCTTCCGTTGGTTCTACTTCTTTACCACATTCATCCAAATAAAGTTTCTTGATTTCTTTTATGGCATTGTCTCTGAAATCTTTATTTTCTTTTTGATAATCCTGAATTCCTTTTCTTCGGTTGGCATCATTCAATTCACGAGCCATCTCAATGTGAATTCTTGTATTTTCGTCAACTTCTCCTTCAAGAATAAGCGTATTCAAAACTTTACGCAATTGATGTAAAGCCCGCATTGCCATCGGATTTTTAATAGATGAAGTCAACGGACTGCCTAAAATAAGTTGACCTGTTTCATTTCCGTCTTTATCTTTCGCTTTTTGCTTTTTGAAAACTTCAATATCTGATGGATGATATAGTTTTTTTAACCTATTATTTATTTTCTTTTCCTTCTCTTGGTCTGTTCCTTTTTCTTCACTACAAAATACTTGACCAGTTTCATTTTCTCCTTTCAGAAATTCTAAAACTTTTTCATCTAATCTCTTTATTTTGATGAACTCATATTTCTTTAATTGATCGATCAAAATTGGTAACAAATGGTTGAAAATTACTTGTTGCTCTCTTTCATCCTCAATCTTATTTGATTTGTAAAAACCAATCAATTTTTTCTTTAAATCTGTTCCAAATTCTGGTTCTGCTTCTTTTGAATAATACACCTTTTTTTCATCTTCTTTTTCGGTTTTGTATTCTTTCATCAAACCATTTATTACCTCCAATAGACTTTTTTCAAAAGTATAATTTTCAACAATTTCTGCTATTTGAGTTTTAATGTATTTCCGTTGAGATTCATCTTTCCAAATTTCGGCATCAACAATGTTTTCAATATTTGCCATAAATACTGCGTGAGAATACAAAAGTCCTTCTTTTACATAAGGCAAAATTTTAGTGATTGCAGATAAACTCAAACTGGCAAAATCCTTTTTCAATTTTATTTTACTAAAAGCTTTTGCACTTTTATCATCTAATCCTAATTTTTCTTTTGCATATTCATACAAAAAAATATCCGAAGTCGAAACAGAAAGCAAATGCCATAAATCATTGTAATCAACTGTTTTGGTTACTTCTTCTTTTTTTGCATTTAATGTTTGATACGTGAATGTTTTTGTTTTCCAATCGTCCCCGACCGTGTTTTTCAACGCAGCTGAAACCTGGCAAGCAGAAACACTGTCTGTTGGTTTGTAGTTAAACCAATAAAAAAACTCATTCTTTTTTGAAGATTTGTAATAGCCGAAACTTGCTCCTTTTTCAACAAGTTCTTTAGCTAAAACTTCAAAATTAAAATCGTTCTTTCTGTAGAATTTCGGAATCAATTTCAATTTCTCTTCTTGTGTCAGAAAACGCAATGTTTTTTCGCTTTGGGTTCCAATCTTTATGGTATTCAAATACGTCCACATTCTGTACTCCTCAAAATCCGGATGAGAGATAGCGCAACGTGATTTGCTTTTTTCAAAAGAACACTTTCCAATCAAGCCTTTCTGTGATTTCAATGGTCGCTGAAAGAAAATGGCTTTATACAAATCTTTGGCTAAACCTGTAAATTTCTTTTCGGGTAATTTTTCAGTATTATCAATTCCTTCGATTCCCTGAACTTCACAAATTATTTCAAATTCTTTAAGATAATGTTCTTCCCTTGAAGTATATTGATTTCTGATTTTCTCTTTGTTATAAAGACTATAAAAATATTGCCCTAAAGTCTTAAAATCCCCATCAAGCATCGCTTGTGAAATATCTTTTATTTCACCTTTTACTTTTCCTAAATCTTCTTTTTTATTTAGCCTTGCAATAAGTTCTTCTTTGCATTTCTCAATATCTCCTTCATTTTTCTTAGTTATCGCAACCAAGGAATTATAAAGTGTTTTTAGTTTCTTTTCTCCTTCATCTAAATCTTTTTTAAAAACAACTTTTTCAGTTAATTCTATGATTCCTATATTCAGATAATAACCATTTAATTCTTCCAAAATCAAATTTGTGTTATCTAAATCCTCAATTAAAGCTTGGATTTGTGGATTATGTTCTTCAAAAACTCCTTCAGCTGATTGATCAAGTCTGTTACTCAAAAATCCTCTTCTTTGGGCAATATGGTAGAAAGCTCGTCCAAGTTCAAATAAAGCTACTTTTTGTTTACTGGCTCTATCCCTAAAAACATAAGGGTTTTTAATTTCAACTTCATCAGTACGTAACCATTTCAGAAATTCAGGATTAAGCGGATGTTTTTTAAAACCTGATTTTTTCCAGTCTTCAACTTCTTCAATCGACAAAGGACACATTCCATTTAAAGAGAGAATTTTTAGAGTTTCATATTTCCTTAATTTTCTACGGTATTTTATTTTTCTTGCACTTCTGTAAGCTGTTCTTTCAGCAGCACGAGAACTTTCAATTCCTTTTTCAGATTTTACTCCTTCTGAAAATATTCTAACACCTTTATCTACCAATGAAAATTCATTGCCCTCTTTATCCACAATCGCCCATCCAATCGAGTTTGTTCCTAAATCTAATCCTAATATTTTTGCCATTTTATATTCCTTTATTTACAAAATGATAAATATATAAATAAAAAACTACAGAAAAATACATTTTTAATGGTTGTTTTCTGAAACTTTTTTCTTATGTTTGTGACAGATTAAACTATTCTAATCTTTAATCTTATCACAATAAGGCTATATGCCGTAGATGAAAATCTTAAGTCCTGCTTCGGTGGGACTTTTTTTATACTTATAATTTTCGATATAGAGATTCGTACGGACAGCCCGCGAGCTATCCATTCTTTCAAAAAAAATCAAAAATTTTGAAAAATTCCTCGAAAATAAAAGGCACAAAAAAAGCCTCTTCTTTCGAAGAGGCTTTTGAATTTTGGGTGGATGATGGGGTTCGAACCCACGACCCTCGGCACCACAAACCGATGCTCTAACCAGCTGAGCTACAACCACCATTTGTTTGCTTGTTTGCGGTGGCAAAGATACAACAGAAATCGAGTTCTGCAAACATTTTTTGAAAAAAAATTAAAAAAAATTACAACAAATCCGCTAAACTATTGACTGCCAAACACCTCTCTACTGTAAAACCTTCAGCATAATCTAAACCTACTAACCTCCCCAAGTCCCTCGAACGATAATTCAAGCTCTCAGAAAAGTTTTTTGAAGTAATAGGCGACTCCGGTTCGGTAGAATTAGGGTCATAAAACTGCGAACGGTAGGCTAAAATAGATTCTATTTTCTTATCCGCAAAACCAGTAATATCTACCACAAAATCAGGTTCGATATTTTTCCATTGGATGTAATGATAAACTAACTTGGGTCTCCAAGCTTTTTGCGGCTGTCCATCTAATTCGGTTTCAATTTTAATCAAGCCTGATAAAAAACAAGCATCCGAAACCAATTTACTCCCTTTGGCATGATCGATATGACGATCATCAATAGCGTTACACAAAACAATATCAGGTTGGTATTTTCGAATCCTTTTTATAATCTCAAGTTGGTGTTTTTCGTCATTCACAAAAAAACCATCACGCATGGCTAAATTTTCCCTAACCGATACTCCTAAAATAGCAGCAGCAGCCTTTGCTTCTTCATCTCTTATAGCCGCTGATCCACGAGTACCTAATTCCCCCCTTGTTAAATCTATAATCCCTACTTTTTTTCCTAGGGAAACTTCTTTTAAAATGGTTCCTGCACAACCTAACTCTACATCATCAGGATGTGCTCCAAACGCCAGTATATCTAATTTCATTATTTCTTTTTTCTGTATTCTAAATCTATTTTTTACCCCAAAGAGGATAATTTTCGTATGGTTTCTAAATTTTAAATGATGGAAACAACTAACTTCTAACCTCTAACTTCTAACTCCTAACTTCAAAGCACACTTTTCATCGTAAAGGATTTGTTCACACTTTCATTCCACTCCTTCTCTGCTATACTTTCTCTTGTAATACCGCAGCCCATATACAAATGCGCTTGCTTTTCTTTTATTTGCATACAACGCAAATTAACATACAAATCCGATTTTTGCTTTTTCTCTGTAAAATCTTTTTTATTCAATTCTCCTAAAAAGCCGGTGTAATATTCTCTATCATAAGCTTCATTTGCTAAAATATAATCTTTAGCCTCCTGTTTAGGCAAACCGCAAACCGCTGGTGTAGGATGCAATACAGAAACCACCTGACTTAAATGTGATGATTTATTGATTACTCCCTCGATATCTGTTTTAATATGCAATACATTACCTGCTTGAACGGTATACGGACTTGAAATAGCAACTTCAGAGGTCAAACCTTTTAAATTTTCTAAAATAAAATCAGTTACAAATTGTTGCTCTTCAATTTCTTTTGATTCCCAAATCACATCAGTCCTGCCTTCAAAATTTTGTGTTCCTGCTAATGCCATCGTATAAAACTTTTTTCTACTTGCTTTAAGCAAGCGTTCTGGAGTTGCTCCCATCCACAAACCAATTTTAGGATGATACCAGCAATAACAAAAAACAGTTGGAAAATTTTGAATCAATTGGGTAAAAGCAGCCACTAAATCAAAATTAGGAACCTCTAAAATTTCTTTTCTAGACAATACTACCTTTTTCAAATCACCTCTTTTAATAGCTTCAACAGCCTTTTGGATAAGTGACTCAAAGCGTTCTTTTTCTTTCTGATTTTCTGAAGATTCTATTTTAACAGCTTGTTGTTCTGTTAATGAACTAACATCTGCTTCCCATATAACCGATTGATTTTTGGGCATCAAAATCATTTGATTGCCGTCAAAAGGAGCAAAAACAAATCCAGTTTCATCCAAAGTTTCGGCAAAATACAAATGATCATTTTTTTGAAAAAAACCTCTTAACTCTGCTTTGTAAGGCTTTCTATAAACAACAAAAGGTAAATTTTGCGCTTGTTGCTGCTTTATTTTTATAAAGAAATCAATCATACAGTTGTGTATTAAAGATTGTATTAAAAATCTACGTAACCGAATTTTACTTTAATTAATTTTCCTTCTTTTAGGTAAAACCATATTGGTCAATTTACAAAGCGAAATCAAATTATTTCTTTCATCAACAATTCGAATCTCCCACAAATGGATGCTCGCACCTTGATGAATAATTTTGGCAGTAGCCGTAACCACTCCCTCTCTTTTCGATTTTAAATGATTGGCCGAAATTTCAATTCCGCGTACCTCGCTTACTTCTGGATTAACAAATATAAAAGAAGCCGCACTACCCACACTTTCGGCTAAAGCTACCGTAGCCCCTCCGTGCAACAAACCCATAGGTTGATGAACACTGGAATTAACAGGCATTGTTGCTGTCAAAAAACCTTCTCCAGCATCCACATACTCAATATTTAAGGTTTCCATTAAGGTATTTTTAGAAATACGATTACAGTATTCCAATATCTTTTCTTTATCGAATGTCATGTGTTTTATTTTAATCGATTGTAAAAATAAAGAAAAGAAAAGATACTTTGTGCTAAATCCAAAGCTTATTGTGTCATCCATTTTAAAAATTAACGCTAAGACAATACGTTTTTTTCTATTTTTACAAAAAAACAAAACAATGCGTCCCATTTCGCTATTATTTATACTTGGAATAACCCTACTTATCAGTGCTTGTCGTACTGATTTTTCTACTATACCCAGCAATGGTAAATTAGTTTTTTCCAGAGATACTGTTTTTTTAGATACTGTTTTTTCTACAATAAGCTCCAGTACTTACATGCTAAAAGTGTACAATAAAAGCAAAAATGATATTAACATACCCTCTATCAAACTTGGTAAAGGACTGAATTCTAAATACCGCATGACCGTTGATGGCATGCAAGGCGAAAACAACAAAATCTTTAACAATGTTACTCTTTTAGCTAGGGACAGTCTCTATATTTTTATAGAAACCACACCAACTATTTCGGATTCTAATCCTGTAGATTTTTTGTATGCTGATGAAATTGAGTTTGACAGTGGTAGTAATTTGCAAAAAGTCAAATTACTCACACTAGTAAAAGATGCTGTTTTTCTCTATCCAAAACGCTTCAATGATAATGCTACCGAAACAGTAACATTTGATGAAAAAGAATTAAGCGGATTCTATTTGGACGAAAATGACGCTATCAATGGAAACGAACTGCATTTTACCAATCAAAAACCCTATGTGATTTATGGATATGCTTGCGTACCAGAAGGTAAAACTGTTATTTTTGATGCAGGCGTTAGAGTTTATTTCCATGCTAACTCAGGCTTAATTGTACCACAATCAGCAAGTTTACAATGCAACGGGACTGTTTCGACCTCAACAAAACTGGAAAACGAAATTATCTTTGAAGGCAACCGTCTGGAAGCTATGTATGCTAGTATTCCCGGACAATGGTCAACCATCTGGCTTCGAAGTGGAAGTACAAACCATACTATCAACCATCTTACCATTAAGAATGCAACAATAGGTTTGCGAATTGACAATCAAGACAACAACACGGTTTCTATAAAAAACAGCCAGATTTACAATTCTTCTCATTATGGAATCTTAGCTGAAAACGCTAAAATCACAGGCGAAAATATCGTAATTAATACCGCTGGCAAAGCTACCTTAGCCTGTATTTATGGCGGAAACTATCAGTTTACGCATTGTACATTTAACAACTATTGGAATAGTCCACAACAATCGACCCTAACGCTAAGTAATCGTAAAAGCTCCAACAATCCAGAAATTTCAAATCTAACTCAGGCAACTTTTAATAATTGCATTATTTACGGAGCGTACACTAATTCATTGATTTTTGACAAAAATAATACAGTTCAATTTGAATACCAATTCAACAATTGCTTATTAAAACAGGAAGCCAATAGCTCCAATCCTCTATTTAATTTCGGAGACACAAACCATTACCTAAACAACATAATCAATCAAAATCCTCACTTTTTTGACATTGTAAAAAACAAGCTAAATATTGACAATACTTCTTCCGCTTTCGCAAAAGGGAATCCGATTTATTTAATTCCTTTCGATATTAATGGAAAAACCAGAACTTCACCTCCTGACTTAGGCGCTTATCAAAATACAACCTTTCCTAAATAGCCATTAAGCTGTTAACACCTTGTATTTAAATCTCTAAAAACTTTATAAATACCCACATCTGCTTTCTGAAATCTACAATCTGAACACTAATTTCAACTACCATAAAAAGTCTTTTTTACACTTGTTCGTACTGTTTTTTTAACCTAAATTTGCAGCGTTAATTTAACAAACTTATACTTTTACGATGATTCATTTCTTTGAAAACCAAAGCAACGCAATTTTTGCTGTACAAACTCAAGGCGAAATTTCGGCTCAAGATATTTCTAAACTAAACTGGCTTTTTGCCAATGCAACTAAAATAGAGAAATCCGTATTGACGGATTTTTTTGTTGGTCCACGTGCAACAATGATTACGCCTTGGAGTACCAATGCAGTAGAAATCACTCAAAATATGGGTATTTCAGGAATCATTCGTATTGAAGAATTTTTCAGAGCTTCTGAAGATTTCAATGATTTTGACCCAATGCTTTCGCAAAAATACACTGAATTAAATCAGGATATTTTTACTATCAATATTCAACCGGAACCTATCTTGGAAATTGATGATATTGATACTTACAACAAACAGGAAGGTTTAGCTTTAAGCGAAGAAGAAGTAGAATACCTGAATAATTTGGCTACCAAATTAGGAAGAAAATTAACGGATTCTGAAATTTTTGCTTTCTCTCAGGCCAACTCGGAGCACTGTCGTCACAAAATTTTCAATGGAACTTTTATCATTGACGGTGAAGAAAAAGAAACTTCTCTTTTTAAATTAATCAAGAAAACATCTCAGGAAAACCCTAACGATATCGTTTCGGCTTACAAAGATAACGTAGCCTTTTTAAAAGGACCAAAAGTAACTCAGTTTGCTCCTAAAAGCGCTGACAAACCTGATTTTTACGAAACAAAAGAATTTGATTCAGTAATTTCGTTAAAAGCAGAAACACACAACTTCCCTACAACTGTAGAACCTTTCAATGGTGCTGCAACAGGTTCAGGAGGAGAAATTCGTGACCGTTTAGCTGGAGGACAAGGTTCTCTTCCATTAGCCGGAACTGCGGTTTATATGACTTCTTACTCTCGCCTGGAACAAGAAAGACCTTGGGAAAAGGCCATGGACGAAAGGCAATGGCTATACCAAACACCAATGGATATCTTAATTAAAGCTTCAAACGGAGCTTCTGATTTTGGAAATAAATTTGGGCAACCGCTTATTACGGGTTCTGTTTTAACTTTCGAACATGAAGAAAATAATAGAAAAGTAGGTTACGATAAAGTAATCATGCAAGCTGGTGGTATTGGTTACGGAAAATTAGACCAAGCTATCAAACACAAACCACAAGAAGGTGATAAAATTGTTATCCTTGGTGGAGAAAACTATAGAATTGGAATGGGTGGAGCTGCGGTTTCTTCTGCAGATACTGGAGCTTTTGGTTCGGGAATTGAATTAAATGCCATCCAACGTTCTAACCCTGAAATGCAAAAACGTGCTGCTAATGCCATTCGTGGATTAGTAGAAAGCGATAGCAACCCAATCGTTTCTATTCACGATCACGGTGCTGGTGGACACTTAAACTGTCTTTCGGAATTAGTGGAAGAAACAGGAGGTTTAATCGACTTAGACAAATTACCTGTAGGTGACCCTACTCTTTCTGCTAAAGAAATTATTGGTAACGAATCTCAGGAAAGAATGGGATTAGTTATCGCTCAAAAAGATATCGATACTTTACAAAGAATTGCCGAAAGAGAGCGTGCTCCAATGTATCAGGTAGGTGATGTAACCGGTGACCACCGTTTTACTTTTGAATCAAAAACTACGGGTGAAAAACCGATGGATTATGCTTTGGAAGATTTCTTTGGAAGTTCTCCTAAAACCGTAATCACTGATAATTCAGTAGCCTATAGCTACGCTGAATTAGCTTACGATAAAAACAATATTGCTAAATATTTAGAAGAAGTATTGCAATTAGAAGCAGTAGCTTGTAAAGACTGGTTAACTAACAAAGTGGACCGTTGTGTAAGCGGAAGAGTGGCAAAACAACAATGTGCCGGACCATTACAATTACCATTAAACAACGTTGGGGTTATGGCTTTGGATTATAATGGAAAAGAAGGTATCGCCACTTCTATTGGTCACTCTCCTATCGCTGCCTTAGTAGATCCTGCTGCTGGAAGCCGTACTGCTATTGCCGAGTCTTTATCAAACATTATCTGGGCTCCAATTAAAGACGGTATCAAAGGTGTTTCATTATCGGCTAACTGGATGTGGGCTTGTAAAAATGAAGGTGAAGATGCTCGTTTATACGAAGCGGTTCAAGCTTGTTCTGACTTTGCAATCGAATTAGGAATCAATATCCCAACTGGAAAGGATTCGCTTTCGATGAAACAAAAATATCCAAATGACGAAGTAATTGCTCCAGGAACTGTAATTATTTCGGCTGCTGGTAACTGTACTAACATCACAAAAGTAGTTGAGCCGGTTTTACAAAAAAATGCAGGTTCTATTTACTATATCAACCTTTCTCAGGACGACTTTAAATTAGGAGGTTCTTCTTTTGCTCAAACATTGAACAAAATTGGAAATGAAGTTCCAACGATTAAGGACGCTGCATTCTTCAAAAAAGCATTCAACACGGTTCAGGAATTAATTAATGACCGTCAAATTGTGGCTGGACACGATATTGGAAGTGGTGGTTTAATCACTACTTTATTAGAAATGTGTTTTGCTGATGTAAACTTAGGAGCAAAAATTGACTTCTCTGTTTTTGAAGAAAAAGACATTATCAAATACTTATTTGCAGAAAACATCGGTATTGTTTTCCAGGCGAAAGACGACGCTGCTTTAGAAAGTAAATTAAATGCTAGCGGAGTTTCTTTCTACAAATTAGGAACAGTAACAAACGAGGCTACTTTAAACTTTGGCCCTTGCCAATTAGACATTGCTAAATACAGAGATATTTGGTACAAAACATCGTATTTATTAGATCAAAAACAATCTAAAAACGGAACAGCTAAAGAGCGTTACGACAACTATAAGAACCAAGCTTTAAACTTTACTTTTCCTGCTCATTTTACAGGTAAAAAAGCAGAGATTCCTGCAGGTCCAAGACCAAAAGCAGCGATTATCCGTGAAAAAGGATCGAACTCTGAGCGTGAAGTAGCTAATGCTATGTATATGGCTGGTTTTGATGTAAAAGACGTTCACATGACCGATTTGATTTCGGGTCGTGAAACTTTAGAAGATATTCAATTCATCGGAGCTGTTGGAGGTTTCTCTAACTCGGATGTTTTAGGTTCTGCCAAAGGTTGGGCTGGAGCTTTCTTATACAACGAAAAAGCGAAAACGGCTTTAGAGAACTTCTTTAAACGCGAAGACACACTTTCTGTTGGAATCTGCAATGGATGTCAATTGTTCATGGAATTAGAATTAATTAATCCGGAACACGAAGTACACGGAAAAATGCAACATAACAACTCTCACAAACACGAAAGCGGTTTTACATCAGTTACTATCCAAGAGAATAACTCTGTAATGTTATCTTCATTAGCAGGATCTACTTTAGGAGTTTGGGTATCACACGGAGAAGGTAAATTCAACTTACCTTACTCAGAAGAAAAATATCAAATTGTTGGTAAATACGGTTACAACAGCTATCCAGCTAACCCTAATGGTTCTGATTTCAACACGGCTATGATGTGTGATAAAACAGGTCGTCACTTAGTGATGATGCCACACATTGAGCGTTCTTACTATCCTTGGAACTGGGCACACTACCCAGAAAGAGGTCAAAAAGACGAGGTTTCTCCATGGCATGAAGCATTTGTAAATGCCAGAAAATGGATTGAAAACAACTAATTTTAGTTCTACAATATGAAAAGCGTTCTCGAAAGGGAACGCTTTTTTTTACATCAAATTTATTTTAATACAAAAATAATCCTACATTTACTTTTCTAAATAATTAACTTCAACAAACATGAAAAAAACACTTTTAATGGCTAGCTTCGTATTAATATCCTTTTTGGCGAATGCTCAAGATAACTCAAAAAGAGAAAAGATTAAACATCTTTTAGAATTAACTGGCTCAGGAAAATTAGGCATGTAAGTTATGGATCAAATGATGAGTAGTTTTAAAAATTCCTATTCCACTGTTAAACAAGAATTTTGGGATAATTTTAGAAAAGAAATCAATGCTAATGATATCGAGAATTTAATTTTACCCGTTTATGATAAATATTACACTGAAACTGATATCGATCAATTAATTACTTTCTACAACTCCCCAATTGGTAAAAAAATGATTAACACAATGCCTTTAGTCATGCAAGAATCAATGAAAGCTGGTCAAAATTGGGGTAGAGAAATTGATGAAAAAGTATTGGCTCGCTTAAAAGAAAAAGGCTATTTGGATAAATAAAATACTATCGTTAGATTTGTTTATAGACTAACACAAATTAATAAAATTAACCCTAATTATACCAACACCTGTTTCAGAATGTTCGTACTGTCAAAAAAACGAAGCGTTAGATAATTTAATGATTAAAATTACTGATTTAAAAGTATCAGAATTATTTATTTTTAAAGAGCAATCTTATACTGGACGATTAAATGTTGTATACAAAGATCATGGAGTTGAATTTCATGAACTTACTGACGAACAACGTAATGCGCTTATGGAAGATGTAGCTACTACCTCGAAAGCCATTGCTAAAGTGTTCAATCCTGATAAAATAAATTACGGCTCCTTTTCGGATAAATTATCACATTTACATTTTCATATTGTCCCTAAATATGCCGATGGATATGGATTTGGAAGTGTTTTTGAAATGTTTCCTAACAGAGTAACCCTTACAGATGAGGAATATGAAAATATTATCGAAAAAATAAAAGCTGTTTTATAAAATAATAAAATAAGATTCTTTTTAAATCCTTTTTTTTAATCCAATTTAAAAAGAGGATTTTTTATAAATCAAAACATTTGCCCCCCTTAGGACTAATCAAAAACAACAATTCAGCTATGAAAATCTATCAAATTGATGCTTTTACCCAAGAAGTTTTTTCAGGAAATCCAGCTGCAATATGCCCTTTAACCGAATGGCTACCTGACAGTATCATGCAAAAAATCGCTGCCGAGAACAATTTGGCCGAAACCGCTTTTTATGTAAAAAAAGACAATCATTATGAAATTAGATGGTTTACTCCAACTGTTGAAGTCGATTTATGTGGGCATGCCACATTAGCAGCGGCTTTTGTGTTATTCAACTACGAAAACCATAATGGTACTATTATTTCATTTTTCTCTCCTAGAAGTGGAGAATTAATTGTAACCCGAGAAGGTAATTTACTTTCATTGAATTTTCCAATAGACATAGTGGAAGAAACTGATTTGACCGATTCAATTATTGAGTCGTTCAATATCAAACCTTCGCTTGTATTTAAAGGAAAGACTGACTATATGCTGGTTTTTGACGATGAAGAAGAGATACTGAATCTAAATCCAAACTTTGATAAAATTTCAAAACTCAATGCTCGAGGAGTAATTGTTACCGCAAAAGCTACCAAAGTTGATTTTGTTTCTCGTTTTTTTGGACCACAATCTGGAATCAATGAAGATCCTGTTACGGGTTCAGCTCATACTACTTTAATTCCGTATTGGGCTAAAGAATTAAACAAAAACAAATTAACAGCTATACAACTATCAAACCGAAAAGGATATTTAGAATGTGAATTAGTTGCGAATAGAGTTCGTATAAGTGGATACGCTAAATGCTATCTTATAGGTTCTATATTCATAGAATAAGAAAAGCCACTCTAAAAATTTAAAGTGGCTTCCTAACAAAAATTTATCAAACCCTAAAATGACAAATCCCATATCCTTTATACTAGTCTATTTCTAACATCACATTATCCATGAAGATTGCTGGCTCTCTTTCTGTTTGCCAATAATCAGCTAGGATACTCAAAACTACATCTTTTAAACCAGAAAAAGAACTTTCTAGTTGATTCTCTTCATCTTTTATTACTTCAATAAGTAATTCGTTAACTTTTCTTATTTTTTCTGAATTTGTCATATTGATGTGTTTTAACAATTAATATTTCAGTTCTTATTTACGATGGTAAAATTATAAGAATTAGCTTTTTATGACAATACCCACTTTTAGTGATTTTTTTTTAGCTTTTTAAGAGAAACTTAAGATTTGTCTTATTCACTTTCATAAAAAGTTGAAATTATAAATTTAAAATGCTTAAAACGCTTCCTCCAAATAGCACATAAAAAAGCAATTTGCAGAACTAAAACAGTAATTATAAGCATTAAAAAACAATACTTGCTACCGTTGAAATTGACATTATAAGTAAAAAAACACATTAAACCTCCAGCAAAACCTAAACGAATAAAAATAGAGATTAAAGCGTATTTCTTTAATCTAACATATAATTGTTCTAATGCCCTCTTAACATCTGATCCATCAGTCAAATACTTATTATAAAAATAACCGTATACGCTATGCAAAATAGGAAGCATAAGTGTTACTACTAGAACAGCATTTACCCAAAATGGCTTTTTATCTCCATCAAACATCGAATAATACACTAATAAAAAAAGCGACCAAGCTGTAACCTCAATCTGAATTTGTCTTCTAATGGATTTTAAAACAGGATGTTGGTTTTCCTGTAACATATTCAGCAAAGCTTTTTCACTTTTTGAAATTGTATCTACTGCATTCCATTCCGATTTTAAATCATCTATATTCATAATTTTCTATTTAATAGATTTTTAATTTTGGCCTTTATCCGATTGATTTTAACACCTACATAATTCTCACTTATCCCTATTACTTCTGAAATTTGCTGATAACTTAAATCTTCAAAATAGAGCGTTATCAAGGCTTTTTCACCATCATCTAATACTTTTAACACACTAAATAATCGTTCTTGTCTAACTAAAAGCTCTTCACTTACTTGCTCCTCAGCCAAGTCAGGTAATTGAGACAAGAACTTAATTGGAGATTTTTGTTTTCTAAAAGAGGCTATTGCAGTATTCAAAGCGATACGGTACATCCAAGTACTTATTTTGGACTCCGCTTTAAAATTAGGATAGGATTTCCAGAGTTGGAATACTATTTCTTGAAACAAATCTTCACGATCTTCAGGGGTATCACGATACAAATAGACAACTTTATGAATCATCGCATTGTATTGTGATATTAACCCTAAAAAATCTTTTTCAAGTTTATTCATTCTAAACTAATTGATAAAGAAACAATCTAACATCAGCAAAATTCAATTGAGTTTTCATAGATTCATTACACTTAATTCATTCTTGATCCAATCAATTTCTTTTCGAAGGGCTTCATTTTGAGATTTTAAACTATCGAGCTGTTCTTGAAGATGGTTGTCTCTAATTTTTGATCTCCCTTCGGGTGAAGACTCTTTTGCACAACTGAATACTACAAAAAGTAAAACGAACATAACAACTTTTTTTATAATTATCTATTTTTAGCTATTAGTTGTTTACTATTAAAAAAACTTACAGTTAAACAAAAAAAATCGCAAACCATTAATTACCTATAAACGTATAACTAATTGGTTTCTTAATTTTATAAAAATGAGTAGGAATATATTTTTAGCCCGTCCAACTCACCTCCTAGAATAAATATTGGTCTAAAAGCACTTAAAGCAATGAGTCCTAGCGGTATTACTTTCGAATAAAACTACAAATTAGATGAATTTCAACTTATTAATTTATGAAAATCGGTGTAATTTGTGGTATAAAACTAAGTCCATTTTCAATTAGATACTACTCTATATGTTGGATCTTCTATAATATTCACTTCAATAATTCCCGTGGCATTTTGCAACAATTGACAGCAATCTTCACTTAGATGATGTAAATGCACCGTTTTCCCAACTTTAGCATAACGCTCCGTAATTTTATGTACCGTATCAATGGCACTCATATCGGCTATTTTACTTTCTCTGAAATCAATAATCACTTCATGAGGATCATTCAGCACATCAAATTTTTCAGCAAAAGCAGTCGTTGAAGCAAAAAACAAAGGACCGTATATTTCGTAATGCTTCACTCCTTTTTCATCCAAATATTTTTTAGCACGAATGCGTTTAGCACTTTCCCAGGCAAAAACCAAAGCTGAAATAATCACCCCAATCAAAACCGCTAAAGCCAAATTATGCAAGAAAATCGTAATCAAAGCCACCACTATACCCACAAAAATATCCTGTTTAGGCATCTTGTTGATGATTCGAAAACTACTCCATTCAAAAGTTCCTATAGAGACCATAATCATAACACCTACTAGGGCAGCCATAGGCAATTTTTCTATTACTGGAGCACCAAACAAAACAATACAAAGAATAGTTAATGCAGCCACAATTCCAGACAAACGAGCTCTAGAACCAGCAGATAAGTTCACTAAAGTTTGTGCTATCATTGGACATCCACCCATTCCAAAGAAAAATCCGTTTAAAATATTCGCACTTCCCTGAGCTATACATTCTCGGTTTCCGTTTCCTTTGGTTGCTGTAATTTCATCAACTAAATTTAAGGTTAGTAAACCTTCTGTCAATCCCACACAAGCCATAATCAAACCATAAGGCAGTATCAATTGGAATGTTTCTAAATTCAAAGGAATAGAAGGAATATGAAAAGGAGGAAATCCACCACTCACCGAAGCAATATCAGCCACCGTTTTAGTTTGAATTCCAAAACCAAAAACTAAGGCAAAAACCACCATAATAGCCACTAATGAAGCTGGAATCGCTTTGGTTATTTTTGGAAAACCTATAACAATTCCGATTGTCAAAGCAACCAAACCCAACATAACAAACAACGGACTACCTGATAACCAAACACTTTGTCCATTAACCATTGTTTTAAATTGTTCCAATTGCGACATAAATATCACAACAGCTAAACCATTCACAAATCCGTACATGACAGGTTGAGGTACTAAGCGAATAAACTTTCCCCATTTAAAAACTCCAATCAAAATTTGGATTACGCCTGCCAATGCTACCGCAGCAAACACATAATCCAATCCATGCGATTTCATTAAAGCGATTAAAACAATAACCGTTGCTCCTGCTCCACCCGAAACTAAACCGGGTCTACCACCAAAAATAGCTGTTACTAATCCCATTATAAAAGCAGCATACAAACCTACCAGAGGAGGAAATCCAGCCAAAATAGCAAAGGAAAGTGATTCCGGTATCATTGTCATCGCTACGGTTAATCCAGCTAAAACTTCGGTTTTATAATTTACTTTTTGTGAAAAATCAAATAGTTTAAAATATTGTTGCATGTGATGGTAAAAAATTAATTATAAATCCTCTCAAACTATAGAGAGTATTTTTAAAGAGTTGCAAAGTTAAGTTTTTAAAATGGAACCGTAATTTATGTCATACATCACGATTGTTTACTTTAAATTGTCCGATTTTTAAAATCTTTAACTTAAATTTAGAATTTAATCATCCAATGGAAATCAAGCTATTTTTTAAAGACACTTTCGAATATAATTGGCAATGCAATCAAAAACTTATTCAGTTATTTGAAGACATTGAACGTACTATCCCTGAAAAATCGATCCAATTGTTAAACCATTTAATTAATGCTCAAGAAATCTGGAACAACCGAATTCTGAATCAAAAAAGCACTGTGGAAGTTTGGGAAAAACGTTCTATAATCGATTTGAAAGAACTTAATGAATCCAATTACAACCAAAGTCTACAAATTATAGAAACGATTGATTTAAGCCAAAAAATCAATTATAAAAACTCTAAAGGAAGTGAATTTTCAAATTCTGTTCAGGATATTCTTTTTCACGTTATTAACCACTCGACTTATCATCGAGCACAAATTGCCAGTGATTTAAAAGCAAATGGTATAGAAGCCATCATTACTGATTATATTTTTTATAAAAGGGATTAAATGGCATAAATAAAAATAGATTACAAAGTTATTGTTCACTAATAAAACACATAAAATAGCATTCGAAAAAATGACCGATTTTACTAAAAACAAACAAGATCTTTTAGATAACGGATTAACCATTCTTGATCCTATTTATACGGACGAAGAAATAAATAATATTCTTGCTATAATTAATAATTCAGATTCTTCTAATTCTACTTTTAGAAAGTCTACAGATTTATTTGCAATCAGACAATTTTTAAAAGAACTTCCACATACTGTTAAGCTTATCTTCAATGACAAATTAAAATCTATCATAAAAGAGATTATTGGAAATAACTATTTTGTAGTTAAAAGTATCTATTTCGATAAACCAGAAACTTCTAATTGGTTTGTATCTTATCATCAGGATTTAACTATTTCAGTTGATAAAAAAATTGAAATAGACAACTTTGGTCCATGGACTATAAAGCAAAATCAATTTGCTGTTCAGCCTCCAACAGATATTTTAGAAAATATTACAACATTAAGAATCCACCTCGATGATACTGACAAACACAATGGTGCTTTACGAGTTATTCCAAAATCACATTTGAAGAAAATTTACAGACCTGAAACAATGAATTAGGAAGTGGAAACAGAAATATCTTGTTCTGTAAATAAAGGAGGTATAATGCTTATGAAACCTTTACTTTTACATAGTTCCGGCAGAACAACAAATAACACGAAAAGAAGAGTAATCCATATCGAATTTTCTAATATAGAGTTACCATTGGAACTCAATTGGTCGTAAAGAATAAGCATTAATTAATCCTATTGTAAGAAAAAGTATAATTAAAAAACTAAAATTATGAAAAATGGAAATTATAATCGTTTTTTTGAATTTACTTTTTAGTTTGGTGTAAAAGTTCTTTTTTACTGTATGAAACAATTATAGTTATTTTTGAAATAATTTATAAAAAAAAGATGTATGTCTTTTTTCAACAGATTCAATTAATGTTCTAAAGGTTAACCTCTAAATGTAAATTAAGTTTATTAGATAGCTTATAATATGTTTAAGTGTGTTTTTTAAAAAATAAAGCGAACCTAAAAAAGTTCGCTTTATATAAATGTTGCAAGATCAGCAGTCCTGATTGTTTAGATCACTTACTGGTTGTTATCATTTAGTGCAAAAATAATTATTTTCTACTAATTAAACTGTTTTTGCTCCGTTATACAATACTCTTGCCAAACATTCCATTACCACATTTTCAAGCTCTTGAGCGGACTCTTTACCGTCCATAGTAGTAAACTGGATACTGTCAAAGAATTTCCCTAAATGAATGTTCACTACTTTCGGACCCGCACCTGTAACGGTATCGCCCGCTTTTTTACCAGAATCGGTATTAGATGCCATTAAAGAACTGTTAGCAGCCATCACTGAAACTTTAGCTTTATCAGCTGCTCTGTCTTTTTCTCGTTGTGTGTTCCTCTCTTTTATTTCTTTGTGACGTTCTACAGCACTGAGATTAATAGACTTATTAAAAGCGTTATTAAAAGCATTTCCAGTGCCTTTTGATACTTGTTCTAAGGCATTAGAGGCAAATCCAGTTATAGGATTCGTTTTAAGAATATTTCCACCAATACTGGCTAGTATTCCAGGTATTGCTTTAAAATTACCACTAAAAATAGCACTAAATAAGTTTCCAACTCCTGAAAAAACTTCCAGAATAGCCTTTGGGATTTGAGTAAAAGCTTCAATAATCATATTTGGTAGTTTGTAAAACATATCTAAGATATTGCTTCCTAATTGCTTTAATACACCCCAAACACCGTCAACTATTGCTCTAAACTTTTCAAACTTGTTGTAAGCAATGGCTATTCCTGCTACTAATGCAGCAATTGCCATTACCGTAATTCCAATAGGATTGGCTATAAGAGCTGCATTTAATTGCCAAGTTGAAGAAGTTAACAACCATGTTTTTAAAGCAACTGCGCCAATAACACCCTGATAAGTTACATAAGCAGCAGTTAAACCTCCAATTAAAGATATAAATATTCCTGCACTAGTTGAACCTGATGTTATCCATTTTGCAAAGCTTTCAACATGAACTAATACACCTGACAACTGCACTCCCATATCCATTATTCCAATAGTAACAGGAGAAAAAGCTTCTCCTATTTTTGTCAATTGATTTGTAACGCTTTCTTGTAGATTACTCCACTTTCCCTGCTGTGTATTCATGGCATTTTTTAACGCATTTTCATAAATTCCACCTTTGTCAGCTGCCATTTGTAAGGCTTTTGATAATTGACTATAGGAAACGTCCATTTCCTTGACTTCAGCAATACTTTTACCGGTACTTTTAGAGAGCATGGCACGGTCTAAAAAATAGCGGCGGAACACTTTGGGTTCATAAAGCAACACATCTTTTGACTTATTGAACTGGTGGCTGGATTCAGACCCCGTTGAAGTTTTTGCTATGGGTGATCTAGAACATTATGGGAAAAACAATTCATTTAGAGGAGAAAACTGCCGCAAATGTGAACACAAAAACACTTGCAACTATTTTTATGATATTACTAAAGATAAACACCTCATGGATTTGTATGTCGCAAATGAAAAATACGATGGCTATGTGAGGGACAATTGCGTTTTTAGAAAAGAAATTGATATTTATGATAAAATGTCGGCTCAAATAAAATATGCTAATAATGCTATGGTAAACTACTCCCTCACTACGTATTCCCCTTTTGAAGGCTGGAGATTAGCATTTAATGGTACCGAAGGTCGAATTGAAGCTTCTTTAGATATTCCTTATGATAAGAAAAGAAAGGTAGATCAAGCCGAAATGCACGACAAAGAAATGGACCAATCGGCTATTGAAGAAGCTGACTTTGAAACCATCATCGTTCATAAGCTTTGGAAAGATTATGAAAAAGTTACGATTCCTACGGAAAAAGGCGGACTTGGTGGTGGTGACCAACACTTGCATGATAAATTTTTAAAACACCTGAAACGACCGACCCATACGAAAGATCTGCTGGCAGTAGAGATGGAGCAATGTCAATATTAATAGGTATTGCTGCTCGAAATAGCATAGAATCTGGAAAACCAATAAAAATCTCCGATTTGACCAATTTGACTCCTATTCCAAACCGTGATAAATAAATAGGTTTCACTCAGATTAAAACAAACTCTCAACCCGTTTTTGTAACATGCCTTTACAAATTAACGGGTTGTTTTAGTTTTGTTTTTCTCCCTAAGATAAAACAGAATAGGAATTTTATCAGAACTGCATTTTTTTTTAAATGCTAAGATGGGATTTCAAAATTTAATTTAAGTACTTTGAAACCCCTATAAACAACAAACATGGAAGTAACTAAAAGTACTGAGGAATTTGAAGCGCTTAAATCCGATGGTTCATTGATGCGTAAAGTGATTCATTTAGATCATTTAATGATGACTATTTTTGAATTTCGAAATGGACCAATGGAAACACCTGACCCACCACACAAACATGTACATGAACAAATCACTTATGTAGCTTCGGGTTCACTTAAATTATTTGTTGAAGACCAAGAATATCTTTTAAACGAAGGAGATGTCTATAAAATCGAATCCAATTTAAATCACAGCATTCAAACGCTAACAGAATATGTAAAACTTGTAGATAGTTTTACTCCTTTGCGTCAAGAATTTTTATAAATCAACGCTTTCGCTACTCTAACAGTACTCATTATGAATCTTATTTATCGCTTGTTTTTGTTGAATTTATTACTGGTCACTCAAAATAATCAGGCACAAAAAAAAGTAACGCTTTTTAATCAAAAAGACCTAAAAGGCTGGTATGCCTTTGGGGAGGAAAAAGGCAAGGTAAACAATGCTTCCGAACTTTTTTCGGTCGAAAATAAAATAATTCGACTTTATGGGCCTAAGTCGGGTTACCTGATGTCCGAACAATCCTTTAAAAATTTTGAAATGATTGTTGTATTCCGTTGGAACACCGATTCTAAATTTGCAAAAAAAATGAATACTAAAAACAGCGGTGTGATGTATTTGGTACCTGCTGAAACTCCAGATGTTTTATGGCCTAAAGGAATCCAATTTCAAATCAAAGAAGGCGCTACAGGCGATTTTGTTTTGCTACAAGAAGTTACTCTTACAATCAATGGAACTAAAACTGAAGCAGGTAAAAGCATCGTTTCTAAACGTTTTGCCGATGCTGAAAAACCATTTGGAGAATGGAACAAACTAGAAGTAATTTCTAAAAATGGCGTTATCACTCAAAAGTTAAACGGCATCTTAGTCAATCAAGGCAGTGAATCAACCGTTACCGAAGGTAGGGTTTTATTGCAATACAAAGGTTTTCCAATCGATTTTAGAAAAATATGTATTAAAAAACTCAAATAAGCTACTTCAAGATAAAATCTATTATTTTTGCCGCAGATTTTAAGAAAGAGACTCGCTTTGACAAAAAACAGCTAACTTTTAAACGCAAAGACCGCAATGTCTTCGCAAAGTTCAGAAAGTTCAGAAAGTTCTCAAAGCTTTGCGATCTTTTTTTAGACAAAAGAATAATCTTTCTTTGTGTCCTTTGCTTTTAATTATTATAAGTAAGATAGAAATCATTCGGCGTAAATCTTTAAATCTGCGGCTTTTTTTAGCTAAAAATTAAACTCTAAAATCCATGTTTTTCCAAATTAAAGCCTATCTAAAATTCCTTTGGCATTCAAAAAACGAACATGCGGTGCACTCTCCTTTTGTTTTTAGTCTGATTACCAAATGCTTTTATGATAAGAAAAAGAAAGCTGAATATCCCCTTTTAGATAATTACCGCAAGACTTTATTGGAAAACAAAAACAGCATTGAAGTAACCGATTTTGGAGCAGGTTCCAAAGTTTTTAAATCAAATACCAGAGCTATTGCACAAATTGCCAAAACAGCTGGAATTTCAAAAAAAAGAGCTCGATTATTATTTCGAATTACTAATTATTTCCAACCCGAAAATATACTGGAATTAGGCACTTCATTAGGTTTGGCTACTTCTGCTCTTGCTTTAGGAAATAAAAATGCTTCAATTACCACTTTAGAAGGTTGCTCAAATACAGCAAATCAATGTCAATTGCAATTGCAAAAATTCAATATCAATAATGCAAACATCATTGTTTCTGAATTTTCGGAGTATTTCAAAACTCTTAACTCACAACTCATAACTCATAACTTAATTTACTTCGACGGCAATCATTCCAAAGTAGCTACTTTAGATTATTTCGAAAAATTATTACCCACCATTAACAATGAAACCGTTTGGATTTTTGATGATATTCATTGGTCTGCCGAAATGGAAATAGCCTGGGAAATCATCAAAAAACACCCAAAAGTTTCAGTAACCATTGATACGTTCCAATGGGGATTGGTTTTTTTCAGAAGAGAACAACCCAAAGAACATTTCATCATTCGTGTCTAACTCGCTATTAATTTGTATTATAAATCATAAGATTTTCACAATAGAAGCTACTTTTTAGTAAATGATTTTTTAGCTTTGGTTTATCGAAAAAAACAATCTAAATCGAAACTGAAAAATGAGTGAACCATTAATTAAAATAGCCAATATCAAACGTAATTTTGAACTAGGAGATGAAATTGTGTACGTTTTAAAAGGAATCGATTTAGAAATCAACAAAGGAGAATATGTGGCACTAATGGGACCTTCAGGCTCTGGAAAATCGACGTTAATGAATCTTCTGGGCTGTTTGGACACCCCTACTTCTGGAACCTATATTTTAAACGGAAAAGATGTCAGTAAAATGAGAGATGATGAGCTGGCCGAAATCCGTAATAAAGAAATAGGATTTGTTTTTCAAACTTTTAATCTATTACCTCGAACTACTGCACTGGACAATGTAGCTTTACCCATGATTTATGCCGGTTATCCAAAAGAAGAACGCAACAAAAGAGCTATCGAAGTATTGAAACAAGTTAATCTTGCTGACCGTATGGATCATCAGCCCAACCAGCTTTCTGGGGGGCAACGCCAGCGGGTAGCGGTGGCTCGTGCCTTGGTCAACAAACCTTCTATTATTCTTGCTGACGAACCAACAGGAAATCTCGACTCTAAAACTTCTATCGAAATTATGAACCTTTTTAACGATATACATACTAATGGAAATACGGTTATTTTGGTCACTCACGAAGAAGAAATTGCCGCTTATGCACATCGTGTCATTCGTTTACGAGATGGAATGATTGAAAGTGATGTTACAAAAGAAGTGATTAGTAAGTAGTATTATAAAATCTTATGTTTAAAAAAATAAAGAATCAATAAATTAATGAATGAAAAACTTGATGTAAAACATTATCTTGATATTTATATTATGAGAAAAGAAATGCAAGATGAAGGTATTACAAACCCGAGTGAAAAAATCAAAATATTCACAAAGAACTTTATTGAAATTTTACAAAATATGCCATTAGACGAAGAAATTATTTTGAAAGACAGTGCTTTCTTGGACAGTACAGGAAATTTAATAATAAAAATTCCTGATTAAAGATTTAATTTAATCAATTAAATTTTTAAAACTAATTTCAATTTAAATACTTTATTATTACTTCATATAATACCATAATAACTTAGCAACTTAAAGACATAGCTAATAAAAAAATGAAAATATACACCAAAACAGGCGACAAAGGTAGTACTTCCTTATTTGGTGGGACTCGTGTGCCAAAAGACCATATCCGCATTGAAAGTTATGGAACGGTCGATGAACTCAATTCCTACATTGGCTTGATTCGTGATCAAGATATCGATGCGCATTACAAAGACATATTGATCGAAATTCAAGATAGGCTATTTACTGTGGGTGCTTTATTAGCCACACCTGAGGATAAAGCTATTTTAAAAAATGGTAGCGCACGATTGCAAAATTTAGGTATTGTCGATTCGGATATTGAATTTTTAGAAAAAGAAATCGACCTAATGGAAAGCAAATTGCCTCCAATGACTCATTTTGTTCTTCCAGGCGGACATCCTACCGTGTCACATTGTCATATTGCACGCTGTATTTGTCGCCGTGCCGAGCGTTTAACCGTTCATTTAAGTCATAATGAGAGCATTCCTGAGATAACAATCAGCTATTTAAACCGACTTTCTGACTATCTTTTTGTGTTGGCACGAAAGTTGTCGCTTGATTTAAACGCCGAGGAAGTCAAGTGGATTCCAAGGAAATAGTAGTCAGTCATCAGAATGCAGTAAACAATACCAATCTGAACACTAAAAACGGAAAACTGAACACTAAAAAAAGACGTTCTTAATTTTTTTTAAAATAAATGATTTTTTACTTGCCTTTTTCAGTAAAAAATTTATTTTTGCACAAAACTAAATCGACAAAAGATGTATTGGACATTAGAATTAGCATCCTATCTTAGTGATGCACCATGGCCTGCTAACAAAGACGAACTTATTGATTACGCTATACGTGCAGGAGCTCCATTAGAGGTAGTAGAGAACCTACAATCTATTGAAGATGAAGGCGAAATATATGAGTCAATGGAAGAAATTTGGCCAGACTATCCTACAGACGAAGATTACCTTTGGAACGAGGATGAATATTAAAAAACAAAGAAAAAGTCTCAAAAGAGGCTTTTTTTTTGTTCAATTAAAGAGAAAAAAACAATTATAGAAATACAAACATTATGAGTTTCATAAACAGCATTATCAAAATTTTTGTAGGCGATAAATCCGAGAAAGACGTTAAGTCTTTACAACCCTACTTAAATAAAATTAAAACTTTTGAAAACAACTTAATCAGTTTATCAAATGATGAATTAAGAGCACGCACTATATTCTTCAAAGAAAAAATCACAGAATCCCGCGCTGCTATTGATGCTAAAATTGCAACTCTTAAAACAGAAGTTGAAGGTATCGAAGATATCGACAAAAGAGAAGACATTTACATTGAAATTGATAACTTAGAAAAAGAAGCTTATGCTGTTTCTGAGAAAACCTTAATGGAAATTCTTCCTGAAGCCTTTGCCGTTGTAAAAGAAACAGCAAGACGTTTTAAAGAAAACGAAGAAATAACCGTTACTGCTACGGCTAGAGACCGTGAATTTTCAGGCTCAAAAAGCTACGTACGTATTGAAGGAGATAAAGCCATTTGGTTAAACAAATGGAACGCTGCCGGTAAAGACATTACTTGGGATATGATTCACTACGACGTACAGTTAATTGGTGGTATGGTATTGCACCAAGGTAAGGTTGCCGAAATGCAAACAGGGGAAGGAAAAACCTTAGTAGCTACCCTTCCATTATACTTAAATGCTTTAACTGGAAACGGAGTACACTTAGTGACCGTGAACGACTACTTAGCAAAACGTGATAGCGCTTGGAAAGCACCTTTATTCGAATTCCACGGAATGACTGTTGACTGTATCGACAATCACCAACCGAATTCAGAAGGTAGAAAGAAAGCCTATGATGCTGATATTACTTATGGAACCAACAACGAATTTGGTTTTGACTACCTAAGAGACAACATGGCACATTCGCCATCAGACTTGGTACAAAGAAAACACAACTTTGCGATTGTCGATGAGGTGGATTCGGTATTAATTGATGATGCGAGAACGCCATTAATTATTTCTGGACCAGTTCCTCAGGGAGACCGTCACGAATTCCTAGAATTGAAACCAAAAATCGAAACATTAGTTGGTTTACAACGTCAGTTGGCAACAGGATTCTTAACTGAGGCTAAAAAATTAATCAAAGAAGGAAACACTAAAGATGGTGGTTTCATGCTTTTAAGAGCTTACAGAAGTTTACCTAAAAACAAAGCTTTAATTAAGTTTTTAAGTGAAGAAGGAATCAAACAATTGCTTCAAAAAACGGAAAACCAATACATGCAAGACAACAACCGCGAAATGCCAAAGGTTGACGAAGCATTGTATTTTGTAATCGAAGAAAAAAACAATCAAGTAGAATTGACCGATAACGGAATCAAATTCCTTTCTGGAGATACCGATGCTGATTTCTTCGTTTTACCAGATATCGGAACAGAGATTGCCAACATCGAGAAACAAAAATTAGAAAAAGATGCGGAAGCGGAAGCAAAAGAAAGATTGTTTCAAGATTTCAGCGTAAAAAGCGAACGTATCCACACGTTAACGCAACTTTTAAAAGCCTATACCCTATTCGAAAAAGACGTTGAATATGTGATCATGGACAACAAAATTTTGATTGTCGATGAGCAAACAGGTCGTATCATGGATGGACGTCGTTATTCTGACGGATTACATCAGGCGATTGAAGCTAAAGAAAACGTAAAAATCGAGGCGGCTACGCAAACTTTTGCAACGGTAACTTTGCAAAACTACTTCAGAATGTACAACAAACTGGGCGGAATGACTGGTACTGCTGTAACTGAAGCTGGTGAGCTTTGGGAAATCTACAAATTAGACGTGGTAGAAATCCCAACAAACCGTCCAATTGCAAGACATGACAAAGAAGATTTCATCTACAAAACAACTCGCGAAAAATTCAACGCTGTAATCGAAGATGTAACCGAATTATCTAAAGCAGGTCGTCCTGTATTGATTGGTACAACATCAGTTGAAATCTCTGAATTATTAAGCCGTATGCTTAAGATGAGAGGTATCACTCACAACGTATTGAATGCCAAAATGCACAAGCAAGAGGCACAAATCGTTGAGGAAGCAGGAAAAGCCGGAGTAGTAACTATCGCTACTAACATGGCTGGTCGTGGTACCGATATTAAATTATCACCAGAAGTAAAAGCAGCTGGAGGTTTAGCCATCGTAGGTACGGAGCGTCATGATTCGCGTCGTGTTGACCGTCAGTTGCGTGGTCGTGCGGGTCGTCAAGGAGATCCGGGAAGTTCTCAATTCTATGTTTCTCTTGAGGATAACTTGATGCGTTTATTTGGTTCTGAAAGAGTAGCCAAAGTAATGGACCGTATGGGATTAGAAGAAGGCGAAGTAATTCAGCATTCTATGATGACTAAGTCTATTGAGCGTGCGCAGAAAAAAGTAGAAGAAAACAACTTTGGTGTTCGTAAACGTTTATTAGAATATGATGATGTAATGAACGCACAACGTGAAGTAGTGTACAAACGCCGTCGTCATGCCTTATTTGGTGAGCGTTTAAAACTGGATATCGCAAATATGTTATATGACACCTGCGAATTATTCGTTCAAAACACAAAAGCAGCTAGCGATTTCAAAACATTCGAATTCGACTTAATTCGTTATTTCTCTATCACTTCACCAGTAACTGAGGCTGAATTTGCTAAACTAAACGAAATCGAGTTAACCGGTAAAGTATACAAAGAAGCTTTAAAATACTACAACGAAAAATGCGAACGTAGTGCCAGAGAAGCATTCCCAATTGTAAAAAACATTTTCGAAGATCCAAACAACCAGTTTGAGCGTATCGTAGTACCATTTACCGATGGTGTAAAAACCTTGAGCGTTGTAACCGATTTAAAGAAAGCCTACGAAACTGAAGGAAGACAATTAGTAGCTGATTTTGAGAAAAACATCACTTTGGCAATTGTTGACGAAGCTTGGAAAAAACACTTACGCAAAATGGACGAATTGAAACAATCAGTTCAATTAGCCGTTCACGAGCAAAAAGATCCATTGCTTATCTATAAATTTGAAGCCTTCAACTTATTCAACAGCATGTTGAACGGAATCAACAAAGAAGTAATTTCATTCTTATTCAAAGGAGATTTACCACAGCAATCGGCTCCGGAAATTGAAGAAGCAAGAGAAGTAGCTCGTCCTAAAGAAAAATTACAATTAACTAAAGACGAAATGCCTAATAGCGATAGTATGAACCACGAAGTTGGAGAGACTCAGCAACGTCAGGTAACGGAAACTATCGTAAGAGAGATGCCAAAAATCAATCGCAACGACACTGTTACCGTACAACAAATCGCTACCGGAAAAACCGAATCTATGAAATACAAAAAAGCAGAAGCTTTATTAGCAACTGGAGAATGGGTTATTGTGAATGAGTAATTTCTGTTCTATTTGAATATCTAAATCCTCGATGAAAGTCGGGGATTTTTTGTTTTAGGAGCAGTACTTTTTAGGTTTTCTATGAGCATCCCTCCCGCTTTCGCCTTTATCTCTTCTCTCGTCCAAAAGACGAGATACGAGGATATCGGCTCTATCGGGGCTAGTTAAGAACTTTTATTCTTATTAAGATAAATTATATATATTTGATTACAACAAACTTAATCTATATCACATAAACTAAACTACTTCTAAAAACTTATAAATAAAAAACTAATGGCAAACGACAATATATTTAAAAATACTTTAAATTAATTCTTTTTTTGGGTATTTGCTATTATTTTTTATTACCATCATTAAACTGGTTTATTGGCTATCATGGCTATGTAAAAGAAAAAATTAGAAAAAATACTTGGGGAGACATTAGGGAGTCAAAATACAGAGATGCTTTTCAAAAAAAATTAAAATTTATTTCGTATATAAATTGTGATACTATTCATTCTGACTCAATTAATATTTATATAGAAAAAGGATATAAATACGGCTATTTCAGTTATGATAAAACAAATTTTGAATTAGGTAAAACTAAATATCCTTTCCAAATTTCTCATACTGAAAGAACAAATCATAATTTAGTTACTTATAGCTTTATTGAATCACAAAAATTTGATTCTATTGGGATTATAATATAGTATATTTAAAAGAATCCAAAATTAAAGACTCTTTAAAAATGAAAGTGGAGTGTTGGAACTTAGTTAAAGGAAAAACTGTTTGGGATTCTATTGGGTTTATAAAAGTATTTGAATAGAAAAATGACCCAGATTGCGTGGATTTGTAATCCGTGCCCACAACGAAGAGCAACTTTGTAGAATTACTTGATGAGATTCCTCATTCTTCGGAATGACAACATTGCGGGAAAAGTTATTTTAAAACAACATTTATAAATTGGAAACCCGATCGCAAGGATATACACAAACGTTAGCAGAATTGCATTCTGTGCCCATAACGATAAGTAAATACTTTGTAGAATTACTTGATAAGATTGCTTCGTTCCTCGCAATGACACAGTAAGCGGTTCAAGTCATTGCGAGCGATAGCGAAGCAATCTCATTAAGCTAAGCCCAGCTAGCGCAAGCGTCACGCTTGTGCCGGTAACAATAAGCTAAATACTCTCTACAAATTAAAATTTAACAACTCAAATTTTCGAAAACATACAACATTGCCATGAAAAAATTTCTTTTAGCCTTTTGTTTATTATTCATAACTAAATCCATTTCTCAAAACTACAGATTCAGCACTGATGCGAGCTTTCAAAATCCATCTAGCCACAATTTCATCTCAGACAATTCTAATGGCGTAATTGATTTAGGAATAAAATACCGAGTTCTCAATTCAAAAAAAACTAAGTTTGGAATTTCATTCAATGCAGGAATATTGAAGTCAAATAGAGATCGGAATAATGTTGCTGGAAATTTTAAAATTACTTCCTATCAACTACAACCTAAAATATTTACAGAATTTAATTTTTCACATTTCACTCCATTTGTTGGAGTTGGCTATACTTCAATGCTTTTTAAATCTTCTACCGATGATCGTAAAATTTATGCATACAATCGGGATGGTTTTAGTCTTAACAATACCCAAAGTGGAATAGACCTAAAAATTGGTATTGGTACTGATTTTTAACTAAATAAAAAACTCCATCTGTTGACATGAAAAGTTTTCGATATCCACTGTCCCGATAGCAGATTTGCAATCCGACAAAGATGAGCAAATTACTTTGTGAAATTAATTAATGAGACACTTCCTTCGTCAGTATGACAAGGTTGCGATTATTCCTATTGTTTTTTTTCTGCTAAAAAAATGTCCTGAAAAAATATTTATCTGTACTTTTGCAGCCGTAAACAAAAAAACGCTTTTTGAAGACCTTATTCAGCATAGTACTTTCGATACTTTTATTACTACCTTCATTTGGTAGCTTCTTTGTTTATACCTCATTCAAATTGCATCAGGACGAAATTGCCAAAACCATTTGTGTGCAACGTAAATTGGTTGACAATACCTGTAACGGTCGATGCGAACTGCAAAAAAGCTTGAAAAAATATGAGGACAACGAACGAAAAATGCAAAACAATCTGGACAACAAAGTCGATTTGGTTTATGTACTTACACCTTCCGTTGCCGAATATACCTTAATTGAAAACAATTTGGTAGCAAAACCAAATTGCTATACACTGGAAAAGAAAACCGTTTCGGTAACACTTCCTTCTTTCCGACCTCCTTCCTATTTGATATAAATTTTAGTACTGCTCTTTCCTTTATGGAAGTGCATTTTCTTGGACTATATCCAAGGAAAACGTGTTATTCATAATTTATTATCATTCAAAATGAAAAATATATTCTTGGCTTTATTTGCTATAAGCCAATTTGCTGTTGCGCAAAACAAAAGCAAAATCGATACTACAAATGTTGAAAAATTAGACGACGTTTTTATTACGGCCAATCGTACAGAAACTAAACGCAGAGAAACTCCTGTTGCCATTAGTAAACTATCCGCTAAAACTATCAACGAAACCAAAGCGGTTGCGGCTTACGAAATCATCAATAAAACGCCAGGAGTTTTAATGGTAAATTTAGGCAACGAACAAAACATGATGGCAATTCGCCAGCCCATGACTACCAATGCCTATTATTTGTATTTGGAAGACGGTTTGCCAATTCGTCCTTTGGGAATTTTTAATCACAATGCCTTATTAGAAATCAACCAATTCAATTTGGAAAGTATTGAAGTCGTAAAAGGGCCTGTTTCTTCTTTATACGGACCAGAAGCGGTAGGCGGAACAGTCAATTTGATTTCGCAAAAACCTTCTTTTTATCCTACGTTTAAATTTGGCCTTCAAGCCGACCAATGGGGCTATAAAAGAATTCAGGCTGCCGCTGGAGCTACTCTGGGTAAAATTGGGTTTCACATTGCTGGAATTTCAAGTCTTCAGGAGAATTCTTGGATGACCTATTCTGATTATAACAAAGACAATCTAAACATCAGAGTCGATTACAACATCAACGACAAAACCCGTTTGATTAGTAACACCATGATTGGAAAATACTATTCGGATATGAGTGGTGGTGTCAATGAAACCGATTTTTACAACAGAAGCTATAAAAGCACTTCTGATTTTACCTATCGAAAATCGGATGCTTTACGTACGAGATTAACCTTAGAGCACGATTGGAATCCCAATGCGAATTCGTATATAACCGTTTACCACCGTGAAAATAAATTAGGTCAAAATCCTTCTTATGGAATCCGATGGAGCGCTACCAAAAACCCAACTACAGCAACGGGTGAAATAAATTCGAATAACTTTAAAAGTTATGGTGTTATAGGGCAACACACTCAAAAATTCAATTTTTGGAACACAACCATGGTCAGTGGCGCCTTATACGATTATTCGCCAGTAACATATTGGTCGTATTTAATCAATCTGAAAGCAACTTTAAATCTAGGAACGCCAGGTCAACAAACGGTAAACAAGTACGAAATTGTAGCGGAACAGCCTGAAACCAAACTAGCCAATTACACAGCCAATATCTACAATACGGCCATTTTTAAACAATTTAGCTTTAGCCCAATTGAAGAATTGACTTTTAACGTAGGAGCTCGTTATGATGCGATGAAGATCAATTACGAAAACGCCTTAGACCTTTCGACAGGAAATAAAAACTACAATAAATTCACTTTTAAAGCGGGAGTAAATTACAACCCAATCAAGAATGCTGGTTTTTACGGCAACTATTCACAGGGATTTTCGCCTCCTAATATCACTTCTATTTTCAGAGCCAAATCGGGCACTGGTGGCAGTACAGGAGTTCCTGCTGCGTTTTATTACAATTTAAAACCAGCCACTTTTGAAAATTACGAATTAGGCGGATGGATGAATTTAATAAGCAACAAACTTACTCTTGACTACGCTTTTTATTATATGGATGGCAAAAACGAATTGCTAAGTGTTCGCTTGGAAGACAGCTCCACCGATTATCGCTCTGCAGGGAAAACGAACCATAAAGGAATTGAATTGGGTTTCAATTTCCGTCCAAATACGCAATGGAATATCCGCATGGGCGGAACTGTAGCCAAACACCGTTATATTGATTTCCAACTTTCGGACAACTCTGCTGATGCTTTGCAAAATTTAGGAGGTTATGAAATGCCTCAGGCTCCCAGATGGAGTGGAAATTCCGAAGTGAGTTATTACCCAAATTGGTTACCCAATTTCAGAACTGCTATCGAATGGCAATCGGTAGGAAGTTATTACCAAAACCAAATCAACACGGCTAAATACAAAGGTTATGATATTTTTAATACTCGTTTTGGTTACAAATACCACAATATCGAAATCTACGGAAATATAATGAATCTAACGGATAAATTGTATGCTTATAATTTATCGAGAGGAAATACAGCCAATGCACAAACTACCTATGTTGCCGCAGCTCCAAGGACTTTTTTAGTCGGAATTCAATACAGCCTTTGCCTAAAAAAATAATTGAACAAGATAAAATAAACCATTAAGAGGTTAAGAAATTTTCAAGTTTCAGGCTTAATAATCTTAATTCTTTAATGGTTAAAAACCTCAACAATGAGCAAGAAAAACAACAAAAAGAAAGACTCCAAATTAGTCAAAAAAATAAAACAGCATATGTACCAATGGCATCGCGCTATTGGGATCATCACCATTATTCCAGTTATTTTCTGGACTTTATCGGGATTAATGCATCCATTTATGGCGCATTTTTTTAAACCTGAAATTGCCCATGAAAAACTGGAAATCCAAAACGTAAAACCAACAGATTTAGGATTATCCCTTCAGGAAGTGTTAAACCAAAACAACATAAAACAATTTAGAAACTTCCGAATTGTTACTTTCAATAATACCACGTATTACCAAGTCAAAAATAGCATTGGTGATTTGCATTATTTTAATGCTTCGAATGGAAAAGAACTTGAAAACGGAGACCTTATCTATGCAGAATACTTATCCCGCTATTTTCTGGATGATCAAAAAAATGCCGTAAAAAAGAGCGAACTCATCACCGAATTTGACCGTCAATACAAATATGTGAACCGTTATTTACCGGTTTACAAACTGAGTTTTGACCGTCCAGACGGGATGGAAATCTATGTTGAAACATCCTCCAGTAAGTTGGCTACTTTTAATCCTACTTCCAGACAATTTTTCATCTGGTTCTTTGATAGCTTTCACAACTGGTCGTTTATAGATGCGATTAGCAACAACAGCATTCGTATCATTACGATGATTTTCTTGTTGTCCATCATTGGATTTTCAGCCATTAGTGGAATCCTAATTTATGGCTTTTTGTGGAAACAATTCAAAAAAGCCGATAGCTTGCAACCTAAAAAAGGAATTCGAAAATACCACCGTCAAATCGGAATTTGGATTTCCTTATTTACGCTGACTTTTGCTTTTAGCGGAGCTTATCACGCCACAACCAAATGGGATCCGTATACGCTTTCGCAAATGGTATACGAGCCTACTTTTAAAACTTCGGATATTACTCTAGCAAATACAAAACTGAATATCGACTGGAACCGTTTTCAAAATGCGAGTTTAATTGCTTACAATGATAGTATTTATTACCGTTGCCAATTAGAAGAAAAAACGAAAAGCAAATTCAAAAAACCAAAGTTCGATTCCAATTCGAAATGGAACAAAATGGACGCTCCAAAAACGGAAGTAGTTTATATTAACGCAACAACGAACAAAATTGCTCCAAATTTAGATTTCCAATTCGCCGATTTTTTGGCCTATTATTTTACCGATGGCGCTCCAAAAGCCCCTTGTTGCGAAATGATGAATCCTGAAATTCCAGAAGAAGCCGAAACTTCATTGGAAAACGTAAAATTAGTAGAATCGAAACTAATAACTGATTTTGAAAGCAGAGAATATGGGTTTGTAAACAAGCGTTTACCTGTTGTAAAATTAGCGTATGACACTCCAGAAAAAACCACTTATTTCATAGAAACGGCCACTTCACGACTGGCTGCCAAAGTGAAAAGTTCAGATATGCTTGAAGGTTATTCTTTTGCCATATTCCACAAATTCCTTTTTATGGATTGGGCCGGGAAAAATATCCGCGATTTATCGATGGTTCTGGCTGCACTTTGTATTTTAATTGTAAGCGTGTTGGGATTAATCATGTTTATAAAGAAATAGAAATATATTTTTACCGCAAAGTTCGCTAAGTTTTTTTGTAAGTTGTGTTGTGAAAACGCAAAGGACACAAAGCTTTGCTAACTTTGCGTAAAACTTTGCAATCTTTGCGGTTAATTTTAAACTATAGCAAATTATGACAGTAAAAGTAATTTGCGGTTAAGCAAAACTATTCTCTAGGATTCTCATCATAATACCTCGCTTCAATTCCTTTGATATTTCGAATTGAATTGCGGGACCAATCCAAACGCTTTTGTAAAATCTCCTCTTCGGTCAATTTCCAATCGATATCCGAACGTCGTAGTCTATTAGTCAAATCCTGAATAATAATCGCAGCCGAAACTGAAATATTCAAACTTTCAGTAAAACCTACCATTGGAATTTTTAAAAAACCATCCGCATTTTGCATCACTTCCTCCGAAAGACCTTCTTTTTCTGTTCCAAAAAAGATTGCGCTTGGTTTGCTGATATCAAATTTTTCCAGCGTACAATCTTGTTCATGCGGTGTGGTAGCGATAATCTGGTAGCCTTTCTCTTTTAAAGAAGTGATACAACCCTTTACCGAATCATGTCGAATGATATCTACCCATTTTTGAGCCCCCATAGCAATTTGAGTATCAATTCGTTTTCCAAAACGCTGCTCGATTACATTCAATTCCTGGATTCCAAAAACCTCGCAACTACGCATTACTGCAGAGGTATTATGCAACTGATACACATCTTCAACAGCAACTGTAAAGTGCTTGGTTCGGTTTTCTAAAACTTCCAGAAAGCGTTCTTTACGATGGTCAGTTATTATGGTTTCAAGGTAAGCGAGGTAATCTAAATCAATCATGATGCTCTAAATTTTGGCGCAAAAATACATTTTTTATCTTTTTTCTATTTCAATCAAAAAGAATAGCTTACTTCTATCATCAAAAAACTTTAACTAAATTCGTAGAAAAACAACAAAACATGGATGCGATAGAAATAAAAAAAGTAACAGTTACCGAAATAGAGCAACTACAAAAAATAGGGACACAAACATTTCTAGAAACTTTTGCCGAAATGAATTCTGAAGAAAACATGAAACAATATTTAGAAGATAAATTTTCTATTAATAAACTTACTTCTGAATTATCAAATCCAAATTCTGAATTTTACTTTGCCATTCTTAACAAGGAACCTCTTGGATATCTAAAAGTAAATTTTGCTAAAGCACAAACTGAACTTAAAGACGAAAATGGTCTGGAAATAGAACGCATCTATGTTTTAAAAGAATTTCACGGTGCTAAAATTGGCCAGTTATTATACAATCAGGCATTACAAATAGCTAAAATTCACAACTTAAATTATCTTTGGTTAGGCGTTTGGGAAGAAAATCACAGAGCCTTAAATTTTTATAAAAAGAATGGTTTTATTGAATTTGACAAACATCTTTTTAAATTAGGCAATGATGAACAAACCGATTTACTGATGAAATTAATCTTAAAATAAAATGAAGAAAAAGTTAGTAATACTTACCGGAGCAGGAATCAGTGCCGAAAGTGGCATTAAAACTTTCAGAGATAGCGATGGGCTCTGGGAAGGACACGATGTAATGGAAGTGGCATCACCAGAAGGATGGCAAAAAAATCCCGAATTGGTTCTGGATTTTTACAATCAGCGAAGACGCCAACTTAATGATGTCAAACCCAATTTAGGACATCGCGAACTAGCGCAACTTCAAATTCATTTTGACGTACATATCATTACTCAAAATGTAGATGATTTGCACGAACGTGCAGGAAGTAAAAAAGTACTGCATTTGCATGGTGAACTTCGAAAAGTGAGAAGCACCAAAAATCCAAAATACATTTTAGACTGGGAGGGCGATCTGAATTTAGGCAATGTAGACAGCTTCAATCATCAGTTACGTCCCCATATTGTTTGGTTTGGAGAGGCTGTTCCTGCTTTTGAAGAAGCCATAGCGATTACGGAAGGGGCAGATTATTTTGCTGTTATTGGAACCTCTTTGCAGGTTTATCCTGCAGCAGGACTGCTAGATTATGTTTCAGCCAAAACCCCTATTTTTTATATAGACCCCAATCCTATTGCAATTCCTAACTTAAGAAATTCGCTAAAAACAATTCCGATGGTAGCCTCGGAAGGTGTTCCGCTTTTAAAAAACCAATTATTAGCGCAATTCCAATAAAAAGAGGAAAAAATACAACTAAATGGCAAAAAACTTCTAACTTCTAACGGCTAACTTCTAACTTCTCATTATATTTGTGCCTTTCAAAAAAATAGCACCAAAATACAACTTTGTATCACGGACTAAATAACAACTCTATTAGCATAATACAACGATGACGACTTTAAACGAATTGAATGCTATCTCTCCTATTGATGGAAGATATAGAAATAAAACCCTTTCATTAGCCCCTTTTTTCTCTGAAGAAGCACTAATCAAGTACCGTGTTTTGGTAGAAATTGAATATTTTATTGCGCTGTGCGAAGTGCCTTTGCCACAATTAAAAAATGTAAACCCAAATTTATTTGACAGTTTACGCAATATCTACAAAAACTTTTCTACTGAAGATGCCCTTTGGATTAAAGAAACAGAGAAAGTTACTAATCACGACGTTAAAGCGGTAGAGTATTTTATCAAAGATGCTTTTGAAAAATTAGGTTTATCGGAACACAAAGAGTTTATCCACTTTGGATTAACTTCTCAAGATATCAACAACACGGCTATTCCGCTTTCTACAAAAGAAGCTTTTGAAAAAGTGTACATGCCTTCGTTAATTGCGGTGATTGCTAAATTAAAAGAGTTGGCTACAGAATGGGCGGCTGTTCCTATGCTTGCTCGTACTCACGGACAACCAGCCTCTCCTACTCGTTTAGGTAAGGAAATCACTGTTTTTGTAGAGCGAATTGAAGAGCAAATGCGTTTGTTATTCAATGTTCCATTTGCTGCTAAATTTGGTGGAGCAACAGGAAACTACAATGCACACCACGTAGCTTACCCACAAATTGACTGGAAGCAATTTGGAACTAAATTCGTAGAAGAAAATTTAGGTTTACACCATTCATTCCCAACGACTCAAATTGAGCACTACGATCATTTTGCAGCCTTTTTTGACACTTTAAAACGTATCAACAATATCATCATTGACTTAGATCGTGATATCTGGACCTATGTTTCAATGGAATATTTTAAGCAAAAAATCAAAGCAGGAGAAATTGGCTCTTCAGCAATGCCACATAAAGTAAACCCTATTGATTTTGAAAATTCAGAAGGAAACCTTGGAATTGCTAACGCTATTTTCGAACACTTATCGGCTAAATTGCCTATTTCAAGATTACAACGTGACTTGACTGATAGTACCGTTTTAAGAAATATAGGGGTGCCAATGGGACATACCATCATTGCTTTTGAAGCAACTTTAAAAGGATTGAATAAATTGTTATTAAACGAAGCTAAATTCCACGAAGATTTAGAAAACAACTGGGCGGTAGTAGCGGAAGCAATCCAAACGATTTTACGTCGTGAGGCCTATCCAAATCCTTACGAAGCATTAAAAGGTTTAACAAGAACAAATGAGGTGATTACTAAAAAATCAATCCATGAATTCATTGGTACATTAGACGTTTCTGATGCTATCAAAGCTGAATTATTACAAATTACTCCAAGTAATTTTATTGGGATTTAATTATTGCACATCAATCTATACCAAGTCCCGTCCCGATAATTTTCAGGACGGGATTTTTTTATAAATCTATGTTAATTGCACACTAAAATTGCACATCAAAACTGCTTTTAGTATTTTTAGCACTATTGCAAAAAACAATCATATATGAGTACAGTTGCCACAGTTGCAGAAGCAACCCAACATCTAAAACCCTTAATTAGTGACTTAGGATTAATCCTTATGACGGCTGGTATTGCTGTTTTGCTGTTTAAAAAAATTAAACAACCACTAGTTCTTGGCTATTTGATTGCTGGATTTTTAGCAGGAAACCATTTTGATTTTTTCCCATCTGTTAAAGATGTACACAGTGTTGAAGTTTGGGCAGAAATTGGGGTTATCATTTTATTATTTAGTTTAGGACTTGAATTTAGCTTCAAAAAGTTAATGAAAGTAGGCGGAACGGCCTCAATAACAGCTATTACTCAAATCATCACTATGGTATTAGTGGGTTTTCTGGTCGGAAAATGGATGGGCTGGAAGCAAATGGATTCTATATTCTTAGGCGTAATTCTTTCTATTTCCTCCACCACTATTATTTTAAAAACATTTGATGAATTAAAAGTAAAAGCCCAACAATTTGCCGGAATTGTAATTGGTTCCCTTATTGTACAAGACATTGTAGCCATCTTAATGATGGTATTATTATCTACAGTTGCGGTTAGTCAACAATTTTCGGGAAGCGAATTAATTATGTCGGTTTTTAAATTAGGCTTCTTCTTAATTGCTTGGTTTGTGGGGGGGATTTTTTTCATTCCTACTTTATTAAAAAAAACAAAGCATCTACTCACCGACGAAATGCTGTTGATTCTATCATTGGCTTTGTGTTTAATGATGGTAATACTTGCATCAAACGTAGGTTTTTCACCTGCATTAGGTGCCTTTATTATGGGTTCTATCATAGCCGAAACAACACATGCAGAACATATCGAACATTTAATCAAACCTGTAAAGGATTTATTTGGAGCCGTATTTTTTGTATCGGTAGGTATGCTAATCAACCCTCATACTTTGTACGAGTATGCTATTCCAGTGGTTATTTTGACTTTTGTTACCATTTTTGGACAATCTATTAGCTCTACAATTGGTGCTATCATTTCTGGACAACCACTTAAACAATCGGTTCAAACAGGAATGAGTTTATCCCAAATAGGCGAATTCTCTTTTATCATCGCCACTCTGGGCATGACAATGAATGTAACTAGTGATTTCCTTTATCCCGTAGTAGTTGCTGTTTCGGCTGTAACCACATTTACTACCCCATTTATGATTAAAATGGCTGTCCCATTTTCGGTGTTTTTAGAACGAGAATTGCCTCGAAAATGGACCAAAAGAATTGCCCGTTATAGCTCCAATGCTCAAGCCATTCGATCTGTAAGTACCTGGCAAGTGGTTATTCGTGCCCATTTAGTACAAATCCTTTTACACACTATTATCATCACTTCAATCATTTTGATGTCGTCTAAATTTGTATTGCCATTAGTAGAAAATTCTAAATTCGGAAATGCAATTGCGGCTTTAATTACAATAGTTATTATTTCACCTTTCTTATGGGCGCTCTCCCTTAGAAGAGTTGCTGTAAAAGAAGTTGACTTGTTATTTGAAGAAAAAAGATACCGAGGACCTATTTTAATGCTGTTCTTTTTCCGAATGGCATTGGCTGTTTTCTATATTGGATTTTTACTTAACATCTTTTTCTCCCCTGTAATTGCCTTTTTTGCTTTAATTATCGCCATTGTAATTTATTTGCTTTTCCCTAAAAAATTACACGAACAATATCATAAAATAGAAAGTCATTTCCTTACAAACCTTAATGATAGAGAAGAAAAAAAGATAGACCGTCATTATGCCTATTTGACTTCCTGGGATGGTCACATGACAACATTTGAAATTTCAAAAGAATCCAATTTAGCTGGAAAAACATTACGCGAAATTAAAATGAGGGAATTATTAGGTGTGAACATCGCCTATATTAAACGTGGTGAAATTGTGATTCAAATTCCCAATAAAACCGAACGTATATTTCCCGGAGATGAAATTTGCGTGATAGGTTCAGATGCGCAAGTAAAAGAATTTGCGAACTTTTTAAAACAACACGAGGTAGAAATTCCTAAAAAAATAGTTCCTGACGAAATAATTTTACGCCAAATTCAATTAAAGAATGAAGAATTCATTGGTCAAACTGTTGGCCAATCAAAACTTAGAGAACGCACTCATGGTTTAGTGGTTAGCATTGAACGCAAAGGAAATCGAATCTTAAATCCAGAATCTAATATCATTTTAGAGAAAAATGATTTGCTTTGGATTGTAGGTAATAAAAAATTAATGGCCGAATTGTTCAAAGAATAAGTCTTTTACAAAGAATTTAAAGTAGATAATGCCTGAAGAATTGCCTTTCAGGCATTTTTTTTTACCTCTTGTAATTCCAACCAGCCCAGCATTAGCAATTAAAAAAACACCGTCAAACTATCCAATATCACCTAAATTTTAACTAAATTTATAGTACTAAGTTGCACTTATTTAAACCCTTTTAATTGTGATTTCTTTTAAAAAAACTAACCCATTAATAATTATAAAATCAATTTATTATGGCATTTATAGATTATTACAAAGTGTTAGAAGTAGAAAAAAATGCTACTGAAGCTGATATTAAAAAGGCCTATCGAAAATTAGCCCGTAAATACCATCCCGACATCAATCCGAATGACAAAGAAGCGGAGAAAAAATTCAAAGAAGTTAACGAAGCAAATGAAGTATTAAGCAATCCTGAAAAAAGAAAAAAATACGATGCTTACGGCGAACACTGGGAGCATGCCGCTGAATATGAAAAAGCACATCAAGGACAACGCTATTACAATACCAGTGGGCCTCAAGAAGATTTTAATAGCTATGGCAGAGACGCTAGCGACGATTATTCGGATTTCTTTGAATCACTTTTTGGTAGCAGAGGAAAAAGTCGCACTTCTACTCATCCTTTTAAAGGACAGGATTTCACAGCCGAACTCCTACTTGATTTAAAAGAAGCCTACACTACTCATAAAAAAACGATTACTATTAATGGCAACACTATTCGGTTTACGATTCCAGCAGGTATCGAAAACGGACAAACTATTAAAATTGCTGGACATGGTGGCGAAGGAAGAAACGGAGGACCTAAAGGAGATTTGTACATTACATTTACAATAAATAATCAAGCTGATTTTAAACGCGATAAAGACAATTTATACACTACCGTAGAGCTCGACTTGTATAAAGCCATTTTAGGAGGAGAAATTACCGTAGCTACTTTTGACGGAAAAGCTAAACTTACTATCCCTCCAGGTACCCAAAACGGAACGAAGGTAAAACTGAAAGGAAAAGGCTTTCCTGTATATAAAAAAGAAGGCGCTTTTGGCGATTTGTACATTAGCTTTCAAATAGCCATCCCTACAAAGCTTACTCCAAGAGAATTAGAATTATTTACAGAACTTTCTAAACTAAAAACATCATGAATACCGAAAATTTTATCCCAATAAATACCTTATGCCAACATTACAAACTTGAGATGAGTTTTTTTAACACACTTGACGAAAATGGCCTAATTGAAATTCAGTTTGTAGACAACATTCAATATGTTCATAAAGAATCTATTTATGAAATTGAAAAAATTGTTCGTATGCACAAAGAACTACAAGTTAACATTGAAGGAATTGATGTTGTCCTTAATTTACTGCAAAAAATCGATGCTTTACAAGCTGAATTACTAAGAGTTAGAAACAGATTGTTACTTTATGAAAATTAATTTCATCAAGTAATCCAATAAAAACTTTTTTTAACTAATAACACAAACCCCAATAAAATAAAGCTATCACAGCCTATTGTTATAATCTTAACAAAAAAATATGAAATTTTCAATGGTAATATTTGTACATACAAATAAAAAAAGTGTTACATTTGTACCAACAAATAAAAAAAGCATTGGAATGAAAATTGAAGATGAAATAAAAAGTACGGTCGCATTAGACCTTTCAAAGAAAATTATTCTCAATATCATGTACACCTGCAATATTTTGAATGAAAAGTTTAATGAAGTTTTAAAACCTTATGATTTATCTGGAGAACAATACAATGTATTACGAATCCTAAGAGGTCAAAAAGGGAATCCAGCTAATATGTGTGTCATTCAAGAACGAATGATTGCCAAAACAAGTAACACAACAAGACTGGTAGATAAGCTATTATTAAAAGAATTAGTTACTAGAAACGTTTGCCCAGACAACAGACGTAAAATTGAAGTTGCAATTACTCAAAAAGGGCTAAATGTTCTATCTGAATTAGACCCTAAAGTAACTGCTCACGAAAATGCTTTGACAACAAATCTGTGTAAAGAAGAATTGGAACAATTAAATGAACTATTAGAAAAATACAGAAATCAATAAATATATTATCATGAATACCTTTATAGAAAATCAAAATTGGAGATATGCAACAAAGAAATTTGATGCAACTAAAAAAATATCAAATCAAGATTTAAACATTTTAAAAGAAGCCATTCGTTTAAGCTCTTCGTCTTACGGATTACAACCTTACAAAGTAATCATTGTTGAAAATTCAGAATTGAGAGCTAAAATTCAACCAGCGGCTTGGGGACAATCCCAAATTGTTGATGCTTCACATCTTATCGTTTTTGCTAATGAAACTAATTTAGCCGAACAATCTATCGACAGCTACATCAATAATATGAGTGCTACAAGAAATATTCCTGTGGATACATTAGTAGGATTTGGCGATTTTATGAAATCTAAAATACTAACTTTACCTGAAGAAACTAAGAATGTTTGGACTTCAAAACAAACCTATTTAGCGATGGGTAACTTATTGAATGCAGCAGCCGATTTAAAAATTGATGTAACACCTATGGAAGGTTTTGATCCTGCTCAAGTAAATGAAATTTTAGGTTTAGACAAATTAGGGTTAAACGCTTCGCTTATTGCAACTTTGGGTTATAGACACGAGGAAGACACAACGCAACATTATCCAAAAGTTAGAAAATCAGAACAAGAATTATTTATCACTTTATAATTATTAATTAAAATCAAATTAGAACAATCATGAAAAATTTAAAAACAATTGCAATTGCATTATTCGTAGCTGTAGCTGGAATTTCAGTAAACGCTCAAACTAAAAAAATCGATGCTAAAGCATCAACAATCAAATGGGTTGGTAAAAAAGTAACTGGTGAACACTCAGGAACTGTAAACTTCAATGATGGAGCTGTAGTATTTAAAGGAAAAAAATTAGTTGGTGGAACATTTACTGTAGACATGACTTCTTTGAATGCAACTGATTTAAGCGGAGATTACCAAGCAAAATTAAATGGTCACTTAAAAGCAGACGATTTCTTTGGAACTGAGAAATTCCCAACTGCAACTTTGGTTATCAAAAAAATTGGTGCAAAAGCAAAAGACGTTTATGCTGTAACTGCTGACTTAACAATCAAAGGAATTACTAAACCAGTTAGTTTTGATTTAGCAGTAAAAGGAAATACAGCTACTACTGCTTTCAAAGTAGATAGAACTAAATACGATATTAAATACGGTTCTGGAAACTTCTTCCAAGGATTAGGAGACAAAACAATCTATGATGATTTTGAATTAGCTGTAGCTATCAAATTCTAATATAGCATTAAACTATTACAAGAGCCCCTAACTTCAAACCTTAGGGTTTTTTTTGTGTTTTAACGAATCAACTAAACATTGTTTATTTTTTTTATTTTGTAACATTTGCATATTAAAATTACATTCTTATATTTGCAATATGAAAACAACAATTACAAATAATACTTGGTGGTGGAACAATTTACGTCAATAGTCGTGAAGTAAGCTCCTATGGTATTATAATCTATAAATATAAAAGGCTTGTCATCACGACAGGCCTTTTTTTTATGCCAAACGAAAAACAAACAAATGCTTATAAATTTTAACTATTTTACAATTGAAACCATTTAAATTAAATACAAAATTTAAGCAAATACTAGCTGACACTATAACCCCTGTTAGCGTGTATTTTAAAATCAGAGATAAATTTCCTAATAGTTTATTGCTAGAAAGTAGTGATTATCACGGAAACGATAACAGTTTCTCTTACATCTGCTGTAATCCTATTGCATCCATTAAAATTGAAAACGAAACCATTATTAAGCAATTTCCAGATGGTACTACCGAAACTATTTCAATCGATGCACAAACGGATATCCCAGAAGTAATTCAACAATTCTCAGGAAAATTCGAATCAGAGAAAACCAATTTTAAATTCATCAACAATGGTTTATTTGGTTATATTTCTTATGATGCGGTTCGTTATTTTGAAAAAATTAGTATTGCCAAAAAAGAAAATAGCAATGCCATTCCGGATGTATATTATGCCGTGTATCAAAACATCATAGCCATCAATCATTTTAAAAATGAAGCGTATATTTTTTGCCACAGTGTAGACGACCGAAATAATATCGATGAAATCGAACAATTAATGCAGTCCAGAAATATTCCTTCTTATAAATTTACAAAAGAAGGTGAAGGCTTCTCTAATTTAACGGATGAAGAGTTCAAACACAATGTAGCCTTGGCTAAAAAACATTGTTTCCGTGGAGATGTGTTTCAATTAGTACTTTCTAGACGTTTTACCCAAGGTTTCAAAGGAGACGAATTCAATGTATATCGTGCATTGAGAAGCATCAACCCTTCTCCTTACCTATTCTTCTTTGACTATGGTGATTTCAAAATTTTTGGATCTTCTCCAGAAGCGCAAATCATCGTAAAAGACCGTAAAGCCGAAATTCATCCTATTGCTGGTACATTCAAAAGAACTGGTGATGACGAAAAAGATGCTTTATTGGCCAAACAATTATCAGAAGATAAAAAAGAAAACAGTGAACACGTAATGTTAGTGGACTTAGCTCGAAATGACTTAAGTCGTCACGGACATAATGTAAATGTAGAGCGTTATAGAGAGGTGCAATTCTTCTCACACGTAATCCACTTGGTTTCTAAAGTTACTGGACATTTACACGATAATGCGACAACCATGCAAGTCGTTGCGGATACTTTCCCAGCAGGAACTTTAAGTGGTGCTCCTAAACACCGAGCGATGCAATTAATTGAAGATTATGAAACCACGAGTCGAAGTTTTTATGGTGGAGCAATTGGTTTTATGGATTTTGAAGGCAATTTTAATCACGCCATAATGATCCGAACTTTCTTGAGTAAAAACCATCAATTGCATTGCCAAGCAGGTGCCGGTATCGTAGCGAGCTCTAACGAAGAAAGTGAAATGCAGGAAGTGTATAACAAATTAAGAGCATTAAATACCGCTTTAGATTTGGCAGAAACAATATAAAAGTATTCAGTGTTCAGTTTTTTATACTCTGAACCTAAAACTTTAAACCAAAAAATAAAATGAAAAAAATATTAGTTATAGATAATTACGATAGCTTCACTTACAATTTAGTACATTATTTGGAAGATTTAAATTGTGCGGTTACGGTATATAGAAATGATGAATTTGAATTAGAGGATGTTGCTCAATTTGATAAAATTCTTTTGTCACCAGGCCCTGGAATTCCAGATGAAGCGGGGTTGCTCAAACCTGTTATCGAAAAATATGGCCCCACAAAAAGTATTTTTGGTGTTTGTTTAGGCCAACAAGCTATTGGAGAAGTTTATGGTGGTACCTTATCTAACTTAGACAAGGTGTACCACGGCGTAGCGACGACCGTAAAAACAGTTGTTGATGACGAAATCACCTTTCAAGGTTTAGAAAAAGAATTTGAAGTAGGACGTTACCATTCATGGGTTGTAGACGCCACTTTGCCAGATAGTTTAGAAGCCACTTCTTTTGATGAAAATGGTCAAGTAATGTCCTTACGTCATAAAAGCTACGATGTACGTGGGGTACAATTTCACCCAGAAAGTGTTTTGACACCAAATGGTAAAAAAATGCTTGAAAACTGGGTAAATAGTTAGTAAGCAGTTTGCAGATTTCAGTATTCAGTTAATAAAACTTAGAATTTTCGTCACCAAAATTCTTAGCAACTTAAAAAAATGAAAAACATATTAAATAGATTAATCAATAACGAATTACTTTCGAGAGTAGAAGCAAAAAACGTTTTGGTTAATATTTCTAACGGGAGCTACAACCCAAGTCAGATTGCAGCATTTTTAACCGTATATATGATGCGAAGCATAAGCATTGAAGAGCTATCAGGATTTAGAGAAGCACTTCAGGAATTGTGTGTGAGTATCGATTTATCTGAGTACAACACTATCGATTTAGTGGGTACAGGAGGTGATGGTAAAGACACCTTTAACATCTCTACTTTGGCTTCATTTATTACAGCAGGAGCAGGTGTAAAAGTAACCAAACACGGAAATTACGGGGTTTCCTCGATCACTGGTTCTAGTAATGTAATGGAAAGTTTAGGCGTTAAATTTAGTAACGATCAGGATTTTCTAAAAAAATGTGTGGATCAGGCTGGAATATGTATTTTACATGCTCCTCTATTTCACCCCGCAATGAAAAACGTGGGACCTATCCGAAAAGAATTAGGGGTAAGAACTATTTTCAATATTTTAGGACCAATGATTAATCCGTCATTTCCTAAAAACCAATTATTAGGTGTTTTTAACCTCGAATTAGCTCGAATGTATGGCTATTTATATCAAAATACCGATAGTAATTTTACCATTGTTCACGCCTTAGATGGCTATGACGAAGTATCTTTAACAGGTGCAACCAAGGTAATCACTCATAGTACTGAAGGAATGATTCATCCAGAAGATTTTGGTGTGCAACGAATTAAACAAAGTGATATCGAAGGAGGAAAAACCGTTGCTGAATCGGCTCAAATGTTTATCGATATTATTTCTGGAAAAGGAACTGAAGCACAAAACAATGTTGTTTGTGCCAATGCAGCACTGGCAATTGCAACTGTTACTGGTTGTACACCTCTTGAAGGATTTGAACAAGCTAAGGAAAGCTTATTCTCTGGAAAAGGATTAGCAGCCTTGAAAAAATTACAAGAATTAAGCAGATAAATTTAGTTTAAAGTTTAAGGTTCAAAGTTTCAGCACTCGAACTTTTTAAACCTTAAACCAATTAAACTCTAAACAAAAAACAATGAACATATTAGATAGAATCATCATTGATAAAAAGAGAGAAGTCGAACTTAAAAAATCAATTATTCCTGTTTCCCAATTGGAAGCATCGGTTTTCTTTGAAAAAAAAATCATTTCTTTAAGTAACAATCTAAGAAACAGCAACTCAGGAATCATTGCCGAGCACAAACGTCGTTCTCCTTCGAAAGCGGTCATCAATCATAGTTTTTCAGTGGAAGAAGTGGTAAAAGGCTATGAAAATGCAGGCGCATGTGGAATTTCGGTTTTAACAGATGGAAAATACTTTGGCGGTTCGCTGGACGATTTATTATTGGCAAGAGCTTCGGTAAACATCCCGTTATTAAGGAAAGAATTCATTGTAGATGAGTACCAAATCTTAGAAGCAAAAGCCCATGGCGCCGATTTGATTTTACTAATCGCGGCGGTTTTAACACGCGAAGAAATCAAATCCTTATCGGAATTTGCTAAAAGCTTAGGACTAGAAGTTTTATTAGAAGTTCACAACCAAGAAGAATTAGAAAAATCCATCATGCCTACTTTAGATATGATTGGAGTAAATAATAGAAATTTAAAAACTTTCGAAGTAAGTTTGGATTTCAGTAAGCAATTGGCCGATATGATTCCAAATGACTTTGTCAAAGTTTCTGAAAGCGGTATTAGTTCGATTGAAGCCATCCAAGAACTAAAACCTTATGGTTATAAAGGATTCCTAATTGGTGAAAACTTTATGAAAACGGATAATGCTGGACAAGCAGCAACGGAATTTATTAAGGAGTTAGAAGTTAGGAATTAAAAGGCAGTATTCAGTATTCAGCTTACAGCTTTGTGTACTTTGCGTGTTACGCTGAGCCTGTCGAAGGGCTTTCTGTCCTTTGCGGTAAAAAAAACTTTGCGGTTAAAAAAAACAAATTATGAAACTAAAAGTCTGCGGCATGAAATATCCCGATAATATACTCGAAGTAGGGACGCTCCTACCAGATTATATGGGATTTATCTTTTGGGAAAAATCAGCCCGTTATTTTGACGCTGTCATTCCACAACTGCCCGAATCCATAAAAAAAACAGGCGTTTTTGTTGATGAAACGATTGATAATATTATTAGCAAAGTAGAAATACATAATTTGCAGGCTGTACAATTACATGGTAAAGAATCTGTAGAATTTTGCGTAAATTTGAAAACGAGTTTAGCAGCTTCTATCGAGATAATCAAAGTCTTTTCGGTTGCCGATGATTTTGATTTCGCTGTTCTTGCTCCATTTGAAGCAGTATGCGATTATTTTCTTTTTGATACCAAAGGAAAATTACCTGGAGGAAACGGAACTACATTTGACTGGAAAGTATTGGAAAAATACCCTTCAAAAAAACCTTTTTTCCTGAGTGGCGGAATTGGTCTTAACGAAATGGATGCTGTTAATGAAATACTAAAAACGGATTTACCAATTTATGCTATTGATGTAAACAGTAAATTTGAAATAGAACCTGGATTGAAAAATACCAATGATGTAAGGACAATTCGTGAATTGTCCCTAATAATAAAAAACAAATAAAATGTTATACAACGTTGATGAAAAAGGCTATTATGGCCAATTTGGAGGAGCTTACATCCCTGAAATGTTATATCCAAATGTAGAGGAGTTACGCCAACAATATTTAAAAATTATGGCCGAACCAGATTTTAAAGCTGAGTTTGACCAATTATTAAAAGATTATGTAGGCCGCCCAAGCCCGTTGTATTTTGCCAAACGTCTTTCTGAAAAATACAATACTAAAATCTATCTAAAAAGAGAAGATTTAAATCATACTGGAGCACACAAAATAAACAATACTATCGGGCAAATCTTAGTAGCTAAGAAACTCGGTAAAAAACGTATTATTGCCGAAACTGGTGCAGGACAACATGGTGTGGCCACCGCTACGGTATGTGCCTTAATGGGATTGGAATGTATTGTGTACATGGGCGAAATTGACATTGCTCGCCAAGCTCCAAACGTAGCGCGTATGAAAATGTTAGGTGCAACGGTACGCCCTGCGCTTTCAGGTTCTAGAACGTTAAAAGACGCGACTAACGAAGCCATTCGTGACTGGATTAACAACCCTGTAGATACGCATTATATTATAGGTTCAGCTATTGGACCACATCCCTACCCTGATATGGTAACCCGTTTCCAAAGTGTCATTTCAGAAGAAATAAAATGGCAATTAAAAGAAAAAGAGGGACGTGAAAATCCAGATTACGTTGTCGCTTGTATAGGTGGTGGTAGTAATGCTGCTGGAACTTTTTACCACTTTTTACACGAACCAGAAGTAGGTATCATTGCAGTGGAGGCAGCAGGAAAAGGAATTGATACGGGATATAGTGCCGCTACTAGTAAATTAGGAAAAGTGGGAATCATCCACGGTTGCAAAACCCTTTTAATGCAAACAGCCGACGGACAAATCACGGAGCCTTATTCTATTTCCGCTGGTTTAGATTACCCAGGTGTAGGACCTATGCATGCCCATTTATCAGAAAGTGGTCGCGCTGAATTCTTCTCGATAACCGATGACGATGCAATGAATGCCGGTTTACAATTGAGTAAATTAGAAGGAATAATTCCTGCAATTGAATCATCGCACGCTTTTGCCGTTTTAGACGAAAGAAAATTCAAACCAGAAGACATCGTTGTAATTTGTCTTTCAGGTCGAGGCGATAAGGATTTAAATAATTATATCGAATATTTTAAATATTAATTAGGGCGTTACCTCGCCGCGGCGGGTCGGGCTGTACGCTATAGTCCCGATGAAAAATCGGGAGCTACCGCTGCCATCCCTAACGCAAAAAACAAGAACATTTAATTTTCAAAATAGCACCAATGGAAAAATTATTTGCTTACGGAACATTAAAAGACAAACATATTCAAGAAACAATATTTGGACGCACTTTATCAGGTGTTCCAGATCGATTGATTGGATTTGTTATCAATTATATCGAAATCGAAGAAGAATTTGGTTTAGAAAAATATCCTATTATTACGGCGACTGATAATCCAGATGACATCGTAACAGGAATTGTCTATGATATTACTGAAGAAGATGTAAATCGCGCCGACACCTACGAGGGTTTGCACTACAAACGAATTGAAGTAACCCTGGAGTCGCTACAAACCGCTTGGGCTTATATTGTTACTAATTAAAAACAAATAGCATTAACTATTAATTTTACCATTAAGACATTAAGAAAATTAAGTCTTAACTATACTTAATTACTTAATGATATACAATAAAAATACAATTAGTGGTAAAAATCGAAACTATACAATGAACAGAATCGAACAAAAATTACAAGAAGACAAAAAAATACTATCCATCTATTTCTCGGCGGGATATCCAAATCTAAATGATACGGTACAAATTATCCAAGACTTAGAAAAAAATGGCATCGACTTAATTGAAATTGGTTTGCCTTTTAGCGATCCATTGGCTGATGGACCAACCATTCAAGCGAGTTCTACAGCAGCTTTGCACAACGGAATGACCACTCAAATCCTGTTTGACCAATTGGCAGCTATCCGTAAAACCGTTTCTATTCCGTTAATTATCATGGGCTATTTCAACCCGATGTTGCAATATGGTGTGGAAGCTTTTTGCCAAAAATGTGCCGAAATTGGCATCGACGGATTGATTATCCCTGATTTACCAGTGGCAGTTTATGCCGAAGAATACAAGGCTATTTTTGACAAATACGGCCTAATCAACATCTTTTTGATTACCCCACAAACTTCTGACGAGCGCATTCGTTTTATTGACAGTGTTTCCAGCGGATTTATTTATATGGTAAGTTCAGCGAGTGTAACGGGATCTTCCGCTGGTTTTGGAAACGTACAAGAAGATTATTTCAAACGCATTGCCGACATGAATCTGAAAAACCCACAAATTGTAGGTTTTGGAATCAACAATGCAGAAACTTTCAATCAAGCTACCCAATACGCCAAAGGCGCCATTATTGGTAGTGCTTTTATTAAACACCTATCCGAAGAAGGAACAACAAAAATTGCCGATTTTGTGAAAGCGATTAGATAGTTTTTCCTTTTTATAAATTTATTTACCGCCAATTCGCAGATTAAAATGTGAATTGGCGGTATTTTTTGTATTAAACTGAAATATTTGTAAGATTAATTTTTATATTTTATAAAAAATAACGCTCAACTTGAACTGAGTTTATCTAACCAAAATTGGTTGTATAAGCTCAACTAAAAGAGTAAAAACTGAGCAGATGAACAAGTTAGCGGTCAGCCTAAAAAGACGACAAGAAGATGACATTTTATAAATTTACAATACCAAGTTTCACACAGTTTATATATGCATGGGCAGAATTGACTGAAAATGCAAAGCTTTCAGATGACTTTCCGAAGTGCAATAAATGTGGACTTTCGACTTTATTAGAATATGACTATTATACTGGCAGTAGAGTAAAAGTAAAAAATGGATACGCAAAATTTACTATAGGTTATAATCTGTAAAAAAATCTTTGTAATATAGAAAATGATACAGCGAAGTGATACCCAAACTACTAAACGATTGCTACTAATAACAACTCACAGGATATTTAAATTATAGTTCTTCGTACATAATAACGTAACGTTTCATACAAAAACACATCTATTAAAAAAAGCTACTTATGAAACTAATAAAAGTAATATTAATAGGGATTGTATTTATAACCCTTTCTTGCAATAATGATGTCGAAAAATTACGAACTGAAATTAATGGTGAATACGTGGGAATGTTTGAAAGAAATGGAACTACTGCTAATGTGAAATTAACGTTCAATAATGGAACATATTCAGGCGAAAGCGATACTGTAAGATATCCAGCAATTTGTAATGGAAGCTATTCGATTTCAAGCAATTCCATTAACTTTCAAAACAAATGTATTTGGACAGCCGATTTCGATTGGACTCTGATTTTGTCTTACGAGTGGAATTATAACCTAAAGGGAAACACTCTACTATTAACAAACTCTAATGGAGATAAATATACACTGACAAAACAATAAAAAGCAACTCTTAATTTAGCTGTAAGCAATTGCTTGTCCTCTTCATTTTTAAAAGCTTTACAAACACCCTATTTAGGAAAAACGAAAGAAGCAGGCACACAGTGCAACCGGGCACCAGATTAGAGCATAAACTCGAAAAATAAAAAAAACGAATATGTAATTAATATCTAAATGAAATTATTTATTCGACACAAAATATCAACACTCTTTCTCTTTATTTACATATTTTGGATAGTTTTTGTTATTAATTGGTTTAAATCAGGATCTTCTAATTATCCAAACTCCTGTGGAGCAGCAAATGGAGCTTTAATTATGATAACATTTTTGATTATTGCTATTTATTCCTTTATCATTATTATTAAAATAATAATCGCAAAAGAACAGAATCGTTCGGACTTTTTAAAAATACTTGGATTGATATTTTTCTTGCCAATTGTACTAATTATAGTTTCTTTTTTATTTTAAATGAGTGAAAATAGTAGTGAAAATTCCCTAACTGATACTCGATAACATATAGTACCTATTTACATGAAAAATCAATAAAAAACGGCGCAAACTCCGTAGAGGCTTGCGCCGTTTTCCATCCCAAAACATTCAAAAATACAATTATAGATTTGGGAAATTTAACAATTGAACTTGCTGTTAAAACAGCTTATAAATTCGATTAATCGGAATTACAACCCCTTGCTTTAAAACCACATTTTTGTCTGTTACCGCCCAAACGGTAGTATTGACAATCTTCTTGGATTCATTGTCTTCAAAGAAAATTTTAATTTTTGAGTGTTCTAAATTCCCTAAAGATAAAGCCCTGTTTATCTCGCTTATTCTTGTTTTTACTTCGATATCATCCTCCAATACATCTGTAGTTGGAAACTTTAGAGAAGCAATATCTTCTTTCTCTATAATTGTGAATTCTTCTGTCATAATTGAAAAAATTAATTAATACTCTCCTTGTTATAGTTATTAAATAATGGGCTTGAATAGAAATTGACCGAACAATAACCTATCATAAATTTAGTGACTATCTTTTTTTTTATTGCCAATATTTTATTAATTTTTGCCAAAGCTTTTTAAAATTTAATACAAAAACAGAAAAACCTTCTCCAAATAGGCTGTGTTTCTTTTCGAAAAAAAGAGTTAGTTATGCCTTTTTAGTGTATTTTTACACAACAAATACCTACTAATAAGCTGATTGTATCATAATGCCTTTCTAGTCAAAACAACATCTATTGGAAAATCTAGCCCTATTCATACTATTAGCGTTACTAGCTGAAATTTTAGGAACCGTAGGAGGATTTGGTTCTTCTTTATTCTTTGTCCCAATTGCTAGTTATTTTTTAGATTTTCATTCGGTTTTAGGGATTACTGCGCTTTTTCATGTGTCGAGTAACATCACTAAAATAGCTTTTTTTAGAAAAGGATTTGACAAAAAACTACTGCTCACCATAGGTGTCCCCGCAGTTCTTTTTGTGATTATAGGATCGTTTATCAGTAAATACATTGAAACTAAAATACTTGAAATTGCGCTTGCAGCTTTCTTAATCCTAATCAGTGTGTTTTTTCTTGTTTTTAAAAACATTAGTATCAAGCCAACTCTTTCTAATTCCATACTGGGCGGAACCTTGTCTGGATTAATTGCAGGATTACTAGGAACAGGTGGAGCCATTAGAGGAATGACCTTAGCGGCTTACAACCTAAAAATGGAAGTCTTTATTGCAACCTCTGCCATTATTGATTTGGCCATTGATTCCAGCAGAAGTTTTGTATATACCTATAACGGCTATGTTCATCAACACGATTTGTACCTCATCCCTATTTTACTTGCTGTTAGCATTGTTGGAACCTATATAGGCAAGAAAATTCTAAGTCGAATTTCGGAAACACAATTCAAATCGATTGTTTTAGTTTTGATTTTGATTACAGGTCTTATTACTCTTTTTAAAATAATCTTCAAATAAAAATCGCAAACTAGCCTAGCCATAGTAGCACTAATTTGCGATTTTGCACTTTATAATCTCAATAATTTATATTGTTTCCTCTTCGGTCTCTGTTACAAATTCCATGTGATCTTCCACTTCTGCTATCACCGGTTTTGAAGCTTTTAAGGTATTGAATCGTTCTAATTGTTCTAACTCATCCTCATCACCACTAAAATAAGGGAAAACGTCTAATACAGCCGATTCTGAAATAGCCGGAATACTATAATCTCCCATCGTACCTTTCATGGTATGTACGGTATTATCATAAGCCTCTTTAACATCGTTAGCCTGTACTAGAAAATACATATTGGTCTTGCGTTCCTTTCCGCTTTCTTCATCATAGGCAATCAACGAAATTTTTGATTTAAACCATCTATCGGCATTTTCAAAAGGATGAATTTCGGCATAATTAGCTACTTTAATATTTGCAATTTTAAATTCCTCACTCACATAAGCCTTCATTTCTTCATTAATTCTACTTTCGGCTTCAGTAAAAGAAATAGCATCTACCAAATAGATTTCGCCTACCATTTTTTGATTTCCAGTTTCGTCCGTCTTTCTATATTTTACTTTGCATTCGTACCAAATTGCGCTCATATTTTTTGATTTTTTAAGGATGCCAAATATAAATTTTAGCACCTAATAAATACAGAAATTTAGAAATAGATATTCACAAATTTTGCTGCTACCCGCTAGTTTGTTCGCTTTGAAGTTATTAGAATATTCAAAACCTAAACACTATTATATAGTAGACAACTGATAGTAATAAAACGAATATTGAATTTACAAAACACCACACAAACACACTAAAAAACAAGCCATTAAACTCCAAAAACAAGCTTTTTCTAACGGATTTAAAATGTTAATATTAGGTTAAATAAAAATTAAACAACTGTTTAAATTAAACAGTTGTTTAATTTTGCAGTGTAATTCAAAAATAAATTCAAGTGAAAACTGATTTTAATGAAAAACAGATCCAAATTCTTCTGATTGCCGAAAAACTATTCGCAGAAAATGGATTTGAAAAAACTTCCATTCGAACTATTGCTAAAGAAGCCGATATTAATATCGCCATGGTTTCTTACTATTTTGGTTCTAAAGAAAAATTATTAGAAGCTTTGATTATTTACCGTACCTCGGATTTGAAGATTAAAATTGAAAATTTATCTCATGAAAAGTTAGATCCGGTGGAAAAAATAGATAAGCTCATTGAACTCTATATCAATCGAATCAGATGTAATAAAGGCATTTACCGCATTTTACATTTCGAATTTTCATCAGAAGAAAAAGAAGATAAATTGAAAGTCTTAAACGAAGTAAGAGACAAAAATTTAAAATCCTTAGAAACCATTATTCATGAAGGACAAGAAAAAGGAATCTTTAGAAAAGACGTAAATATTCCTTTGATTCCACCAACAATTATGGGTACGTTTTTTCACTTTAGTATGAACAAAGCTTATTTCAAAAAACTATTGAATCTCGAAACGGATGAAGCTTTTGAGGAGTACCTACAAACTAAATTTAAAACCCATATTCAACAAACAATAAAAGCACTGCTAACCTATGAAAGCTAATTATTTACTACTCTTTGGTGTTTTTATTCTGGGAATAGCTCCCACAAATGCACAAGACAAAAAGAGTTTGTCACTAGAGGAAGCCATCCGACTGGCTTGGGAGAAAAGCAATGAAGTTACTTTAGCCAATACCAAGGTAATGACTAAAAAATACGAATTACAATCGGTTAAAAACCACAGATATCCCGATTTGAAAGCTTCTGCTCAATACCAACGATTGACAAAAGCAGATATCGATTTAAAAAGCAATGATGCAAAAAATGAAAGTGGTTCACAATCAAAAGCACCCAATGTAGACCAATTAGTACTTGGACAAATAACGGCCAACTTGCCTATTTTTTCTGGATTCAAATTACAAAACAGTATCAAGGTTTCGGATAATTTATACCAAGCAGAAACAGCCAATGCTTTGCAAACCAAAGAAGAAACGGCTATGCAGGTCATCAATTATTATATTGCCTTGTACCAAGCTGAAAAAACGGTTGAATTGCTTACTGAAAATTACAAAAGTGCAGCCCAACGTGTCAAAGATTTTACCGAATTAGAAAAAAACGAAATCGTACCTAAAAACGATTTGCTAAAAACACAATTGCAGCTTTCTAAGGTAAAATTGTCTTTAGATAAGGCAAAAAGCGATTTAAATGTAGTGAATTATGAATTGGCTACCTTTATAAAATTGAATCCAGAAACTAAAATTGAAGTGAATGAAAGTGATTTGGCTATTTTGGAAATGAATACACTTCCAAAAGATGAAAATCCAGCATTAGAAAATCGTAAAGATTTAGAAGCCTTACGTTTTCAAGAAAAAGCCAGTTTAGCTAGCATAAAGGTTGCTCGAAGTGGTTATTATCCTTCGCTATCACTTTTAGCGGGTTACACTACACTGGATTTAAAAAATGTAGTAATGGTGCAAAATGCCATGAATTTTGGAATAGGTCTTTCCTATAACATCAGTGATATTTTTAAAAATGGAACCGAAGTAAAAATTGCCAAAAGCAAAGCGGCCGAACTTCAAAACGCTGAAAACATGCTAACTGACTATATTAAAATTCAAGTACAAAAAGCATTAGAGAATTATGATTTAGCCCTAAAACAAGACGAAGTTTACTCACAGGCTGTTGAACAAGCCTCAGAAAACTACCGAATCATCAAAGACAAATACGACAATGGTTTAGCGGACACCAATGACTTATTAGAGGCCGATGTTGAACAATTAAGCGCTAAAATCAATAAAACGGTAGCCAAAACGAATGTAATTCAGAAATATTACAACGTATTAGCAGCTTCAGGCCAATTAAACCAAACTTTCAACCTTTCTAAAATATAATCGATACCTAAAATGGAAAAGAAAAATACAAATAAAAAATTTATAACTATAATAGGTAGTTTAGTACTATTAGGTGTTATATATGGTTCTTACAAATACATTCATTCCTTATCTCACGAAAGCACAGATGATGCTCAAGTAGAAAAATACATGACTCCTATCATCCCTAGAGTTTCTGGTTATATTAGCAAGGTGTACATCAAAGACAATGATTTTGTAAAAAAAGGAGATACTTTATTTACGATTGACCATAAAGATTACAAACTAAAAATTGATGAGGCCGAAGCAGCATTGGCAGCGGCTCAAGGAAATTATGAAGTTTCTAAAGCTGATGTAGGTAGTATTTTAGCTAGTGTTTCGGTTTCGGATGCTAATGTAAAATCGGCTACTGGAAATATTCAAACTGCTAAAATCAAATTAGGATTGGCAACAAATGATTTCAACCGTTACAGCAATTTGTATAAAAATCATACGATTACCAAACAACAATATGAACAGGCTTTAGCTGCAAAACAAGAGGCTGAAAATCAAGTTCGCATATTAGAACAACAACAAAGAGCTACCGCTTTTCAAAAATCTGTTACACAGGCTAAATCAGTAGTATCAGACAAACAAATTGATGTCGCTTCGGCTAATATCAAAAAAGCACAAGCTTTATTAGAAACAGCTAAATTGAACTTGAGTTACACTGTAGTAACAGCAGCAATGGACGGACAGGTTTCTAAAATTGACCTTCAACCAGGACAATTGGTACAACCAGGGCAATCTTTATTTTACATTATCAATAACAATGAAGCTTGGGTAATTGCCAATTTCAAAGAAACACAATTGAACAAAATGGTTGCTGGTCAAAAAGTAGCTTTAAAAGTAGATGCTTATCCTGATTACGAATTCAAAGGAACCATTACCTCCTTTTCTCCTGCTACAGGTTCTCGTTTTTCTATTTTACCTCCAGATAATGCAACTGGTAACTTCGTAAAAACGATTCAGCGATTACCGGTGAAAATTAGTATTGATGCGACTAATGATATTGAAAAAGTAAAACTATTACGTCCTGGAATGAACGTAGAAGTAGATGTACATATTAAATAAAAATGACAGTAGCAGACGACGATTTAGTAGAATATGGCTTTAGGAGGGTTATCATAACCATTACCGCAGTACTTTGTGCTTTGCTGGAAATTGTTGATACCACTATTGTCAACGTGGCTTTGACCGATATGAGGGGAAGCCTAGGAGCTACCCTAACGGATGTGGCTTGGGTAATTACTGCCTATGCCATTGCAAACGTTATTGTAATCCCTATGACAAGCTGGCTTTCGCAACAATTTGGAAGACGTAATTATTTTGCTGTATCGATCATTATTTTTACAGTTTCTTCTTTTTTATGCGGAAATGCTACTAACATTTGGGAATTAGTTGCCTTCCGATTTGTACAAGGTTTAGGAGGTGGCGCATTGCTGGTTACAGCCCAAACCATTATTACCGAAAGTTATCCTGTAGCTAAACGAGGAATGGCGCAAGCTATTTACGGAATGGGTGTAATAGTGGGCCCTACATTAGGGCCGCCATTAGGAGGATATTTAGTAGATAATTTTGCATGGCCTTATATTTTTTACATCAATATCCCTTTAGGAATTATTGCTACATTGTTAACCTTAAGCTTTGTAAGAAGCCCTAAATACGGTGAAAAATTAAAATCCAATCAGGTAGACTGGTACGGAATTATACTTTTGGCCTCTTTTATTGGTTCTTTACAATTTGTTTTGGAACACGGACAACAAGACGATTGGTTTAATGATAGTTCAATTGTCGCATTAAGCATCATCTCTATATTTGGGCTCATTCTTTTTATCTGGAGACAATTAGTGTACAAATACCCAATTGTAAACTTAAAAGTATTAAAAGACAGTAATTTGCGAATTGGAACTATAATGAGTTTCATCATGGGTTTTGGATTGTACGGTTCAACATTGATTATTCCTATTTATACTCAGGCTATACTAGGATGGACAGCTACTGACGCTGGTTTATTATTGATTCCTGGTTCCATCACCACAGCGATAATGATGCCTTTTGTAGGGAAAATGATTCAGAAAGGTGTTCCTCAAAGTTACATGGTAGCAGTAGGGTTTTTAATCTTCTTCATTTTTACATTGAGCATGTATTACAACATGACTCCTGATACGGGTGTAGAACATATGTTTTGGCCTTTAATATTAAGAGGTGTTGGTTTAGGATTGCTTTTTGTACCTATCACTACCCTATCACTCTCAACATTAAAAGGAAAGAATATTGGTGAAGGAGCTGCTTTTACAGGAATGATGAGACAATTAGGTGGTTCGTTTGGTATTGCCATCATTACCACTTTCATCACCCGATTAACACAGATGCATCGTGTGAATTTAATAGCCAATCTTGACAGTACCACTTTTGAAGTACAACAAAGAATAGCTCAGTTGCAAAAAGGTTTTATGGCTAAAGGGTATTCGATTAACGAATCACTGAAAAAAGCTTACGAAGTACTTGATTTTTCGGTCATTAAACAAAGTACTGTTTTAGCCTACATGGATATTTTTCTCTATCTAGGTTTGCTGTTTTTATGCTGCATTCCTTTTATTTTATTAATCAAAAAAGGCAAAAACAAAGTCAATCCTGCCGATGCAATGCATTAATCCAGATTGCAGAATTTAGATTTCAGATTATAAAAGCTTGATAACAAAAAGCCGTTCCGAGATCAATCGGAACGGCTTTTTACTTATTTATACTTTAAAATTTCACTTAAAAATTCAAAAACTTATATGACTTATATGTTTCAAAAAAAACTATCGAGTAAAAACCAAATGATTCCCTTTAGACAAATTAGCATCAAATTGATAGCCTTCGTAATTAAAACCTTTTAAATCTTCAATCGTTTCTGCCTGAGTATCGATAATATAACGCACCATCATTCCCCTAGCCTTTTTGGCAAAAAAACTAATCATTTTTAATTTACCATCCTTATAATCCTTAAAATCAGGAGTGATTACAGGAACTTTCAACGCTTTGGCATCAATAGCTGAAAAATATTCATTGCTGGCTAAATTTACGAATAACTCATCCTTTTTTAATTCTTTATTCAAAGCATTGGTTAAGGTAGTTTTCCAAAAATCATAAAGATTTTTTTTGTCTTCGATAGGCAATTTAGTCCCCATTTCTAATCGATACGCTTGCATCAAATCTAATGGTTTCAAAATACCATACAAGCCCGATAAAATTCGTAATTTATCCTGAAGCACCTCCAGTTTTTCAACCGGAATCGTAAAAGCATCTAAACCTGTGTACACATCTCCATCAAAGGTATAGATGGCAGGACGAGCATTTTCAGTGGTAAAAGGCGTTTTCCACTCTTTATTGCGTTGCCAGTTCAAATCAGCCAACTTATCCGAAATAGCCATTAATTCGGATAATTCTTTTGGAGATTGCTGTTTTAAAACTTTATGTACTTGACGAGATTCCTTTAAAAAAGAAGGCTGTGAAAACTGAGCCGTAGGCAATTCTCTCTCAAAATTTAACGATTTGGCAGGGGATATAACTATTTTCATAAAGGCTTATTACAAATTTATAACTTGATTCAAAAATACTAATTGCAAACAAAATAAAATCTAAAGCTTTTAATAAATATTGTATTTCGCTATTTTTGTGATTCTCCATCTCTTACTAAATCGTTAAGAGAAATAAACCATTAAGATGAAAAAAACAATTAAACGCCTTTACAAAACAGACCTATTTAAAGAATTCTTTGAAAATGAAAAATCCAGTGGACTGGTATTAATCGCCTGCACGATTGTTTCTTTATTGCTGGCAAACTCTGCTTTTTCAACTGACTATTTACATACTTGGCACATGAAAATAGGTACAGAAAGCCTTGAATATTGGATTAACGATGGCTTAATGACTATTTTCTTCTTACTCATTGGATTGGAACTTGAACGAGAAATCTACCTTGGCGAACTTTCTAACATCAAAGAAGCCTTATTACCCATATTTGCTGCTCTTGGAGGGATGTTAGTCCCTGCTGGTATTTATTTAGCGCTCAACTGGGGAACTGTGGCACAATCGGGAGCTGGAATCCCTATGGCTACTGACATTGCTTTTGCCTTAGGAGTCTTGTCTTTATTAGGAAACCGTGTTCCTTTATCCCTAAAAGTATTTTTAACTGCTCTTGCGGTTATTGACGATTTAGGCGCCATACTTGTGATTGCTATTTTTTATACTAAAACTATATTCTGGTTCAATTTAGGAGTTGCGGCAGCTATTTTATTGGTTCTTTTCATCCTTAATCGAATGAAAGTAAGAAACCTAATTCCTTACCTTATTGGTGGAGTAATTATGTGGTATTTTATGCTGAACTCAGGAATACATGCTACCATTACAGGGGTTTTATTGGCATTTGTAATTCCTTTTGGAGATGGAAGCGAAAAATCGGTTTCTTATCAATTGCAACATTATTTACACAAACCGGTAGCCTTTTTTATCCTTCCATTATTTGCCTTAGCCAATACAGCTATCGTTCTAGGTTCAGATATTGCTGAAACATTACACTTACATTACAGTAAGGGAATCATGCTGGGTTTAATCGCTGGAAAACCATTAGGAATTGCCTTGTTTAGCTTTTTAGCAGTCGCTATTGGTCTATGTAAATTACCTAAAGACTTAAATTGGAAAACTATCATTGGGGTTGGTTTCCTAGGTGGAATTGGATTTACGATGTCCATTTTTGTAACCTTATTGGCTTTTGATGATCACCATATCATTAACAATGCTAAATTTATTATTTTACTCTCTTCACTAACCGCTGGTATTATCGGTTTTATTGCCTTAAAACTAAATTTACGAAAAAAATAATGCAAGCAATACTAACGAAAATTTTATCTTATACCAACCTTCACAAAGGGGAAGAGGATAAATCAAAAGTTTTAGATAATGTAAAAACTAACATTTCTTTTAGAGGTTCTAATTTATGGATTTTAGCCTGTGCTATTGTTGTCGCTTCTGTAGGTTTAAATGTAAACTCGACAGCTGTAATTATAGGTGCTATGCTTATTTCTCCTTTAATGGGACCTATTGTTGGCGCTGGTTTTGGTTTAGGAACCTATGATTTTGAGTTATTAAAAAAGTCCTTAAAAAACCTATTCATTGCAACAATTGTTAGTTTAATTGTATCTACCATCTATTTTTTTATAAGCCCTTTCAAAGAGGCTCAACCGGAATTATTATCGCGAACTTCTCCTAATATTTATGATATCCTTATTGCTTTTTTTGGAGGAATCGTAGGTGCTGTTGCAATTACAAGAGTCGAAAAAGGAAATCCCATTCCCGGTGTTGCCATTGCAACTGCCTTAATGCCACCGCTATGTACAGCGGGTTATGGTTTGGCTACAGCCAATTTAAAATACTTTTTGGGAGCGATGTATCTCTATGGAATTAACTGTATTTTTATATGTATCTCCACCTTTTTAATCGTCAAATACTTATCCTACCCAATTAAAAAACAACTTGACGAAACCACTCAAAAAAAAGTAAAATACTACATCAGCAGCTTACTTATTATTTTTATTCTTCCCAGTATCTATTTTGCGTATCAATTATTTGAAGAAAAAAAATTCCAACATGAAATTAATGTTTTTACTGAAAAAGAGTTTACCGAAAAAGGCATCACAATTGTTTATAAAAAATCCGTTTTTAACAAAAATCCAAAACGTTTAGAATTGGGTTTTCTTAGCAAACGATTTAACAAATCCGAAATCAAAGAACTCAACGATAGGCTAAAAGAATACGATCTAAAAAACACAAAGCTGATTATTAAACAAGACACGACAGATTTAAAAAGTGACATCTTAAACGAAATCAATTTTAACAAATCCACTTTAAGTGAAAAAGACGTAACTATTCTTTCACTAAAAAACCAAATTGAAGCCAATAATTACAATACCTCAAAACTTCTGGCTGAAATGAAAATTTTGTTCCCAACAATAGAAAACATCTCGATTTCAAATCATGTTTTTAATGCTACAACTGATAGTATACGAACAGTTCCTATTCTTATTTATAAAAGTAAAAACGAATTAGAACAAGCAGAAAAAAACAAAATCATGCAATGGTTGAAACAGCGCTTATCTAAAAAAGATTTCGAAATGTATCGCCAAAACTAAAAGCTATTTACGACAATAACCCTTTAGAAAATTTAAAAATGGATTTATTTAATCCCGAATTTAACCCAAAATACAACCGCTTACCCAAAGATGGAACGGTATTGTATTATGGAAAAGTGATGGATTACAACAAAGCGCATTTTTATTTTAATCGTTTATTAGAAACAATTGAATGGCGTAATGATGAAGCGATCATTTTTGGCCAACTTATTACTACCAAAAGAAAAGTGGCTTGGTACGGGGATCGCAATTTTAAATACAGTTATTCAAAAATTACCAAAGAAGCCTTACCCTGGACCGAAGAATTACTTGCCTTAAAACAATTAGCCGAAGAAAAAACAGAGGAAACCTACAATTCCTGTCTGCTCAATTTATACCATGATGGCAATGAAGGAATGGCATGGCATAGCGATGCCGAAAAAGATTTGAAAAAAAATGGTGCTATTGCATCGATGAGTTTTGGTGCCGAACGTAAATTTGCTTTCAAACATAAATCCACCAAAGAAACCGTGAGTTTGTTCTTAGAAAACGGAAGTTTACTAGTCATGAAAGACGAAACGCAAACCCATTGGCTCCATCGCCTGCCTCCAAGTATAAAAATAGCAAAAGCCCGAATTAATTTGACCTTTAGGACTATCAATACTTTCGAAACCTCTTTATAAATTCTTTTCCAAAGTCAAATCTAATTTGTAAAACAAGCTAATTTGTGCATTTTATTTGACGAAAAATCCCCTTAATTCATTTTGTTTGGGCTATAAAAAGTGATAAACATAGGAAATATTTTGTTTTTCAAGAGACCTTTAGTATCTTTCACATCGATTTAACCAATTTACAGCAACCTTAAACATTTAAAAAAATGTTAGAAGAAATGAATGATAACCTGTCACAAACAAATAAGGAGACAGATGGAAACTTAGCTACTGATGTTCAAACTACTACTGATGCAGCTAATGACCTAGCTACTGAAGAAACAGTAGAAAACACGGATGTTTTAAAAAAGCAACAAGCCTTAAATGAAATCGAGGCTTCGAATGCCGAAGAACACGAAGACGAAACCCTTAAAGGCCGTCATGAAATTCCAATGCTTGACTATGACAGCCTTTCAATGGAAACGCTTGTCGATGAATTGCAAAAACTGGTTTCGAATGAAGCAGTCATGTCGATACGTGAGCATGTAGAGGAAATTAAAAAGGCCTTTTTATCTAAATACAACCATTTTATAGAGGAAAAAAAGGAAGAATATTTTGCAGAAAATCCAGACACAACAGAAGATTTTCAATATCATTTCCCTTTAAAATCAAAATTCGATCAATTTTATACCCTTTATAAGGAAAACAAAAATACCCACTTTAAAAGTCTACAAAATAGTTTAAAAACCAATCTAGACAATCGTTTAGCCATTGTAGAAGAACTAAAAGAGTTGATCAATCCAAATGAGAATATTAAGGACACGCTAAAACATTTTAACGAACTTAGAGAACGTTGGAAAAATGCAGGTCCAATTCCAAAAGACAAATACAATCACGTTTGGAACAATTATCATTTCCATGTAGAAAATTTTTACGATTATCTGCACCTAGACAGAGAAGCCAGAGACTTAGACTTTAAACACAACCTTGAGCATAAACAAAAAATTATTGCACGAGTTGAAGAACTACTTCACGAAGAAGACATCAATAAAGCATTCCGAGAATTACAAGACTTACACCGTATTTGGAAAGAAGAATTAGGTCCTGTTTCTAAAGAATTCCGTGATGAAATATGGAATCAATTTAGTGATTTAACTAAAAAAATGCATGATAAACGCGAAGTCCTTTTCGAAAAATTGAGAGGAACTGAGCTAGAAAATCTTGAGAAAAAGAAAAATATTATTGCTCAAATTGAAGAATTGGCTACGATAAAAGTCAATGCACATTCGCAATGGTTGCTTCAAATTGAAAAAGTAGAAGCCTTAAGAGAAGCTTTTTTCTCAACTGGAAAAGTGCCCGCAGATGTAAATGAAGATACTTGGGCTGCTTTTAAAAATGCTGTTAGAAACTTTAATGCCTTCAAAAATTCGTTTTACAAAGACATTAAAAAAGAACAAAACGAAAATCTAAACAAGAAAAATGCCTTGGTTGCCAAAGCAAACGAGTTGAAAGACAGTGAAGATTTTGCTGCTACAACTCCAATCATGAAGCAAATTCAGGAAGATTGGAAAAAAATTGGCCATGTACCTAGAAAATATTCTGACAAGGTTTGGGCTGAATTTAAAGAAGCTTGTAACCATTATTTTGACCGCTTAAAGGAACACCGTAGCGAACACAATACGGAAGAAATGGAAGCTTTCGACAAAAAGAAAGCCTATTTAGAGACCCTCAAAGAATTCCAACTTGTGGGTGACCACAAAACCGATTTGGATGCCATTAAACAACATATTGAGAATTGGAAAAGCTTTGGAAAAGTTCCTTTTACCAGACGTCATATTGAAGGTAAATTCAATAAAATACTAGATGCGTTGTTTGAAAAACTAAGTTTGAGCAAAAAAGATTCAGATATGATGCGTTTTGCTAACAAACTAGAAAACCTTTCGGAAAGTAATGATAGTAGAAAACTAGAAAACGAAAAGATTTTCATCATTCGTAAGATTGAAGAAGTACAAAACGAAATTTTCCAGTTAGAAAACAACATTCAGTTTTTTACCAACACTAAAAATGCCAAAAAAGAAAACTCAATTGTGCTAGAAGTACGTAAAAACATTGCTATCCACAAAGAAAGTTTAGAAACCTGGAAAGAAAAACTAAAACAACTTAGAAACCTTAATCAAGAAGAGTAATTTCTAAAAGGTAGTTTGAAGTTAGAAGAAGTTAGAAGTATAAAAACAGTGATTTTCAATTGAAAGTCGCTGTTTTATTTTTTTATATTTCACAACTCACAAAGTATGACAATTATCATTTCTAGTACGTTCTAATCGAACTACTTTTGGAAAGTAAAATAATTGATCATGAAAAATTCTTTGATTCAAAAATACAATGTACCTGGTCCAAGATACACCAGCTACCCTACTGTTCCTTACTGGAATGAAACCCAATTTACTTATGAAAATTGGACCAACTCTTTCAAAAAAGCATTCAAAGAAAGTAATACCAAAGAAGGAATCAGCCTGTATATTCACCTTCCTTTTTGCGAAAGTCTATGCACCTTTTGCGGTTGTAACAAGCGAATTACAAAGAATCACGAAGTAGAATCACCTTATATTCAGGCGGTTTTAAAAGAATGGCGTTTGTACTGCAAACTGCTTGATGAAAAACCAATTATCAAAGAAATTCATTTAGGCGGCGGAACACCTACCTTCTTTTCGACTAAAAATCTAGAAGATTTAATCAATGGTATTTTTGCCTATGCAATTAAAGCCGAAAATCACGAATTCAGTTTTGAAGGACACCCTAACAATACCACTTATGCCCATTTACAAAAATTATATGATTTAGGTTTTCGCCGCGTGAGTTTTGGCGTACAGGATTATGCCGAAAAAGTACAAAAAGCCATCCACCGCGAACAGCCTTTCCATAATGTAGCCAAAGTAACTTTTTGGGCCAAAGAAATTGGCTATACTTCAATCGGACACGATATTATTTTTGGTTTACCTTTCCAAACCATCGAAAACGTAGTGGATACTATCGAAAAAACCAAATCCCTACAACCCGACCGATTGGCTTTTTACAGCTATGCCCATGTGCCTTGGATAAAAGGAAATGGACAACGCGGTTTTAAAGACGAAGACATTCCAAAAGACGAAGAAAAACGAATTTTATACCAAGTAGGCAAAGAATTATTGCAAAAAAACGGCTACCACGAAATAGGTATGGACCATTTTGCGCTGCCTACTGATAGCTTATACCAATCCTTCAAAAACGGACAATTACACCGTAATTTTATGGGCTACAGCTCGTCTAAAACCCAATTAATGATTGGCCTAGGTGTATCATCTATTAGTGACAGCTGGTACAGTTTTGCTCAAAACGAGAAAAACCTCGACGATTACTACCAATTGTTAGAAAGGGACAAACTGCCTATTTTTAGAGGACATCAACTTACTGATGAAGACTTGATTATCCGAAAACACATTCTGAATTTGATGTGCCAGTTTGAAACTACTTGGAACACAACAGAAAACTACTTTCCTGAAATTCCGGAAGTACTAGAACAATTGCGCGAAATGGAAAACGACGGCATCCTCATCATCAAAGAAAACGGCATTCAGGTAACCGATAAAGGCAAAGCCTATGTTCGAAATATCTGTATGGCTTTTGACCTGCATTTAAAACGAAAAGCCCCTGAAACCGCCTTGTTTTCTATGACAGTATAACAACTTTTGTAAGCTAGAGCGTTGTCGAGAACCAAACACAATAACTTCCTTATCCGATTTGTACCCTCAAATCGGATTTTTTATTTCATCATGCAATGACAATACTAATTCACAATCACTATTTCATGGATTAGCTTAACGACTATATTTTAGCCTTCGACAAGCTCTGGGTGATAAAATTAAAACGCTATATTTGTTTGTAGTCTGTGTTTTATTTCACAGGTTGACGTTAGGTTACATTTTTATCAGAACATGAAGAAAATATTACTTTTTATCGCATTCTATTCAATTATTGCTTCTGGACAAACATTAGACACAATAAAAAAAATTGAAATCTATTATGGAAATGGTGCCCAATGTTTTCCTATTGATGGTATATATGCTAAATCAGAAAAATTCGTTTATGAAAAAATATCTAATGGAAGTTTTGAGCTAGCAAAATATTATAAATTTTGGAAAACATCAAAAAACAATGCAACTGTATTCAGTAACGATTCTTCAATAACAAATCTTAATAAAAAATGCGACAACAAAGTCTTATTGGAATTAATAAATAATCTTAATACTGATAATCAGAATTTTTCATATTCATTTTTAAAGCAAAAAATTGATAAACCTTCACGTCACAGAATAAAAAAAATTGGTAGAGAAATGGATATGTTCTTCATTTTAAAATGTGACGGAATTTTTGATTGTGAAAATAGAAATGATGTAATTGACTCAATACAAAAATTCAATAGGTTTGATGAATATGTATCAACAATGAATTTAACAAATAATCAAATACGCGTGATTGGTTCCTTTGATTATGCTAGAATTACAATTACATCACAAAACAATATTACTTCATACGATTTTTTATTTAATAATAATATTATTGGACAACCAATAATCAAATATTATAATAGAAACTATCTGAATGTATATTGCTATGTAAATCTCGTAGTCAATGAAAAAATAAGAGAATTAATTTTTCATAATACAATTACAAACAAAGCATTTAATTTAAAAAAAATAACAGACAGCTATGTTCGTTGGTATCTAGAACATTAAAACGAAAGCTAATAGCCGAAGCTGTTACAAACCTCCACTAAAAACAAATTTCGACTAAAAAACATAAAATTCGACCTCTTTTAAACCGATTTAAAAGAGGTTTATTTTTTAGTAATGCCAAAGACTAAAATTAAAATGGCTTACAATAATGTTTTTGAAGGTTTAAAATATTTACTAAAAACCGTACTGAATTTTCTACTGTAATTTTATCGTATAAATTACAAATGGAAAATTAAATGCTTTGGAACGAACTTTAGGAATGACGCTGGCTAGTTTGCCCTTTTGGTTTGGGTTATCACTCTATGGATTCACCATCAACGAATTACCTAGTATACCGCAATTGGGACAGACATTGGTTGTAGCGCTATGCTCTGGAGTGATTGCAACGGTTCTTTTCTTTATGGCAACTGATAAAGTACAAAAAGAGGAAAAAGCTTTAGCGTCAGTTGAAGCTACACAATCGGCAGAAGTGCTTTTTGCGCTCCTTGGAGAAATCCTTCTATTAAAAATACATTTGCCTGACCTGTTTTCTATCATTGGAATAGTATTAGTTATTATTGGTATGCTTTTGCATAGCTTGAAGAAAGAATAAAAAAAACGGCTTCCTAAAAAGAAAGCCGCTTTTCAACCGAATCTATTAAAATAAAAAAAACCTCAATGACAATTAGGATTCGCTTGTACAAACAAACTTACTGTTGCGGGTGACACATAAGGAATCCCCAAACCTAATCCTCTTAAAATGAACAAAAAACCTATTAAAACCACTACAAAAGGGATTAGTTTTTGAATACGGTTTCGCATACCTAAACTGATGAACGAATGAATATAAACCACTGAACTCATCAAAGGAACGGTACCTAATCCGAACAAAATCATATACAAAACCCCAAGACTGCTACTCTGCATGGCAATGGCTCCAAACAAAGCCACATACACCATTCCGCAAGGCAAAAAACCATTTAATAAACCAATGGTAAAAAGAGACTGATAGGTTTTCTTTTTAAATTGTTTCCCTAAAGCTTCTTTGACTTTAGCAATCAATCGAAATACCGGTTTGGAAAAATTATAGTTAGCAAATGTTTTTTCAGGAATTAATATCACCAAAATCATTAATAAGCCAATAATTATCGACATTTTTTGCTGCATCCCAGCCATGTAAAAACCTTTTCCTAATAATCCAAAAACGAAACCTACGGTTGCATAAGCCGAAATTCGCCCTAAATGATAACTCATTATCTGCATTATCTTTTTGCTCGGATTACTTCGATCTACAGGCAACATCATAGCAATAGGACCACACATCCCAATACAGTGTAGGCTACTAATTAGTCCGAATAACAAAGCGGTGTAAAGCATTTTTTTTCTGTTAGGAGTTTATTGTTTGTTGTTTATAGTTACAGTTCTAAACTATAAACTATAAACTATAAACTTATATAAATCGGTTCTTTAGTCAAGTATTTTTTGCCGGCATACTGCCATTCCATATTAATGTCCCATTGACCGCCTACCAATTTTGATTTAGGTATGAGCAAAGTTGGATTAGACAACGAAATCGGAGTATCGAAATCTAATTTTTTGTTAGACGGTCTGTAGAGGGACACAGTACCTGTAATTTGGGTAGCATTAAAATCCTTTGGGAATTCAATTGTAATTCCTTCGTTGGTTTTGGTTATAATTGGTTTTACTTTTAAATCCTGTGCATTTTGTACACGATCCATTTCTTCTTGAAAACGGGCATCGTGTTTGTAATATTCCTCAACAACCAATTCATTATCGTATTTCGAATTAGACTGAACTTTAATCACAAAATACAATATAAAACTTATGAATAGTGCAATGGCTATGGCTAATCCTGTTCCCCAATTTATTTTTTTCATACTCTTATTTTTTTGAAGAAAACAATCCTTATTTAGTCAAAACTTCTCGGGCTTAAAAAACTAGTACTGGTAGTTTCTATTTTTTTATCACCGTTATAGACTTCTATTTTTAATTTTGTTTTATCGCTTTCTAGAAAATATTTATTGATTTCAATAAATAAAGTTCCACTAGTCATTCCTTGTTTCGGTACTCGCAAAGTTTGCTTTCCTACTACTTTTAATTCTCCTTTGATATTTTTTAATTTAAAGTGAATTGCATTAAAATCGTCGTTAGTTTTGTTGATAATTTTATAGGTAAACACATTACTGATGTTTTCGCCTTTATGCTGATACAACTGACCTGGTAATCGTAAAATCAACGCCTCAACATCTGTTCGCAAGAACAACAAACCTATTAACATTCCCACTAAAATAGTAAGAACTGCGGTATACCCTTTCATTCGGGTGGTGAATTTAAAAGGCGCTTTTTTCTCAATTTCATCTTCCGATGCATAGCGAATCAACCCTTTTGGCAATCCCACACTTTCCATGATGGTATCACACTCATCGATACAGGCGGTACAATTCACACATTCCAGCTGCGTCCCGTTTCGAATATCAATTCCCGTAGGACACACATTCACACATTGACGGCAATCGATACAATCTCCTTTACCAGTTAAGGTTCTATCTTCTTTTTTATTGAATTTTGCACGTCCGGTTTCTTTTTCGCCTCTAACAAAATCATAGGCTACATTTATTGATTTATTATCTAAAAGTACCCCTTGTAATCTTCCGTAAGGACAGGCAATAATACATACCTGCTCTCTAAACCACACAAAAACAAAATAGAAGATTCCTGTAAAAATCGATAAAGCTATCAAAGTCTTAATATGGTTTGCAGGCCCTTCTTCAATCATAGTAATCAAAGCATCACTCCCTATTAAATAGGCCAGAAAAACATTAGCTATACCAAAAGAAATCAGCAAAAATACAAACCATTTTAAGGCTTTTTTTCTAATTTTTTCGGCATCCCAAGCTTGTTTAGCTAATCGCATTTGAGCACCTCTGTCGCCTTCTATCCAGAATTCAATTCGTCTGAAAACCATTTCGAGAAAAATCGTCTGAGGACAAATCCAACCACAAAATATACGTCCAAAAATGACTGTAAACAAAATCACAAATACCACCCCAATGATCATAAAAAGCACAACCAGATAAAAATCCTGAGGCCAAAATGGAAAACCAAAAATATTAAAGCGACGCTCTAAAATGTTGAACATCATGAACTGATTTCCATTTACTTTCAGAAACGGATTCGCAATAAGAATTAGCAACAAAAAATAACTCACCCACTTGCGGTAGTCGTAAAACTTTCCGGAAGGTTTTTTAGGGTAAATAAATTTCCGTTTCCCTTCATTATCAATCGTTCCAATGCTATCTCTAAAAGCTTCGTTGGCTATCTTTGACATTTTGTATCTTTTTTAAACCATTAAGAAAGTTAAGAGTATTAAGTTTACACATAATAACTCTTAATACCTTAATGGTTTGTAATAACTTTTACTATTTTGCTTCGGCTATTGATGAACTTTCTTCTTCCCAAATTTCTCCTTCAGCTTCTTTGGCATCTTTAGGATTACTTCCCTTTAAAGACATAATATAACTGGCTACTTTTTGGATTTCTTTAGGTTTCAATGTCCCTTTCCAAGAAATCATTCCTTTTCCGTCTCGACCACCATTAGTAATCGTGTGGAAAATATTTTTAATTCCTCCGCCTAAAATCCAGTGATCATCGGTTAAGTTGGGTCCAATTTGCCCTCCTGCATCGGCTCTGTGGCAAGCGGCACAATTAGCTTCGAAAGTTGCTTTTCCAATAGCCAGATCAGCAGGTTCTGTCAGTTGCGTTACTGTTTTTTCATCCATCAAATCAGGAGCATTTTTCATATACTCTGCCACTTCAATTTTGGCTTGAGCCAATTCCTTTTTCAATTCCATTTCCTGGTTATCAGCGCCTAAAATTTCAAAACGAACCAAATAAATTGCTGCAAAAATGATACAAGCATAGAAAGAATACACCCACCATGGTGGTAAATTATTGTCTAACTCTTTGATACCATCGTAATCGTGGTTTAACAGCAAGCTACCTTCATTTTCGATAGGAACGCTCTTTGTTAACTTTTTCATCAAATTTTTAAACCAAGTTGATTCTTTAAGTGGCAATTGTTCTTCGGCAGCTAATCTTGCTTTTTCTTCCTCTGGCAACAATTGATAAACGATAGCATCTGCAGCGCTAATTACCATTTCTACAGCAATCAATAGCACTAAAATTATCACTAAAACAAGGTCAACCATAGGGTATTTGATAAAGGCTGCCCTATCTCCAGAGTCAATAAAATATTCGATAGCACCAAAGATAATGAAGAAAAATACTGGTACTCTTACATATGCTGGGATTAATTTTTTCATTTTACTTATTTTGAAATTATACTACAAACTATCTCTTAATGGAATTTCGCTCATTTCATCGATTTTTTCCTTTTTATAGGAGAAAACCCAAAGTGCTAATCCCACAAAGAAGGAAAAGAAAATCAACAACGACAGTATTGGATAAATCTCCACTCCTGCTATAGTTTCCATATTGTGCTTTATTTGTTCAAACATGATACTTCTTTATTTAGTTCGTTTTCACTTTAATATCAGTTCCTAATCTTTGGATGTAAGCAATTAAGGCTACAATTTCTCTATCTTTCATTGGAACAAATTGCTCTCCTCTTGCTGCTGCTTTCTTTTTACTTTCTTCATAACTTTTTACAAAGTCAGGATCAGAGTGTAAACTGGTTTCAATTTTTTTAGATTGCTCTTGAATTGATTTTTCAGCATTTGCAATATCAGCATCCGTATAAGGAACGCCTAGAGTTCTCATTACTTCCATTTTTCCTTCGATATCAGAAATATCCAAAGCTTTATTGTCAAATAACCATTTGTATCCTGGCATGATAGAACCTGCAGAAGTACTTTGTGGAGACCACATGTGGTTAAAATGCCAGTTGTCATTGTATTTTCCTCCAACTCTTAACAAATCAGGACCTGTACGTTTTGAACCCCAAAGGAATGGATGATCGTAAACAAATTCCCCTGCTTTAGATTGAGGACCGTAACGTTCTACCTCACTTCTAAACGGACGTACCATTTGAGAGTGACAAGCCACACAACCTTCACGGATATACAAATCACGTCCTTCTAATTCTAATGGTGTGTATGGTTTTACACTTGTAATGGTTGGTATATTCGATTTTACCATAATCGTAGGAACGATTTGAATAATTCCTCCAATCAGGATTGCTACAGTAGCTAAAATGGTCAATTGGATAGGTTTTCTTTCTAACCAAGGGTGGAATTTCTCCCCTTTAATTCTTCCAGCACTGATTTTTTGTAAAGCTGGTGCTTCTGCTAACTCATCTTCAACAATACTATTGGCTTGAACTGTTTTGTAGATATTATACACTAAAACTAAAATACCAGCTACATACATCATTCCTCCTACTGCTCTCATCCAATACATTGGAATAATTTGAGTTACGGTTTCTAAGAAGTTACCATAAGTTAAGGTTCCATCAGGATTGAATTGTTTCCACATAGAAGCTTGTAAAAAACCAGCAACATACATTGGTAATGTATAAAGGATAATTCCTAAAGTACCAATCCAGAAATGAACATTAGCCAATTTTAAAGAGAACAAAGGTCCTTTAGTCATTCGAGGTACCAACCAATAAATGATACCAAAAGCCATAAATCCATTCCAAGCTAATGCGCCAACGTGTACGTGAGCAATAATCCAATCGGTGAAGTGCGCAATAGCATTTACATTTTTAAGAGACAACATTGGACCTTCAAAAGTAGCCATACCATAACCTGTAACTGCCACGACGAAGAATTTCAATACTGGTTCTACACGTACTTTATCCCAAGCACCACGCAATGTCAATAATCCGTTAATCATACCTCCCCAAGACGGAGCAATCAACATTACTGAGAATACAACTCCTAAATTCTGTGCCCAGTTAGGTAAAGCAGAATACAATAAGTGGTGTGGTCCTGCCCAGATATATAAGAAAATTAAAGACCAAAAGTGCACAATTGATAATCGATAAGAATATACAGGACGATTAGCCGCTTTAGGAATAAAATAATACATCATTCCTAAGAAAGGTGTGGTCAGGAAAAAGGCAACCGCATTGTGGCCGTACCACCATTGTACTAAGGCATCTTGAACACCGGCATAAACAGAATAACTTTTTAATGCTGAAACAGGCAAAGCCAAACTGTTAAAAATATGCAATACCGCTACAGTAACAAAAGTGGCTAGGTAGAACCAAATCGCTACATACAAGTGACGCTCTCTTCTTTTTAAGATTGTTCCAATCATATTGATACCAAAAACAACCCAAATAAGTGCAATTGCAATATCGATAGGCCATTCTAACTCGGCATATTCCTTAGATGTTGAATATCCTAGAGGAAGCGAAATAGCCGCTGCTACGATAATTAATTGCCATCCCCAGAAGTTAATGTTACTCAAAAGGTCGCTAAACATTCTCGCTTTTAGCAAACGCTGTAATGAGTAATACACTCCAGCAAACATGGCATTCCCAACAAAAGCAAAAATAACGGCATTGGTATGCAAAGGTCTTAGACGACCAAAGCTCAACCAGGAAACTCCATCAGTTAGGTTAGGGAATAAAAATAAGATTGCTAATAAAAGTCCGACAGCCATCCCTACTACCCCAAATACTATGGTAGCGTAGATGAACTTTTTAACAATTTTGTTGTCGTAATAAAACTGTTGCATTTCCATAATTAAATTTGTTTTTCTTCTGTTGTTTGTATTTCTTTTTGGGCTTTTATTTTTACTTCATCGTCAAATAACATTCTGACTGATGGTGTGTAATCGTCGTCAAACTGGCCGTTCTTAACTGCCATAAAAAAGGCAATCAAAAAAGCAACAGCGACGATTATGCTAATGGTGATTAATAAATAGATGACACTCATACCTTAAATTTGTGTTAACAAAATTACTTTAGACCTTTTAGAGAAAATATGACATTTATCATACAAGCTGTTTTTATTTTACTTCAAAGACTCGTTACGTTTTAATGGCTTCTGCTTTATGATTTTAAGCGTAAAAAATCGCTAAGTTTTTCAACTCATACCCCACAACTCACAACTTCTTCGAATAATAATTACTCATTACCGTCACAAAACTCACTATGGTAATAGTACTCAAAGGCATTATAATGGCTGCTACTAAAGGTTCTAATTGCCCCGTTACAGCATAAGTTAGCCCTACTACATTATAGAGTAATGATAATCCAAAACTCATCTTAATAACCTGCATAGCTTTCTTAGACAGTTTTAGGAAATAATGTAATTTTTCAAATTGTCCTGCATCTAAAATCGCATCACAGGCAGGCGAAAAAACATTTACATTTTCCGAAATAGAAACGCCCACATTACTTTGTGCTAAGGCTCCAGCATCATTCAATCCGTCTCCTACCATCATCACATTTTTCCCCTTGTCTTGTAATTGCTTGATGAATGCTAGTTTTTGTTCTGGTTTTTGATTGAAAACCAATTCGGTTCCGGCAGGTAAAAGTGTTTCTAAAGCGGCTTTTTCACCTTCATTATCACCCGATAAAACTTTGATTTGATAGTTCTTTTTTAGACTTCTAAATAGTTCTTCCAATCCATCTCTATATTGGTTTTTAAACACATATTTCCCAAAATACGCATCGTCAATTTGAATATGAACCGAAGTTTGTAAACCACTATTTTCTTCTGATTTTCCTGCAAATGCTGCTGAACCTATTTTGATGAAACGATTCATCACTTGTCCTTGAATTCCTTTTCCAGTTATTTCTTCAAAATCACTAATAACTCTTTTACTCATTTTAGGTAAAAAGTCATATAACATTCTACTCAAAGGATGATTTGAAGCTCTGAGTAAAGATTTTATCCGAATCAAATTGTTCTCAGAAAGCGGCTCTCCCTCATAAGTAATATTCGATTTTATGTTGGTCGTAATCGTCCCCGTTTTATCAAAAACCACCGTATCTACTTTTGCCAATTGCTCGATTACCAAGGCATTTTTGAGATAGAATTTTTGTTTTCCTACTATTCGCAAAATGTTTCCTAATGTAAAAGGAGCTGTTAATGCTAAAGCACACGGACAAGCCACTATCAATACGGCAGTAAAAACATTGAAAGCAATATTAGCATCTATAAAAATCCAATAGAAAAACCCAACAAAAGCAATTAAAAGTAATATAGGTGTGAAATACCTTGAAATACTATCGGTTATGCTTTTATACTTTTGTTCCACTTTCTTCTGGAAAACATCATTACTCCACAGCTGTGTTAAATAACTCTGTGATACCGAAAACAAGACTTCCATTTCAACAACTTCCCCTAATTGCTTTCCTCCGGCAAATATTTTATCGCCAGATCGTTTACTAATCGGGATGGCTTCACCCGTTACAAAACTGTAGTCAATGGCAGTTTTTTCGCTAATCAAAATCCCATCAACCGGAATCAATTCCTGATTTCTAATTAACAATCGGTCGCCCTTTTGAATATCATAAACAGCGACACTTTCTTCGGAAGCTTCCGTATTAATTCGGGTAACTGCAACAGGAAAATAGGATTTAAAATCACGTTCAAAACTCAGGAAACTATAGGTTTTGATTTGGAACATTTTTCCCAAAAGCATAAAGAAAATCAAACTCGCCAAACTGTCAAAGAAACCAGAACCATGATTCATCACAATATCATAAGTACTTCTAATGAACATGACGATAATTCCCAAAGCAATTGGAATATCAATATTGAGCATTCCGGATTTAATACTTTTATAAGCCGAAACATAATAGCCACTGGCCGAATACAAAAAGGATGGCAATGACAAAGCAAAAATCAACCATCTGAAAAACGGTTTGTAATTGTCCAGCCAAAATTCCTTCACCTCAAAATATTCCGGAAAAGAAAGCAGCATAATATTTCCAAAACAAAAGAAAGCCACACCTAATTTATAGGTTAAACTTCGATCGACTTTTTGTTTTCCTGTTTCGTAATTTTCCAGACTGATATAAGGTTCGTAGCCAATGGAACACAACAATTTTACAATTTCGCTAAGCGAAACTATCTGTGGATTGTAGTTAATACGCACTTTTTTATCAGGAAAATTAACCTGAGAAACATTTATTCCCTTTTGAAGGCGTTGTAAATTTTCCAGAATCCAAATACAAGAGCTACAATGTATATGAGGAATGCTAAGTGAAACAATAGCGGTTGTATCCTCTTGAAATTCCAATAATTTTGAAACGATGTTTTCATTTTCTAAAAAATCATATTTACCATTATTATCCTGCGGAGTTGCTCCAGGTGATTTTTCGAAATCATAATACGAAGTCAAATCATTTAGGCTAAAAATTTCGTAAACCGTTTTACAACCGGCACAACAAAATGTTTTCGCGTCAAAAATAATTTCAGCTTCTTTTACAATATCTAAACCACAATGGAAACAATTTTGTGTATCCATAACTTTGCTCATTTTACCTAATGCAAAATTCTTAAAGGAATACCTCTTAAAATATGATATATATCATATAAATACTTAATTTTGCAAATAATCAAATCATCAATTCAAAATGAGCAAATGTGAACAATGTATCGTGAGAGAATTCAGCTCCTTAAAAGCACTGAGCAAAGAAGAACTTGTTAAACTTGCAGAATGCAAAACTTCACGTATTGTCAAAAAAGGTGAGGTAATTTTTGAAGAAGGCGAAAATGTAAATGGTATTTTTTGCGTTAAAGACGGCGTTTGTAAATTAACAAAATTGAGTCCGAATGGGAAAGATCATATCGTCAAACTGGTAGCCAAAGGCGAACTTTTAGGACAACGCTCGATGATAAGTGAGGAACCTGTAAACCTTAGCGCTGTGGCGCTTGAAGACATGCAAATTTGCTTTGTTCCTAAAAGCGAAATCATGGGCTTTTTTGACAATAACAACCAATTTTCGATGAATGTGATGAAAACCATTTGCGGTGACCTGAAAGAAGCCGACAGCCAAATGGTAAATATGGCACAAAAAACCGTAAAAGAACGTCTGGCCGAAACTCTACTCTATCTTCAGGATACTTTTGGCAAAAACGAAGACGATACCTTAAAAATCCAATTGACCCGAGACGAATTGGCCAGTATGATTGGTACCGCTACCGAAAGCTGTATTCGTTTACTTTCCGATTTTAATAAATCCGGATTGATCGAATTGAAAGGAAAAAAAATCATCCTTAAAGATATTCCTAAGTTGAAAAAGATGGTTTAAGGTTTTTCTTCTAATTATTATTTCTTCATTTTTTGTAATACAAATAGTATTTATACATTTGTTACTACTACGCTAGTTAGTTACAATTATAAAGCCCAAAATGGGTAAATTATCATTTCTCTTTAGCAAGTAAAGACAGTCTCTTAACAAATATTTAAATAAAAAAATGAATATAGATTGGACAGAAGTATTAAAGTTCACACTCTCAATTATAGCAATATTAATTTCTGTAATATCTGTTACAATAGCTTGGAAAAACACTCAAAAACAAATTCGCGTAAATAAACTTGAAGAGATTGTAACAATACTATACAATCTTCATAGAATGTACAAGAAAATGTTTTGGCTTTTAGTTGATTTACAAAAAGAACTAAACTCTGAAAATGAAGAATTTTTTGGTTATGACTGGAATATTGAGGCCGAAACTTTTTTGGATAGTTCTAAAAAGTATTTACCTAAGGACAGTTTGAATAGGCTTAAAATATTATCAAATGCCTATCTACCCAACGATAATTTAAAATTTAGATTAACTGCTATCGGTAGTTTATATTTTGAATTATTTATGGCTTTAGAAACTAAAAGCGACTATGTTTTAAAAAAAATACAAAGGTGAAATTCCCAAACCTGACGCAATAAGTAACTTTATTTTATTACTTGAAAAAGATTTAATTAAAGAAATGAATTTAGGATTTGATGGAATGACTATTAAACATTATAAAGACTACAAAGAAGGTCAATTTTTAAAAGATATCAAAATTGAGGATTAAACGAGCCGACTGCTCAGATTTACATACAAACAGTTAGCGTAGAATTGCACTCTGTCCTCGCAACAATAAGAAACATTGTAGAAATCCTACATGAAATGCTTCCTTCGTTAATAAGTCTAATTTTTGAGATGTATTTGACTTTATTTTATCATTCACTCAACAGAGTCCGTTGAGTAGGAGTTAAAGCTAGAAATATATTAAACAATCCTATTAATTCACAAATTCATACAATTGTAATGCTCTTACCTAGAAACTTCATTTTCAACTTTAATTTATCCAGGCTTTAAAATCAGAAACACGTTCTCGGGCTACGATTATTTCTTCGGATGTAAAGTTTTTTAAAATTAATTTCAATCGGGAATTGGAATATAACTGAATCTCTTCTATTGCCTTTAAGGCAATTACGTATTTTCTATTGATTCGAAAAAAATCTTTCGGGTTGAGTTCGGCTTCAATATTTTCCAATGAAACATCTAACAAATAATCCCGTTTTTCATTGGAATACAAATAAGTTCCTTTGTTTTCACTATAAAAACAAACTGCATTTTCAGTAGGGATAATCTTGATTTGATTCCCAATTTTTACTGAATAACGTGTTTTGTATTCTTTTTCAATTGGATTCACTAACAATCTTTTTATTGCTTCAAAATCGAAAGTAGCAATATTATTTGATTGAAAATGCTTTTTAAATTTTGCAATGGCAAGCTCTAAATCATCTTCATCAATAGGCTTTAACAAATAATCGATACTGTTTAATTTAAAGGCACGTAATGCATATTCATCATAAGCGGTTGTAAAAATGATGGCACTGCTAATATTGACCTTTTCAAATATTTCAAACGACAAACCATCGGAAAGTTGAATATCCAGGAAAATTAAATCGGGTTGCTGATTATTTTGAAACCAAGCCAAAGCTTCTTCAACCGAATGCAGCATTTGATTTACGGTATAACCCAGCTTTTCCACTTTTCGCTGTAGTAATCGCGCTGCCGGTTTTTCGTCTTCTATGATGATAATTTTCATGTTTTACAGTAGATGGTTTATAGTTACAATTTGCACTTGATATTGAAATTGTTATTGATATTTCTTCTTTTCTTGTTCCATCAGTTCATTTATTTTGCGTTGTTCCCATTCTTTTCCTAATAAAAAGTTTGGTAGAAAAACATTGGCAGCATGACCTAACAAACCTATTCCCCAAAAGAATGGTGTTGCTAAGTTTTTCCATTGTAATAGATTTTCGCCTGTAGGTAAATCTTTCACATTAGCTACAAAAATAAAAATGTTAACTATTACATATACAATCAAATGGGTATAAAAACCTTTAATTTGTTTTACTCTCTTTTTCGCTTCTGTGTATTGAATTTCATTAGTTGCTTCCATAACTATTCCCATTTTTTTTGATTATGATTTTCTTTTTCTATTAATTCGTTGATTTTCTTTTGTTCCCAATCTTTCCCAAAGAATGGTATAATTTCAAATGTTCCCAAGGCGTGAAACAAAACACCTATTCCCCAGCCCATTAATGTCCAAATAAACCAAAGATATTGAGGTGTGTAGTAGAAATTGATAAAAGCTAAAAACGAAACTACAATTACGTATGTTAGCAAATGGCTATAAAAATCTTTAAGCTTTTTTACCTTTTTTTGAGCGGCTTCATAGCGTTCAAATTCTGATTTGTTTGTTTCCATGATTAATTATTGTATTTTTTGTTTGATTTATCGTTGTTGATTAATTCTTCTATTTTTCTTTCTTCCCAATCTTTTCCAAAACCGAAAACATTAACGGCTTTTAAAGCTATTGACATTCCCCAGGCTGCTAACACAATCCAAAACCAATTATTACTGTAATGTGGATAGCTGGATACGGCTAAGAAGGAAATTACGATGACGTAAACAAATAAACTTTTATAAAAGTTTCTTATTTTTTGAACTCTTTCTTTTGCTTTTACATAAGCTAAATCTTCGTTGTAAGTGGCTGTTGCATTCATAGTTATTGTTATTTGTTTGGTTAATATGGGAAGATTTACTTTAAAAATGGCGTCACTTTCTTCAATGCTAACTTTTCTATCTGTTAAAATCGCATAGCGACTGATGATATTTTGCAATCCAACGCCTTTTCTGTCTTGTAATACTTCTTTCTTTTGTTTGTTATTTTCAATTATTAATTCGTTTTTTTCGATGTAAATTTTAATATGCAATGGTTTGGGTTCACTTACCGTGTTGTGTTTAATACAATTTTCCATTAAAAGTTGTAATGATAAGGGCACTACTTTGGCTTCGGGAATAGTAACAACTTCGGGTAATTCAAACGAAATGCTGTTTTCAAAACGCATTTTCAACAAATTCATATAGGTTTTGGCGAAAGCCAATTCTTCTTCAACAGTTACCAATTCTTTATCACGCTGTTCCAAAACATACCGATAAACCTTTGATAATGATGTGGTAAACTTTTGTGCCGAATCCGGATTCTCTTCTATTAAAGAACTCAATACATTTAAACTGTTGAATAAAAAATGAGGATCGAGTTGGTTTTTTAAACTTTCAAATTGAGCAGAAGCTGTACCGGCAATTATTTTTTCTTGTTTTACGCGGTTTTCCTGATAATTTTTATAGAAATACAACAGATGTATTACAAGCGAAACAATTACTGTTATAATCAATGCCACAATGTAATACGATGGTTTTTCTCCGTTTAAAAAATCAGCTACCGGAGTTTTATCAATAATTACTTCTTCTAAAAATCGTAAAACAAAAATGGTGATCATACTCAGCCCAAACGACAAGCCAAAACCAATTAGAATTCTATTAAAACTAAGCGCAGTGATTTTATTTTTTTTATAAACCAAAGCAAATACATACGCATTAGTAAAATAAAGTACCACCGTGTATAAAAGCGTATAAAATAAAGTCCATTGTAAGCTTTCTAAAGTTGGAAGCTGCAAACTGGCACTGTAATTTATAATTTGAATAACTACAAATACAATTAAGCCAATTCCAACCGATTTTACTAATTCTTTTTGAACATTCATTTTGTTATCAATTATATTTTACCAATTTTTCCTGTTTGTATTCGGTTTTCTAATCGAAATATAAACTTTACCGATGTTTAAAAATACTAAAAAGTTAGACAAGCTTTTTAAAACAATACACCATAGCTAATTCTCTTATATTTTGAGCTTTTATTTTAGACATTAAACTTTGTTTTTATTGATTTACAAGACAAAGTTGCAACACTGGGTTTAACTTTAAAAAAAGATATTACCGAATTGTATTATTTTGAGGATGAATTGTAGATAATGGTATTAAAAAAAAATAACGGGCTCTATTTTGAGTAACTTATTAATTATTTTAGCAGGATAGTAAAACCTACAAATTAATCACAAGACCAATGGAAAAACAATTTTACGCTGTATATCTAAACCCTTGTCGTCCTGATTTTGCCATGACTATGACTGATGAAGAAAAAGCTATCATGATGGAACATATTGCTTATTGGACCGAAAAAATGAATCAGGGAAAAGTATATGCTTTTGGACCGGTAATGGATCCTAAAGCCATTTATGGTTTGGGAGTTGTTGCAGTTGCCAACGAAGACGAACTTAAAGATTTTATTGCTAATGATCCGGCTGGTAAAATCAACAATTATGAATATTTCCCAATGAGAGCGGTTGTTCCTGCACTTGCAGGAGAGTAAAAAGAAAAATAGTTTAGGAAATATACATCAAATGAAAACTTGTAGTATTTCCTAAACTATCGTATTTCTAATAAATCAATCAAACGACTTATTCTTTTTTATACAATTTATATAATTCTTCCTTATCCTTTACTGCGATATCGGTTCGTTTTTCTTTTCCGTTAGCGTCTTGATAAACCAATTGATAGGATGCATTTTTATTGACTTTGAATTTTAAAAACTTATTCAAATCATCTATGGGTGAAGGAGAATAACCAAAATCTACTGCATTACCTTCTTTTTCAATTACTATTTTCTCAGCCACACGTTGAAGCTCTTTGTCTGATTTCGATTGGAACAATTGCAAACTAATCCAAACCTCATCTGGTTTTAAGTTTTCCAAAAGTTGTTGTTTAGCGTACAAATCAATATATCTTTTGGTCACATTTTCGGCATGAATAGCTGTTGAGAGTGTATCCCATTCCAGTCTGAAATAAGTCTCTTTAGGTTTATAAGAAGAAGCATAAATCCAGTGTCTTGGATTCGAGATATCGGCTCTTCCAGCATCGGCTAAAAACCAGGCTTTATTTAAATCTTCTGGATAATACTCTGTAAAATACCACTGACCATCTACCCAAACCTCAACCCAACTGTGATTTCCTTTCATATTCGTCCACATTGGAGTTCCAGCCATTCTAGCAGGAATACCCACAGAACGAAAAGCATCAACTAATAAAAAAGAAAGTCCGGTACAAGTTGCCATTTTTTCTTTGATAGATTGAAATGGACTAATGTTTACTATGCTACGTTTTGTATTGTATTCTACGGATAATAACTCTCTAATATTAGCATTAACTGCTTTAATCGCTTGACGAACATCTTTGGTATTTTTAACCAAAGGGGAAAATTTCAAATAAAAATCATTACGCCAGTTATCTCTTTCATCATCAAAACAGTAGTACGGTAAAACTTCGTTAAAGAAAATAGAATCGGGTAGTTTAGAACACCAAGGAAACTCTTTTTTCACCTTATAGGCTCCATCAATTAGATCTTTGATATAAGGAATACTCAAGGTTTTCAAATCGCGTTCGGGCATGTATGCAATAAGAAAAGAAGCCGCTTCATAATGCTCCTTGGGAACAGTATTTAAAAAATAGCGCAAGGAATCCTTTCTTTCACCTGATTGTAGCAAAGCTTTCTTTAATAATTTATCGTATTTAGGCAAGAACGATCTGTTTTTAATTTGGCCGAACGCCAAAAAAGGAATGATGATAAAAATACAAACAAGACGACTCAATTTCTTCATTGATGTATATTTATAAAGGTTATGTAAAACTTAAAAAAAATAGAATTTTAAGACTAAAATTAGACAAATCCTTTAATAACTTGCTATTTACGAATCCTATTTACATGGAAGTATTCGCTTTATCAAAAACAAAATAGTATTCTATTTTTTAGTAATTTAATAGTAAATTTTATCATCTACCTCAGCGTTGCCGAAAACTGCATATTGAAAGAGTAGGCCTTAATTTTTGGAACTATGAAAAAGTTTATCATTTCAATAGTCATGGCGTTTTTAGTGCTTAATGCATTTTCACAAACAGCCAAAACCCCTTTTACTAAAGACTATTATTTGGAAAAAAGTCAAAAACAGAAAAAAATGGCTTGGAGACTGTTTGGTGCAGGGTTAGGTATTGCAGCAATTGGAGGCATCGTACAATTAAGCAATACAAATTCAAATACTTGGGAATTTGATTTCACAGGTGCCTATATTGCTGCAGGTGGAGGTGTTTTAACCTTAGCGAGTATTCCCTGTTTTGTGAATGCTGCGAAAAACAAAAAAATGGCTATAGCCATAACTATGGACAATCAGAAGATTCTATTTCCTCAAGAAAGTACTTTTATTTTCAAAAAACAAGCTGCTCTTTGTTTTAAGATTGATTTTTAGTTTAGGGGTTATATTACTTTAGTTTTAGGTTTTAGGTTCATTGCTAACCTCTAATTTCTAACCACTAATTTCTAACTCCTAAAGTCGCTTCCTCCCAAAATTGGAATA
>DKIJ01000028.1:0-30962 GCA_002454195.1 Flavobacterium sp. UBA6721
AACTATTTTTGACCACATTACCTTCTTTTTTATCTTAAAGCGCATCAGTTTTACTCCACCAATCCATCCACTGTTTTTGCAGGGATGAATATGGGAGTTATTTTTTTAGGAAGTGTAGTTGGAATTATTGCATTTAAAGAAAAGTTATCAAAACTAAATTTTGTTGGTCTTTTGTTGGCCCTAGTTTCAATTGTCTTTATAGTTCTTTCTGTTTAGATTCTATTTTAAAGTTTTTTTCAATTGCTCTAATCATTTCTCCTGCAATATCTTTATTGGTTGCTGTTTCGATTCCTTCAAGACCTGGGGATGAATTTACTTCTAATAGTAAAGGTCCTTTTGAAGAACGGATAATGTCTACTCCGGCGACTCTTAAATCCATAGCCTTTGCAGCTTTGATGGCAATTTTCTTCTCTTCCGATGTAGCTTTAATAACTGAAGCCGTCCCTCCAAGATGGATATTTGCCCTAAATTCGCCCGGCATGGCTTCGCGTTGAATAGAAGCAACTACTTTTCCGTCAATTACAAAACATCGAATATCTTTTCCGTTAGCTTCTTTAATAAATTCTTGTACTAAAATATTGGCATTTAAACTTTTAAAAGCATTGATAACACTTTCTGCAGCTTTTTTAGTTTCAGCTAATACAACTCCTTTACCCTGAGTTCCTTCTAATAATTTGATAATAAGAGGAGAGCCACCCACCATTTTGATTAAGTCGTCGGTATCTAATGGAGAATTGGCGAAACCTGTCGTCGGGATACCAATGCCACTTTGCAGTAATAATTGCAATGAGAACAGTTTATCTCTTGATTGAGTAATAGCTGTAGATGAATTCAAACAAAATACATTTAAGGCTTCGAATTGTCTTGTTAAAGAGCAACCATAAAACGTGATACTCGGACGAATTCTAGGAATAATAGCGTCAAATTCGTTTAATATTTTACCACCTCTATAATGAATTTCAGGTTTTTTAGCATCGAGTTTGATGTAACATTCTTTGATGTTTAAAAAATGCATTTCGTGACCTCGCATTTCTCCAGCCTCCATAATTCTTTTGTTGCTATATAATTCAGGATTGCTGGCTAACAAACCTATACGTAATCCGCTAGGTGCTTTTTCAGAATTTTTATAGATTTCTTTTATACTGTCGTTTGTGGGTTCTCCTAAAAGGAATTGCTGCTCAGGATCAACTAATATTCTACCACTCATTGCCTCACGACCTAAAAGCATTCGGAAACCCATAGTGTCCCTGTTTGTCAATGTCATTTCTATAGGCCATACCGATTCTCCAATTTTAAGATTGGTTTGAATTACATAGCGTTGTTCTCTATAGCCACTTGAACTTTTTACAATTCTTTTGTCGATCAAAGGAGCTTCACAATGAATGATGGTTTTTGAATTGTTTTGGATGGGATTAATGTCAAACTTAACCCAATTGGAATCATCTTTAATAAATGGAGCAATATTAATAGCATGAAGAGCAGAGGTTTTTGCGCCAGAATCAACTCTTGCTTTAATTATTGGAATTCCTAATTCAGGAAAAGAACACCATTCTTCGCTGCCTACTACTAATTTATTCATTTTGATATTGGTTGAATTGGTCTGTGTTTTCAAACTTCAAATGTAGTTATTTGTTATTTATATTGATGGGAAATATGTTAAATGAATAAACCCGTTACGTTATGAAAACGTAACGGGTTTTGGTATGCTTTTGCTGGAGAGTTACAAATTAGATGTTTCTCCTGCCTTGTTGATTTTAACTTTTAATTCTTGAGTACCTTCTTCGATATCCATGAAAATTTCGTCACCAGCAGCTATCTTAGAAGTAATAATTTCTTCTGCTAAAGCATCTTCAACGTATTTTTGGATCGCTCTTTTAAGAGGTCTTGCTCCAAATTGTTTGTCGAAACCTTTTTCGGCAATAAAAGCTTTTGCTTCGTCAGAAAGTTTTAAGATATATCCTAAATCAGCAATTCTAGCATATAATTTTTTCAACTCGATTTCGATAATTAAATCAATATCATGTTTTTCTAAAGCATTAAACACAATTACATCATCAATTCTGTTTAAGAATTCTGGCGCAAAAGTTTTCTTTAAAGCATTTTCAATGATACTTTTCGAATTATCATCTGCCTGAGCAACTTTAGCTGCTGTTCCAAAACCAACTCCTTGACCAAAATCTTTTAATTGTCGTGCTCCTACGTTAGAAGTCATAATGATTATGGTGTTTTTAAAGTCGATTTTTCTACCTAAACTATCTGTTAAGAATCCATCATCTAATACTTGTAATAACATATTAAATACATCGGGATGTGCTTTTTCAATTTCGTCTAAAAGAACAACTGCATATGGTTTTCTGCGTACTTTTTCGGTTAATTGTCCACCTTCTTCGTAACCAACGTATCCTGGAGGTGCTCCAATTAAACGAGAAATAGCAAATTTCTCCATGTATTCGCTCATGTCGATACGAACTAAAGCATCTTCAGAATCGAATAATTCTTTTGCTAAAACTTTTGCTAATTGTGTTTTACCTACTCCTGTTTGTCCTAAGAAAATAAATGATCCAATAGGTCTGTTAGGGTCTTTTAAACCGGCACGATTTCTTTGAATTGAACGAGCAATTTTAATAACCGCTTCTTTTTGACCAATTACTTTACTTTCAATAAGTTCAGGTAATTTAGCTAACTTGTTGCTTTCAGTTTGTGCGATACGATTTACAGGGATTCCAGTCATCATAGAAACAACATCTGCAACATTGTCTTCTGTTACTTGAATACGATTGCTTTTAGCGTCTTCTTCCCATTGTTCTTGTGCAATTGCTAAATCTTTTTCAAGACGTTTTTCGTCATCACGAAGTTTAGCAGCTTCCTCGTATTTTTGTTTTTTAACAACGGCATTTTTTAATTCTCTAATTTCTTCTAATTGACGTTCTAAGTCTAATATTTTCTTTGGAACTTCAATATTAGTAATATGTACACGAGAACCAGCCTCGTCCATTGCATCAATAGCTTTGTCTGGCAAGAAACGTTCCGACATGTATCGATTTGTTAATTTTACACAAGCTTCAATAGCTTCAGGTGTGTAAATAACATTGTGGTGGTCTTCGTATTTGTTTTTAACGTTATTCAAAATGGTAATTGTTTCCTCTACAGAAGTAGGTTCTACAATAATTTTTTGAAAACGTCTTTCTAGAGCACCATCTTTTTCTATGTATTGTCTGTATTCGTCTAATGTTGTAGCTCCAATGCATTGGATTTCACCTCTTGCTAATGCAGGTTTGAACATATTAGAAGCGTCTAAAGAGCCAGTAGCACCTCCAGCGCCTACAATAGTGTGAATCTCGTCAATGAAAAGAATGATATCGTCATTTTTTTCTAGCTCATTCATTACAGCTTTCATTCTTTCTTCAAACTGTCCTCTGTATTTAGTACCGGCAACTAAGCTAGCTAGATCTAAGGTAACTACTCGTTTATTGAATAGGATTCTAGAAACTTTCTTTTGGATGATTCGTAATGCTAATCCTTCGGCAATAGCTGATTTACCCACTCCGGGTTCACCAATTAATAAAGGGTTGTTTTTTTTGCGACGACTTAAAATTTGACACACACGCTCAATTTCTTTTTCGCGACCTACCACAGGATCAAGTTTGCCTTCTTCGGCCATATCTGTTAAATCTCTACCAAAATTGTCCAAAACCGGAGTTTTAGATTTTTTATTGGACTTATTAGCAGGGTTGTTGAAATTGCCTTCTTTTAGACTGTCATCTTGTCCTAAATCGTCATTGTAAGAGTCAGTAACTCTTGGTAAGTTTTCTAAGAATTCTTCTTCGTTTGGTGTCATATTTAAATATTGTTCTTTGGCTACATCGTAATCTATTTTTAGTTTATTTAATAGCTTGGTTGTAGGATCGTTTTCGTTTCTTAAAATACACAACAACAAGTGTGCTGTACTTACCGATGGGCTTTGGAAAACCTTAGCTTCTAAAAAGGTTGTTTTGAGCGCACGCTCTGCCTGACGGGTCAAGTGTAAGTTTTTCTTTTCTAAATTGTTGTCTATTCCAGGGATTGCAGGACTTAGGATTTCTACCTTTCTACGCAAATGATCAAGGTCTATAGATAAATTGTTTAATATCTGTATTGCTTTCCCATTACCATCTCTAAGGATACCAAGCATCAAGTGTTCTGTCCCAATGAAGTCATGACCTAGTCGTAAAGCTTCTTCTTTACTGTAAGTAATAACATCTTTTACTCTTGGTGAAAAATTGTCATCCATAATATTTATTTCTAATAATGTAAATTTAGTGAATTACTAATTGAAAAACAAAAACCGTACCCAAGTACTTCTTTTAGCTAATTGACAAAAAAAATGATAAAAAAGCTTGTTTTTTCTTTGGAATTAGTAAACAAAACTTAATGTTAATTTGTTAATAAATCGTTGAAATTAGTAGCTTGAAAAGCTTTTAGAAATTTCAAAAATCCGTATATTGGCACGTTTTGAAATGAATATAATTAATTAATATAACAACTTATGTCTGAAGGAGAAAAGTTAATTCCTATTAACATAGAAGATGAAATGAAATCAGCTTACATCGATTATTCGATGTCGGTAATTGTATCCAGAGCGCTTCCTGATGTTAGAGATGGTTTGAAACCTGTGCATCGAAGAGTACTTTATGGTATGTATGATTTAGGAGTAACTTCAAGATCTGCTCATAAAAAATCGGCAAGAATTGTTGGGGAAGTTTTAGGAAAGTACCACCCACACGGAGATACATCAGTATATGATACTATGGTGCGTATGGCACAGGAGTGGAGTATGCGTTATTTGTTAATTGATGGTCAAGGAAACTTTGGATCTGTAGATGGTGATAGTCCAGCTGCGATGCGTTATACCGAGGCTAGAATGAAAAAGATTTCAGAAGAAATCTTGGCTGATATCGAAAAAGAAACGGTTGATTTTCAATTGAACTTTGACGATACTTTGTATGAGCCAAAAGTAATGCCTACACGTGTTCCTACTTTATTAGTAAACGGAGCGACTGGTATTGCAGTAGGTATGGCTACAAACATGCCTCCACACAACCTTACTGAAGTAGTAAATGGTACATTGGCTTACATTGATAACAATGATATCGAAATCGATGAGTTAATGACTCATATTAAAGCTCCAGATTTCCCTACCGGAGGAGTGATTTATGGTTATGAGGGTGTTCGTGAAGCATTCAAAACAGGTAGAGGACGTGTTGTAATGCGTGCTAAAGTTGTTTTTGAGGAAGTTGAAGGAAGAGAATGTATTGTTGTTACTGAAATTCCTTATCAGGTTAACAAAGCAGATATGATTAAACGTTCTGCAGATTTAGTTAACGAGAAAAAAATTGAAGGAATAGTCAATATTCGTGACGAATCGGATCGAAATGGTATGCGTATCGTTTATATTTTGAAACGTGATGCAACACCAAACGTAGTTTTAAATACTTTATTCAAGTTTACTCAATTACAATCATCTTTCAGTGTTAATAATATTGCATTGGTAAAAGGTCGTCCACAAATGTTGAATCTGAAAGATCTGATTCATTATTTTGTTGAACACCGCCACGATGTTGTTATTCGTAGAACACAATTCGAATTACGCAAAGCAGAAGAAAGAGCGCATATCTTAGAAGGATTAATTATTGCTTCTGATAATATAGATGAAGTAATTGCGTTAATTAGAGGTTCTAAGAATACGGAAGAAGCTCGTGATAAATTAATCGAAAGATTTAATCTTTCGGATATTCAGGCTAGAGCAATTGTTGAGATGCGTTTGCGTCAATTAACAGGTCTGGAACAAGATAAGTTAAGGGCTGAATATGAAGAGTTAATGAAGTTAATTGAGCATTTAAAAGCTTTATTAGCAGATGTTAACTTAAGAACAAATGTTATCAAAGAAGAATTAATCGAGATTCGTGACAAATATGGTGACGAACGTCGTTCAACAATCGAATATTCGGGTGGTGATGTAAGTATAGAGGATTTAATTGCAGATGAAAATGTGGTTATTACAATTTCTCACGCTGGATATATTAAACGTACGAACTTATCTGAATACAAAACCCAAAACAGAGGAGGAGTAGGACAGAAGAGTGCAGGAACTAGAGATCAAGATTTCTTAGAACATATGTTTGTGGCTACAAACCACCAATACATGATGTTCTTTACTCAAAAAGGAAAATGTTTCTGGATGCGTGTTTATGAAATTCCAGAAGGAACGAAAACAGCTAAAGGAAGAGCCATCCAAAACTTGATTAATATTGAAAGTGATGATAAGGTTAAAGCCTTCATTTGTACTCAAGATTTAAAAGATCAGGATTATATCAAGACTCATAACTTAGTGATGGTAACTAAGCAAGGTCAGGTTAAGAAAACTTCTTTAGAGAAATATTCTAAACCAAGAGCTAATGGAGTTGCTGCAATTACGATTAAAGAAGGTGATGAATTATTAGGTGCTGAATTGACTAATGGAGAAAGCCAAATTATCTTAGCAGTTAAATCTGGTAAGTTAGTTCGTTTTGAAGAAACAAAGACGCGTCCAATGGGAAGAACTGCTTCTGGTGTTCGCGGAATTACCTTGAAAGACGAGAAAGACGAAGTGATTGGCATGGTAACTGTTGATAAAGATGCAATTAGTGATTCTCAAATTTTAGTTGTAACTGAAAATGGATATGGTAAACGTACTAAATTGGTTGAAGATGATGGTGTAGATGTATACCGAATCACAAACCGTGGAGGTAAAGGTGTCAAAACACTTAATATTACTGAAAAGACAGGAAGCTTAATTTCGATTTCTGCGGTAACGGATGCAGATGACTTAATGATTATCAATAAATCAGGATTAACTATCCGAATGGCTATTGAAGATCTAAGAGTAATGGGTCGTGCAACTCAAGGTGTGAAGTTGATTAACTTGAAAGGAAATGATTCTATTGCTGCTGTTGCAAAAGTAATGAAGGACGAAGAAGAGGAAGTGGTTGTTGATGAAGAAGGAAATGTAATTCAAGCAGAAGCAATCGAGAGAGTTAAACCTGTTTTAGAAGTATTAGAAGATGAAGGACCTGTAGAGGATGATGATGAAGAGGATGATGATGAAGAGGAGGATGAAGAAATTATTGACGATGAATCTGATGATTCAAATGACGAATATTAGTAATAACTTAACTACATTTAAACAATTATTAAATTTTAAAAATGAATATTATGAATGGTAAATTTATAATGCTTACATCAACTTTATTGCTTTCTTTTGCAACTTTTGCTCAGAAAAAAGAGTTAAAAGCAGCTGAAAAAGCTCTAAAAGGAGGTGATGCTAAAGAAACTTTAAACCTGTTAAAAGCTGCTGATGCTGTAATGTCAGCTGCAACTGAAGAAAAAGCCCAATATCTTTTTCTAGAAGGAAATGCTTATTTAGATCTTGTAGATAAAAAAATTGATGCCGATGCTAATATGACTTTGGCAGCTAATGCATATAAAAAGCTAATCGAAGCTGAAAAAGTTTCAGGCAAATTAAAATATTCTGCTCAAGCAGCAACTTCAGTTGACAAAATCAAAAATTTATTAATTAATAGTGCTGTTGCTGCTACTAAAGAGAATAATAACATTGATGGGGCAAAAAAATTGTACGAAGCCTATATGTTAGACAAAAAAGATACAATTAATTTGTATTATGCTGCATCAACTTATGTAAATGCTAAAGATTATGATAAAGCAATGGAGCTGTATTCTGAATTAAAAAGATTAAATTATTCAGGAAAAATGACGCAATACCTTGCTGTAAGTAAAATAAATGATCAAGAAAATAATTTTGCTACAGCTGCTGAAAGAGACAAAGCGGTAAAATTAGGTACACACGAAAAACCAAGAACAGAGGAAATCCCTTCTAAAAGAGGAGAGATTTATAAAAACATGGCTTTGATTTTAGTGGAGAAAGGTCAAATTGCTGAGGCTAAACAAGCAGTAGCTGATGCCGTTAAAGCAAATCCTGATGATATTTCATTGAAGTTAACAGAGGCTAATTTGTACTTGCAAACAAAAGATTTTGAAAAATACAAGCAAATTATAAATGATGTATTGGCTAAAAATCCTAACGACTATGCTTTAATTTATAATTTGGGTGTAATTGCAGCAAACAACAATAATAATGAAGAAGCTGAGAAATATTATAAAAAAACTATCGAATTAAAACCGGATTATTTGAATGCTTATATCAATTTAGCAGTTTTAAAATTGCAAAATGAAAAAGTGCTAATTGAGGAAATGAACAAATTAGGTACTTCTGATAAAGACATGAAAAGATATGATGTTTTGAAAAAGAAGAGAGAAGATTTGTTTAGAAGTGTTTTACCCTATTTGAAAAAAGCGTACGAATTAGATCCTGAAAATGAAGATGTTGCTAAAACGCTTTCAGTAGTATATTCAGCTTTAGAGATGACAGCAGAGAAAAATGCTATAAAAGCAAAAATGAAAAAATAATTTTTGTTCATTCTATAAATTAGAGCCATCTTTGATTGAATCAAAGGTGGCTTTTTTATTTTGTGAATGAGATCAACAAGCTCTTTATTATTTGTAATTTTGAAGCCAATAATAAGAACTCAATATGGAGTTTAGTGAATTTATATAATATTTGATTGTAATGATAACTATAAACAACAAACAATTTTTATTAGAAAATGTACTTTTTGTTTTTGCTTTGGAAATGGAAGCTGCGGCAGTTTTTGATACATACAACACCTTGTTTGTCGGAGTGGGAAAAGTAAATGCTTCGTATCAATTAACAAAAGCAATCCATCAAAAAAGACCTGAATTGATTGTTAATTTAGGTTCGGCAGGAAGTAGTAAATTTCAAAAAGGAGATGTGGTTTGTTGTACCCAATTTGTGCAACGTGATATGGATGTTAGTGGATTAGGCTATGAGCGTTATGTAACCCCCTATACAAATATTCCTTCTGTTTTAGAATATGGTTTGCAAATAGAAAATCTACCTCATGGAGTATGTGGAACTGGGGATAGTTTTGAAATGGGGCATATCGAAACTAAATACAATGTAGTTGATATGGAGGCTTATGCGCTAGCTACAATTGCAAAAAATGAAGAAATTCCCTTTTTATGTCTTAAATATATCTCTGATGGAGCCGATGATAATGCTGCAGAAGATTGGCCGGTTTTGGTACATAAAGCAGCTGTTGCTTTTGGCGAGTTATTCCGAATTTAAGGTTTGTAATTTTCTACCCAATCGGAGGTTTTAATAGCCGAAACTAGATTTTCAGCATTCATAAAAACACGTAATTCTTTGTTGGCTACTTTTTTAGTATACAAGGCTTTAAATCGATAAATAGTAGTTTGATTATCCTTATTTTGATATACTTCAGCTAATTGAAGGTCAATAAAAGTACCATACCACATTCGGTACTTAGTGCAAGTTTTTGATAATTCATCAATTGTTATGTTGTTGATTACGCTTTGTGTAGCTTCGTTACTAGTAAAAGGCTTGAATTTAGAAGTGTTGCATGTCATTAATACGCGTTTACCTAGTTCATAAGCTTTGTTTTTCTGACTGCTACTAATTTGGTTAGAGGATAGTTTTACTATATCATTTTCTTTTGGTTCGTCGTAATTAACTTTTTTTGATTTACATCCTACAACTACTATCAGACTTAAGATAAGTATTAGTTTTTTCATTTTAGATTTTAATTTTTAATAATAAATTGGGGTCAGGGCAATTTTCTTTATAAAAATCTAAATTAGATTGACTGCACACTCCAGGGTAATCGCCTCTATAATCACCAATATTTTTAATAATTTGAAAATGCAAATGCGGAGCATAATCCCCATTTATTTCAGCTATTCCTAATGTTGCTAGTTTTTTTCCTTTTTTAAAAGGCATTCCGATTTTTAGATTTTCTATACTTTCTAACGAAAGATGTCCGTATAAAGTATAAAAAGTTTCCTTTTTTATTGAATGTTTTAAAATGATCGTAGGGCCATAATCACCAATTTCAGTGTTATTGTTGAAGCTATGAACTATTCCATCAAGTGGGCAAATTACCGAAGAACCTGCCGCTGACCATAAATCTATTCCTAAATGGATATTGCGTTCTTCGGTACTTTCGTTGTTAAAATGAGTACTTCTTTGGTACAAATTTCTTTTTTCTAAATAGCCACCAAAAGCAATTTTTGAATTGAATTGTTTTCTTTTTTCCTCAATATAATTTTCAACCGAAACGGCATCTGTTAGATTGACTTTTGATAATTCAGAATTGTAGACGGATAAATCCAAAGGGAAATAATCCTTTTGCGAACGTGCATTGGCTAATAAATGGATTAGATTAGTATTTTGAAAAAGAGTTTCGATAACTATTAAATTCTTTGTTTTAAAGTTAAATAAAAAAAACCAAGCTGAAAATCTGGCTTGGCATGATAACTTTTTGTAAGTAACAATTTAGAATTGTTCATAGAATTTATTTCAAATTCATCTGCAAAGCGTAGCAATTTTTGTCTTCTTTGGTAATACTAAAAACAATGCAGTCATCAGAAACATTTTCATGAATCATTACTTTATCTCTTAGCGAAAGTTCTTTCATGAAATTCATTTCAAAACTTTTGACTTTTTGTTTCAGAATAATATTTTCATCAACCAAATCCATACACCATTCCAGGTATTTGACATTATTTACATGATTAACAATATCCAAGTCAGATAAAATGACCGTTTTGCTAAAAACTTCTTCTTTTTCAGGATTAATGTCAATTTTAGAAAAACCTTCTTCTGTTGCACGTACATCTGGATATAATTCAAAATGGTCATGCGCTAAATTTAACAGTTCTGGACGACGTTTTTGAGTATTGAAAACAGCCCAAAATGTTTCACAACCCACCATTTTTTCACCATTTACATACATTTCTAAAGCACGAACCGAACGTGAATTTTCCAGGCTGTTAATCCATGTTTTAACGGTTACGGTATCTTTCCATTTTGGTAAAGCACTGATTTCAACACGCATTCGGCTCAAAACCCAGGCTTGGTCAAATTCCTGCATATCTGTAAAACTAATACCTCCAATTTCGGCATGCTCTGCAGCTGTAAGCTGCAAAAGATTACATAATTCGGTATATTTTAAACTTCCAGAAGGCAAACATTGCGTAAAATTGATTTCGTATTCTTTGCTGTATATTGAAGTAAAGTCAGATGAAACGGGCATTGTAAATTATTTTTTTTTAGTTTATGTTTTTTTCGAATAACTTTCGATATAGCTAATTATTCGATTAATAGGCGTTTGGAAATCAAACCATTTGGTGTTTTCCTCACGTTTGAACCAAGTCAATTGGCGTTTGGCAAAACGGCGTGTGTTTTTCTTTATTTCTTCAATAGCAAATTCTAAACTGAATTCTTTGTCAAAATAACTAAACAATTCCCTGTAACCTACCGTTTGGAGCGCATTTAACTCAATGTGAGGGTATAGTACTTGGGCCTCTTGAAGCAATCCTTCATTCATCATAATGCCCACCCGTTGATTGATACGGTTGTACATGATATTTCTATCGGCTTCTAATCCAATGATAATAGGAGTGAAGCTTCTTTCATTTTTCTTTTGGTTTAAAAAAGAAGAATAAGGTTTTCCTGTGCCTACGCAAACTTCCACAAATCGCATCATGCGTTGTGGATTGAGTAGGGTTTGTGGGTTTTCATTATTTATTTTTTCGAAATAATTAGGATCTCTTTTTTTGAGTTGCTCCTGTAAATAGTCAATTCCTAATTTTTCATAATTAGCATTTACTTCCTCACGTACATTCGATTCAATATCAGGAAAGTCATCAAAACCTTTTAAGACAGCATTTACATACAAACCTGAACCACCAACTAAAACTACATAATCGTTTGTTTTGAATAACTCTTCAATACAATTGATGGCTTCTTTTTCATAATCACCAACGGTATAATTCTTAAAAATCGATTTATTTTGAATAAAATGATGTTTTGCTGCTGCTAATTCCTCAGGATTGGGAACAGCAGTACCGATAGTCATTTCCTTAAAAAACTGCCTGCTATCACAAGAAACAATATCGCATTTAAAGTGATTGGCAATTTGTATGCTCAAGGCTGTTTTTCCTATGGCTGTAGGGCCGACTATGGTGATTAAGTATTTCATAAATTACTTTGCTTAACTTGTTTAAGAGCTTAAAAATGAATGATTTTTAATGCTTTCTTTTTTCTGATGTAAGCTTGGATAATACGTTGAACATCTCTATTGTTTTCCATAGGAATAAGGATGTTTTTTAAAATATCAGGGTTTGTTATTTGGTAATTTAAATCAAAAAAAGCATAGCCTTTGAAAAGTCCATTTTCAACTAATACAGCGCTTCTTTCATTTATATTTCGACCACGATCAATAATAATCATGTTTTTATTTTCAAAAGAAAGGCTTTTAATGCAGTTTTGAACGCGTTCATTATAACTTTCTACAGGCTCTTGATTGATGCAGGCGCCTTTGCATTCTTTTAAATTGTATTGAAAACATTCTTTTTTGGAATCATAGAGACCATTGATTTTTTGGCATAGTTCAAATTCCTCTGTTATTTTGTATAAAAATGATTTTCCTTCCTGTAGAGAAGCAAATGAGGTTATTTCCTTTTTTCGACCGTCTGTTTTCTGTAATTTAAAGTTTAAGTAGCCGTTAGTATCTGATTCTAAATAAAGCGCATAGATAAAAATATTTTTACGCTGTGCTCGGTTAAGAATTGGTTTGTTGATTTTAATTTCTAAACTTTCTTTTAATAGCGCAATTAACTCACTTCCTGTTTCATCATAGTTTACGGTATAAACATCGTTTTGAATACGTTTGCTTTTTTTTGTAATTCCAGTAAAATGTTGGTTGATTCTTTTTTTGATGTTATTGCTTTTGCCAATGTATATGATTATACCATTTTGATTGTGTATGTAATAGACTCCTATTTTAGAAGGTAAACTTTCAATAATATCTAGTAGTTTTGGCGCAATTCCTTTTTTAATTTCTGTTTTGATTAGACCAGTAATAATTGTTTTTTCAAGGTCTTTTTCCAATAGCATTTTGAATAACTTAACCGTTGCCATGGCGTCGCCACTAGCACGATGCCTGTCGGCCATTGGAATACCCAAAGCACGAACTAACTTTCCTAAACTGTGTGAAGTTTGATCTGGTAGTAATTTCTTTGACAACTCTACAGTACAAAGCGTTTTAGTATTGAAATCATAACCCAAACGACGGAACTCTGTTCGAAGGATGCGGTAATCAAAATCAGCATTATGGGCTACCAAAATACAATCAGTAGTGATTTCAATGATACGCTTAGCTACTTCATAAAATTTAGGAGCCGAGCGCAACATTGCATTGTTAATTCCAGTCAATTTTACCACAAAAGGCTGAATAGGAATTTCAGGGTTGACCAAACTGATAAATTGATCCACTATTTGATGGCCATCAAACTTATAAATAGCAATTTCGGTAATGCCTTCTTCATTATACTGACCTCCAGTGGTTTCTATGTCTAATATTGCGTACAAAATAAGTATTCCGTTTTAAGTGTCATTGCGAGGAACGAAGTAATCTCATTAAGCTAGTTAAATGACTTTGTTCCTTGTAATGTCGAGTTCGTGTTTATCTTCCTCCAAAAATACTGCTTCCTACTCTAATCATGTTGCTGCCACAATCAATGGCAACTTTATAATCTCCAGACATTCCCATGGACAAAGTTAGGAGTTGGATGTTAGAAGTTGGAAGTTGGTTTACCATATCAAAAATAGTTTTTAAATGAGTAAATTCTTTTTTGATTTGCTCCTGATTATCAGTAAAAGTGGCCATTCCCATTAAACCTATCACTCGAATGTTTTGTAATTCTTCTTTGTTGTTTTGAATAAAATCAAGGATTTCGTTCAATTCGGTTTCGTTAAGTCCAAATTTTGTTTCTTCTTCGGCAATATGCATTTGAAGTAAACAATCAATTACACGGTTGTTTTTTTGAGCCTGTTTGTTGATTTCTTGTAATAATTTCAGACTGTCTACTCCGTGAATCAAACTCACAAAAGGTGCCATGAATTTCACTTTATTGGTTTGAACGTGACCAATCATGTGCCATTGAATGTCTTTTGGCATTTGTTCCCATTTTTCAGTCATTTCCTGAATTTTGTTTTCGCCAAAAATTCGTTGACCTGCTTCATAAGCCTGCATTAAATCAGAAACGGGTTTGGTTTTAGAAACCGCAACCAGTGTAACTTTTTCGGGTAAGGTGGATTTTATATTTTCTAAATTGGATTGTATCGACATGTTCAATATTTTATTTAAATAATTCAACTAAAGAAACTGTTTAGCAACCTTTTCTGCTTTTTTACTTTCGCTATAATCGTAAAATCCTTCTCCCGATTTTACACCCAGTTTTTTAGCATTCACCATATTGACTAAAAGGGGACAAGGAGCGTATTTAGGGTTTTTAAAACCATCATACAATACATTCATAATCGAAAGACAAACATCCAATCCTATGAAATCAGCAAGTTGTAAAGGCCCCATTGGATGCGCCATTCCCAATTTCATTACATTGTCGATTTCGCTTACACCGGCCACTTTGTTGTATAGCGTTTCAATAGCTTCGTTAATCATGGGCATTAAAATTCTATTGGCAACAAATCCTGGATAATCATGAGCTTCAACTGGAGTTTTGCCTAATTTTACAGATAAATCCATGATGAACTTTGTTACTTCGTTGCTGGTGTTATAACCACGAATAACTTCGACCAAAGGCATTATTGGTACTGGATTCATAAAATGCATTCCAATGACACGTTCAGGATGCGCCACTGTAGCAGCAATTTGTGTAATGGAAATAGAAGAAGTGTTTGTTGCAAAAACAGTGTTGTGCGAACAGTATTCGTTCAGCTTTCTAAAGATTCTAAGTTTTAAATCAAGATTTTCGGTAGCAGCTTCAATGACTAAATCAGCTCCTACAACGCCATCTTCAATGTCGGTATAGCAAATAACATTTGAAAGGGTTTTTATTTTATCTTCGGCAGTAATGCTTCCTTTGTTTTGCATTCTGTCCAAATTGGTAAAAATAGTATTCATTCCTTTTTCTAAAGCTTCTTCGGAAATGTCAATTAATTTTACCGTAAAACCGTTTTGAGCAAAAGTATGAGCAATTCCGTTGCCCATTGTTCCTGCACCTATTACTGCTACTATTTTCATTCTCTAAATTTATTAAATTTAAAAAGTTTAAGGTTTAGAGTTATTAATAACAACTTTAAACCTTAAACTTTGAACTTGTTTTTTGAATTATTTCTTAAAACAAGCTATAATTTGATGCGCTACTCTTAAAGCATCGGTAGCTTGATCCAGTGTTACAATTGGTGTTGTATCGTTGTTAATGGCATCTGCAAATGTTTCTAATTCGTCTAAGATGGCATTGTTTTGCTGTACATCTGGATTTGAAAAATAGATTTGTTTTTTCACTCCTTCTGCATTTTGCAAAATCATATCAAAATCTCCCGGAACTTCAGGAGCGTCTTTCATTTTTACTACTTCACATTTCTTTTCTAAAAAATCAACTGATATGTAAGCATCTTTTTGAAAAAAACGGGTTTTGCGCATGTTTTTCATCGAAATTCGGCTGGCTGTCAAGTTGGCAACACATCCATTTTCAAATTCGATTCGGGCATTAGCAATATCCGGAGTTTCACTAATAACAGAAACGCCACTAGCACTAATGTTTTTTACTTTTGATTTTACCACACTCAAAATAACATCAATATCATGAATCATTAAATCCAAAACCACTGGAACATCGGTACCTCGAGGATTGAATTCAGCCAAACGGTGTGTTTCAATAAACATTGGGCTTTCAATCATGTTTTTAGTAGCTATAAAGGCTGGATTAAAACGTTCTACGTGACCAACTTGCCCTTTAACATTGTACTCTTTAGCCAAAGCGATAATTTCTTCTGCTTCTTCAATAGTATTAGCGATTGGTTTTTCAATAAAAACGTGTTTCCCTGATTTTATGGCAGTTCTTGCACATTTATAGTGGGAAAGGGTAGGAGTTACAATATCAATTACGTCTACGGCATGAATTAATTTAGCAATGGTATTAAAGTTAGTATATCCAAATTCTTTAGCAATTTTTTGAGCGTACTCTTGATTTTCATCATAAAAACCAACCAATTCGTATTTTTCAGACTGTTGTAATAAACGCAAATGAATTTTTCCAAGATGACCAGCACCTAAAACTCCTACTTTTAGCATGATAATGTATTTTTAACAAAAGTAGGAAATTCAAATTGAAAAAATAGTATAATTGATTTGGATTTTGGATTTTGCTTTTTGGAATTTTTACTGTTATTTTTACAAAAAAATAAACCCTAAACATTGAAAGATACTGCCAAACATCAAGGACTTCGCAATCAATTAGTAAGCACTTTGCAACAAAAAGGGATTACTGATCTAGCAGTGCTTGATGCGATTAAAAAAATTCCAAGACATCTGTTTTTAAACTCCAGTTTTGAAGATTATGCCTATCAAGATAAGGCATTTCCTATTGGAGCAGGACAAACAATTTCCCAGCCTTATACTGTTGCTTTTCAATCGCAGTTATTAGAAGTGAAAAAAGATCATAAAGTATTGGAAATTGGTACAGGATCTGGTTATCAAACAGCAGTATTGTGTAAAATGGGGGCTAAAGTTTACAGTGTAGAAAGGCAGAATGAATTGTTCAAACAAACCTCGGTTTTGTTGCCAAAATTAGGAATCCGACCGAAGCATCTTACTTTTGGAGATGGTTATAAAGGCTTACCAACTTATGCGCCTTTTGATAGCATTATTGTAACTGCTGGCGCACCGGTTATTCCACAACCTTTAATGGCGCAGTTGAAAATAGGAGGAAGATTAGTAATTCCATTAGGTGAAGAAGTACAAATTATGACCTTACTTATTCGTAAAAACGAAACCCAATTCGAAAAACATGAATTGGGCGAGTTTCGTTTTGTTCCTTTATTAGAAGATAAAAATTGATTTAACAGTCGGATAAACTTACTGCAACTGCTAATCCTCCCTCTGAAGTTTCTTTGTATTTATGGTTCATGTCCTTAGCGGTTTCCCACATGGTTTTGATTACTTTATCTAAAGGAACTTTTGTGTTTTTGGGGTCGGTTCCTAAGGCTAATTCAGCGGCATTAATCGCTTTAATTGCGCCCATTGTATTTCTTTCAATACAAGGAATTTGAACTAATCCACCAATAGGATCACAGGTTAATCCCAAATGATGTTCCATAGCAATTTCGGCAGCAATTAAAACTTGCTCCGGAGTTCCGCCCATTAATTCGCATAGTGCTGCGGCTGCCATTGATGATGAAACACCAATTTCGGCTTGACATCCACCCATTGCAGCAGAAATAGTTGAACCTTGCTTAAAAACACTGCCAATTTCGCTGGCTACCAATAAAAATTGTTTGATTTCGTTTTCGCCTGCTTGATGATTTTCGATGACCATGTAATACATTAAAACAGCTGGAATTACCCCCGCACTTCCGTTAGTAGGAGCGGTAACCACTCTTCCCAGTGAAGCGTTGACTTCGTTTACAGCTAATGCAAAACAACTTACCCATTGTAATATTTGTCTAAATTTAACTTCGGTCAAACGAATTTGTTCGAGCCAACTTTGAGGAGCATCGTATTGTGATAAACCAGAAAGGTTTTTGTGCATGTCAAATGCTCGTCTTCTTACATTAAGTCCTCCAGGTAAAATTCCTTCTGAATGGCATCCAATATACATGCATTCAAGCATGGTGTCCCAAATTCGCATTAAGCCATTATGTAAATCTTCTTCTGAATGCATTGACTTTTCATTTTCGTATACAATTTCAGATATTTTTTTATTCTCGGCTTGGCAATGTTTTAATAATTGGTCAGCATTATCAATTGGATAAGGGAAAGCGCATTTGAGTTCTAATTTGTTTTTTGCTTCTTCACGTTCTTCTTTTACCACAAAACCACCACCAATTGAGTAATAAGTATTACTGTATGTTTCATCATTTTTAGTAGTAATCGATAGGGTCATTCCATTGGCATGAAATGGCAAAAACTGCTTGTTAAAAATAATAGCTTTGAAAGGATCAAAAGGAATTGTTATTTCATTTCCTAAATTGATGTTCTTTTCTTGTTGAATCTTTTCGATTATTGTGTTTATGTTTTGTACAGGAATATATTCGGGGTCTTGTCCGCTGAGTCCTAACATAATCGCTAAATCAGTAGCGTGACCTTTACCGGTAAGGGAAAGTGAACCATAAAGATTAACTTCAATTGTTGCAACTGTATGTAGAAGTCCTTGCTCTCGTACTTCTTTTAAAAATCTTTCAGCAGCACGCCACGGACCTAAGGTATGGGAACTTGAAGGGCCAATACCTATTTTAAGCATATCAAAAACTGAAATACATTCTTCCATAATACAAAACTTTTTTTGGGGTTATTCGAAATAGATTCTTAGGATTCATCTGATTTGTATAAAGAAGTTTCGGGTGATTTTAATCAATTATACGATTTCTTGATTCGATCTAAATCCCTTTTAGTATCCTGTTCTTTTAAAGATTCTCGTTTGTCGTAATTTTTCTTACCCTTACAAAGTCCAATTTCTAGTTTAGCAATTCCTTTTTCGCTTGTATATAATCGAAGTGGTATGATTGTTAAACCTTTAGCTTGTACACTTCGGGCAAGATTTTTTAATTCACGTTTGTTTAAAAGCAATTTTCGTTCACTTCTGGATTTATGATTAAATTGATTTCCAAAAGCGTATTCTTCAATATAGGTGTTAATTGCGAAAAGTTCGTTTTTTTCATTAAATTCACAGAAGCTTTCAGTAATATTCGCTTTTCCTAATCGGATGGATTTGATTTCAGTTCCCGCCAGTACAATTCCAGCAGTATATTTTTCGATTATCTCGTAATCAAATCGCGCTCTCTTGTTGAGTATGTTGACTGTCTTTAGCATAGCTACAAATGTAGAAACAATTAGTAAAAAACCACAATTTTTAAACGAATTTGAATTATTTTTGCATTTATGGAAAAACCAATATCAAATGATCCGCTTCATGGTGTAACTTTAAAAGTTATAGTAGAAAAATTAGTTGATTTTTACGGATTTGACACTTTAGGCGAATTAATAAAAATCAAATGTTTTAATGATAATCCAAGTATTAAATCGAGTTTGACTTTTTTAAGAAAAACCGATTGGGCAAGAAAAAAAGTCGAAGAATTGTATGTTAAATCTTTGCCGAAGTTGCATAAATAATTTTGGTTATAGTTGATATGAAATCATGATACCACCTCTGTATGGGAGCCATTCACCACTTTTATTATAATGCGTAGCGGTTTCATATCTTCCTGGTGTTCCGTCCAGATAATATCCTTTATAGAATCCTTGATGCCAACCACCACCAACGAAAGCATCGATAGTAAATTTATCGTTTATTTTTTTTTGATAGCCTACAGTTGCTCCTATGTGATAGCCTAAACCTTTCTCATATTGATTTGTTCCCCAATAGTTCCATTTTTGTAGTTTGTAAATATCTGGTCCGGCATGAAAACCAGCGTATATTCCACGGTATTTTTCTTTAAAATGATAACGATATTCCGGTGTTAACATGATGGTTTGCATTGGTTTGCCATCAAAAGATTTCCAAAATGAGGCAAAAACATCAACACTGAAGGTAGATTTATTACCAATACTTGTTTCAATTCCTATTTGGGGAACACCTACCAAAGCGGTTATTCCATTAACTTTTAAATGTGTTTGTGCAGAAGTTATGATTGATATAAATTGTATCAATAATGATAAATTTATTTTGTGTTTCATTTTTTATTTTTTTGACATCATTACTAATGCCGTACCTTTAAATTATACTAATACATTTTATAAGTTAAAAATACTCATAACAGTTTTTAAATAATTTCAATTATAAATTTAGAGTTGAAAGTTTTATTCGCATCAATAATCTGGATTCCTTCTTTATTAAAAAGATTTCCATCAGATTCATTAGTGTCTGAATGGCCATACCAAGGTTCAATACAAAGAAAAGGAGCGTTATTTGGAGTCCAAATCCCTAAATGTGGAAAACCTTCAAAATATACTTTTAAAAAGGGAACTTTATTTTTTAAGAGGCTTACACTTTTTGATTCTAACTTTTTAAAAATTAAAGCGTCGTTTTCAAAGAGTTGATGTCGTAATTCAACTAGACCTTCTTTTTTTTCTAAAAATTCAGTTTGATTTGAAATTAAATTATTCTCTAGTAAATTGAATTCGAGTGGTTCATTTTTTTCAAATTCAAGTTGGTAATCCTCAAAATTTCCATCTAATGTAAAAGCAGGATGTGCACCAATTGAGAAAGGTATTTTTGCAGCTGTTTTATTGAGGACTGTATATTCAATATTTAATTTGTTTTCCTCAAGACTATATCGGATTTGTAATTCGAAATCAAACGGATATACTTTCAAGGTTTCATCAGAAGATTGAATTGAAAAGGTAGCACTATTTTCATGTTTATCTATCAATTCAAATGTCATGTCTCTGGCAAACCCATGTCGGTTTAATTCATAAACTTTATTGGCTATATGATATTTATTGTCTTTAAGCGTACCAACAATAGGAAATAAAATAGGGGAATGTTTTCCCCAATAATCTGGATTGCCTTCCCAGATGTATTCCTGATTATTTTTTAAGGATGTTAAAGAAAATAATTCAGCTCCTTTGTGATTGATTTTGGCCGAAAGTATAGAATTAGATATAGTAGTTATCACTGTATAAAATAATTAAAGCTTAAGCGAATGTAGCGATATTTGGTTTAATACTCAGGAAAAATATCTTAAAATTCAATTAAATTTATAAAACATCGAAAACATATGTGTATTTTTTTATTAATTTGTCTGAAATAGGAAAAAAATATGAAAATAAATAAGTTTAGCGCTATTTTTCAAATAGTAGTATTACTGGGAGGAACTTCGCTTGTAGCACAAGAAAACACTCCGTCAAAACAAGTTTCTAATTATAATTATCGTGATGCTTTTGCTCCATTTTTTTATGAAAATAATGGAACATTAACACGTTCAGCCAGTGGACAGCCAGGTCCTGCTTATTGGCAAAATAGAGCCGATTATAAATTAACGGCGGTATTGAATGAAAAAACAAATGAAATTACCGGAACTGATATTATTAGCTACACTAATAATAGTACAGATTCAATGTCTTTTTTATGGTTGAATTTAGATCAAAATTTATTCAAATCAGATTCAAGAGGTGAGGCTGTTGTTCCTATTACAGGAAGTAGAAATGGCCGACAAGGACAGGTTTTTGATGGAGGTCATAAAATCAATTCGGTTAAAATTACTAAAATCGATAACAAACCAATTAATCCAGTTGAAGCTAAATTTGTCATTACAGATACTCGTATGCAATTGTTTCTTCCATCTGAATTAAAAGCAAAAGGAGGTAAAGTAGAGTTTAAAATTGATTTTTCATACATTTCTCCAAACGAAGGTTCGGACAGAACAGGTGTTTTAGAAACTAAAAATGGAAAGATTTTTACCATCGCCCAATGGTATCCACGAATGTGTGTTTACGATGATGTGAAAGGATGGAATACTAATCCGTATTTAGGTGCTTCTGAATTTTATTTAGAGTACGGAGATTTTGACATTTCAATTACAGCTCCATCTAATCATATTGTTGTTTGTTCAGGAGAATTAATTAATCCAACTGAGGTTTTTTCGGCAGATGAATTAAAAAAGTACAACGAAGCAAAGGCTAGTGATAAAACAGTAATGATTCGTTCGCTAGAAGGAGTTTTGGCAGCTAAAAATAAAGGAACAACTACTAAAACGTGGAAATTTAAATTATTGAATTCTCGTGATATTTCATGGGCTTCTTCGGCAGCATTTATAGTTGATGGTGCTCGAATTAATCTGCCAAGTGGAAAAAAATCGTTAGCCCTTTCTGTTTATCCAGAGGAAAGTGCCGGAAACCAAGCATGGGGACGTTCAACAGAATATGTAAAATATTCAATTGAAAATTATTCAAAAAGATGGTTTGAGTATACTTATCCAGTGGCAACGAATGTTGCTGGTAATGAAGGAGGAATGGAGTATCCAGGAATTGTTTTTTGTAGTTGGAAATCAAAAGGACAAGGATTATGGGGTGTTACTGACCATGAATTTGGGCATAACTGGTTCCCAATGATTGTTGGTTCTAATGAACGCTTGTTTGGATGGATGGATGAAGGATTTAATACTTTTATCAATAGTTTAAGTAATCATGATTTTAATAACGGAGAGTACAAGCATGAAAAAGAAGACATGCATGAAGCCAGTCTTATTTACACTGACCCCGAATTAGAACCAGTTATGACTTCTCCTGATAATATGAAAGAAGCTAATATTGGTGAATTGTGTTATTCTAAACCAAGTGCTGGTTTAGTAATTTTAAGAGAGCAAGTTTTAGGACCAGAGCGTTTTGATTTGGCTTTCAGGACTTACATTAAACGCTGGGCTTTCAAACATCCGCAGCCAGATGATTTCTTTAGAACTATGGAAAATGTAGGAGGAGAGGATTTGAGTTGGTTTTGGAGAGGTTGGTTCCAAAATAATTGGAAGTTTGATCAAGGTGTAAATTCAATTAAATATGTAAAAAATAATCCTGCAAATGGAGTGTTTATTACTATAGAAAATTTCGAAAAAATGCCTATGCCAGTTATAATGGATATTAAATTTAAAAGTGGCAAAGTAGATAGAGTAAAATTGCCTGTTGAAATTTGGCAAAAAAATATTGAGTGGACTTTCAAACATCCTTCAACTGAAGAAGTAGATAGTATTACCCTTGACCCGGAACATATGTTTCCAGATAGTAATCCAGAAAATAATATTTGGAAAACAGGAACAGGATTAGTAGAAAAAGCAATTGATCCTGCGCCATATATAGGTTCTTATTCTAATCCAAGAGTTCCTTATAAAATTACCGTTTCTGAAAAAAATACTTTTTTAAACGTAGATATTCCAGATTATGCTTCTTTTATTGTGGATCCTATAGGAGAAAATTTATTCGAATCAAAACGTATAGGGTTAAAATTTAAATTTAAAGATGATAAATCGGGATTTGATATGATTGTAAATGCCGAAACAACCATTCCATTTACAAGAACAAAATAATTTCTTTTTAAAAATTTTATCAAACGGCTGTTGACATTATCGACAGCCGTTTTTGTTGTTAATTATATCAAGGAATTTTTTGTATGCTAAACTTAAAATAATGTACTTTTATCGTTTTAATGACAACTTATTTAGAAGAATTATATTTTGGACAAAAAGATTACAATTGCAATAGATGGTTTTTCATCAACAGGAAAAAGTACTTTGGCTAAACAATTGGCTAAAGACTTAGGTTATGTATATGTAGATACAGGCGCTATGTATCGTGCGATTGCTTTTTTTTCAATGCAAAATGGCTTCATTAAAACCGATTATTTAGACAAAGAATCCTTGATAAAAAGTTTGCCAAACATTCAATTGCAGTTTCAATTTAATCCGGATTTAGGTTTTGCCGAAATGTATTTGAATGGTGAAAATGTGGAAAAACAAATTCGTACCATTGCGGTTTCTAGTTTTGTGAGTAAGGTGGCCGAAATTCCAGAAGTTCGTTCGAAATTGGTAGAACAACAGCAGCAAATGGGTAAAGACAAAGGTGTTGTGATGGACGGTAGGGATATAGGAACAGTAGTTTTTCCTGATGCCGAATTGAAAATTTATATGACAGCCAGTGCGCAAACCCGTGCGCAAAGACGTTATGATGAGTTAATCCAAAAAGGCGATAGTGTTACTTTTGAAGAGGTGCTGCACAATGTAGAAGAACGCGATTATATTGATACCCACCGTAGTAATTCTCCTTTAGTTAAGGCAGAAGATGCAATCGAAATAGATAATTCTCATTTAACTAGAGAAGAACAATTTGAGTTGGTTTTAGATTTGGTACAACAAAAATTAGTTTAGTGGTTTCTTAAAAACTACAAACGCTAAAAGAAAAAATATATTTCTTCTTTTAGCGTTTTTTTATTGGCTACTTTTTCTTGCGTCCCCACCAGATTACAAAACCGGTTATTGGAGCTGTTACGGCAAATATACAGACTAATAAAGCAATAATTTTAGTGGGTAAACCATAAATACTTCCTGTGTGAATAGGGTAAATGATTCTTCTTAACTTATCACCTTGACTAAAAGATTCATAAGGTTTTGTCTGAATATTATCACCTGTATATCGGTCAAAATAAGCGATGCTAGATTGATTTGGGATTGTTTTTTCTGTATTTTCTTTGGTTACTAAAATACTATTTACTGTATCATTGGGTAAACGTATTTGAATGTTTCCTTGGTACGGAAAAAGGGTATTTGTCTGGTTTATAATATTTTGATAGAAAATAGTTGTAGTAATCTGCGATTCTGGTTTAGGTGGGTTTTCGACTTTGATGGATGGTTTTTTTGCTACACCGTCTGTTATATAATACAGGCTGTTTTCAAACCATTTAAACGACCAAGTTAATCCTGTAAGTGCTATGATTAATAAAAATAAAAAACTGTAAAAACCTAAAGTAGAATGAAAATCCCAATTAACTCTTTTAAATGAAGCCTTCCATTTGATGGTTAATCTTTGTTTGAGGTTTTTACGTTTTTTGGGCCACCACAAACACAAGCCACTAATAAGTAGTATTATAAAAATCAAACAAGAAATACCCGTTATTAATTTTCCTGTTTTACCTAACAAAAGATTTCGGTGTAGTTGATTAACAATAGTAAAGAAATGTTTTGTTTGTTCGATACTTCCAACAATTTCTGCTGTATAGGGATTCACAGCAAAGTAAAATGTTTTTTTGTCTTTGTTTTTTGCAATAATTAAAGCTGTTTTTTGATCTTCTTGATAGGTATATATGCGCTGAATTGAATCAATTCCAAAAGAATTATTTAAATTTTTAATCGCTTCATCAATGGGTTTTTTAGTTGTACCAATGGTCTTAACTTTGTAAAATTCAGGATGTAAAAAAGAATCAATTTCCTCTTCAAAAACCAATAAACTTCCCGTTAATGCTACTATGAATACAACAAGACCGGACGCAAGTCCGAGCCATAAATGTATTTTTCCAATGCTTTTTTTAATTGTTTTGTTCATTAAATCAATAGTGTACTTTTTTACAAATAAACTGCAATTAGAATGTATATCCAAGAGTTAACAACCAGTTTTTAGGAGATCCCGGAAATAATCGGATGTAGTCGTATCCACCTACCCAATGGGTTTTATTGGTCAAGTTATTAGCATTCAACTGTATTTTGAATTTGTTGATATTGTAATACAAAGCGGCATTCATAATGGTATAACCTGGAATAGTTTGTGTATCATTATTACTCAAATTACGAGTGGTTACAAAATTAGATCCAAAGCCAATTCCAAAATCTTTTAATACCCCATCCGTAAAATTGTATTTTGTCCAGATGTTTCCTTGGTGTTTAGGAGTGTTTGGTTTTTGTCTTCCTATTTCACTTGCAATAGGGCTATCTGTGATGTGTGCGTCATTGAATGAATAGGCTGCCGAGATGCTCCATTGTGTATTGATACGTCCATTAATATCAATTTCAACACCTTTAGATTCTTGTTCGCCAATAGCTCTCATTAAATCAACATTACTGCTGTCATTGGCACTATATAAACTGTTTTTTTCCTGGATTTTATAAAGTGATAAGGTTACTAATAAACTTTCGTTGAACCATGATGATTTTCCTCCTAATTCAATCATATTGCTTTCCAAAGGATCAAAAGGTCCTCCAGCATTCGGATTGGCAAGTACTGAAGCGGTTTGCGGATTGTATCCTTTTACATAGGTTCCGTATAAATTGATATTCGAGTTTAAGGTATAGGTAAGACCTAATCGTGGTAATAACGAATGTTGTTTTACTTTTTTCTCATTTTGTTTAGTGTAATTTTCTCTGTCGATATACTCATCGTAACGCAATCCAATCAAGGCTTTCAAAGGTCCTAATTTTATTTGGTCTTGTAAATAGATTCCATAAGTAGAGTAGTAGGTTGGGTCATACGCTCTGGTGGTGTAAAAATATTTACTCATATCTTTCAGTTGCTGTGAACTATAGGGATTTGATAAATCAAAATGAGCTACGTTAGGAACCGGATTTCCATTGGCATCTAATAAATAAGCACTTTTTTTATTCGGATTATAGGTGTTGATAGCTCCGGTATTGGCAGCATTTCGATAGCCTTTAGCTTCTAATTGTGAACCTCCTGCAGGAAGTTTTTCTTGAGCATAATCATAACCAAAAACAATATTATGGTCCAGTGTTCCCGTTTGTGTTTTATAAACAAAGAAATTCGATATGTTATCGATATAGCGTTTTCTTTTTCGCATAAAAACTTGCATTTCAATGGAAGTAGGGATAGAATTACCATCACCATCTACTGCATATTTATTAGCTCCTCGGTGTTCTAATAAATCCTCATTGTATCCTGTTCTTATATAAGAGGCCGAAAAGGAAAGTTTGTCAGTAAATTGATGATTTAGTGAAGTGGTAAGAATATAGGTTTCTTCGTTAAGATAATCATTTGTTGCGTTTAGAGATTGTCTAATATTAGTAGAATACAAATCATTCTCATACGTAGATTGCCCTCTGTCAAGAATACTTTTGGAGTTATTATAAATTAAATCAAAGTTGACTCTTGTTTTATCATTAGGTAAAAATGAAAAGGATGGTGCGATTACAATATTTTTGTCAAATTGTAAATTTCTAAAAGTGTTCGCATTTTCATAGCCCAAATTTAAACGGTACAAAAGTGTTTTTTCTTCGTTAAGAGGTCCAGTGAAATCTCCCAGAGCTCTTAATGTGTTGAAACTACCTGTTGAAAAACTAATACTGTTTGCTGCTTGTTCCAACGGCTTTTTGGTTACACGATTAACCACACCACCCGGTGAAGCATTCCCAAATAGAGCTGAAGAAGGTCCTTTTAAGACTTCCACTCTCTCTAAGTAGTTAGTTAAAGGTTGTTTCCAGAAACCAGTTGATGTTCGTAATCCGTTTAATAATTGCGTGTTGCTTTGTCCGTTTATTCTAAACCCACGTATCGAAATGTCATCATAAAAGGTGTATTGTGTTACACCGCTGAAATTTTTAACTACTTCACCAATGCGCATTGTTCCTTGGTCGGCAATTAATTCTTTAGTTGCATACGATACTGATTGTGGTAAATCTTTGAGTGCGATTTCAGTTTTTGCTCCAATGAACGAACGGGTGTTTTTGTAAGATTTTTCTTTTCTACCTGTAATTTCAACCGTTTGTAAAGCATTTACATTTTCTTTTAAAATTACATTGATGTTTTTGTTTTCATTTAATTCAACTTTTCTTTCCTCGTTAATATATCCTAAAGCCGAGAATACTAAGGTGTAATTACCAGTCTGGAGATTCTTTATTTCATAATTTCCATTTTTATCAACATGGATTGTTTTGTTTAATTCCTTTAGCTGTACAGTTGCATATAAAAATTCGGGTGTGTTTTCGGTTATAATTTTCCCTTTTATGGAAGCTGTTTGAGCGTTTACAAATGTGCATATACTAAGTAAAAATAATATGTAAAATGTTTTCATATTTATAATGTTTAATTTTTTACAAAGTTATTTTTATTTAGAACAAATACAAATAATATTTTAAAATAAGACTTGTAATGTATCTAAGTAATTATTATTTAGCTACTTATGAAATGTTAAATTTTAATCTTGTTAGAATAGTTGAGAAATTAAAAGAGCTAATTGGTTTATGAATAGGTAGATAATAGATAAATAAAAAAGAGTTAGACGGAAGCTAACTCTTTTAAGGAATACTTTTTTTTGTCTATTTAATGCTAATTAATTTAGGACTTTTGGGTTTTGCTTCTTCTTTTTTAGGGATATTGATAGCTAAAATTCCGTTTTCGTATTTGGCGGCAATTTTTTCTTCATCCACAAGTTCTGGAAGCGTAAAGGAACGACTAAAAGACTGGTAGCTGAATTCTTGTTTGGTAATTCTTTCGCCATCTTTGACTTCATTGCTTAGTTTTTTTTCGGATGATATGGTTAATACATCATTGTTTAGTTCAATTTTGAAATCGAATTTTTCAAATCCCGGAGCGGCTACTTCCACAAAAAAGGAATCTTTGTTTTCCTTGATGTTTAAAGAAGGCAAGGTAGTGTTGGTTTTTGAAAAATAGTATCGATTCCAACCCTCAAAATCATTATTAAAAAATCGATCTAATAAACTAGGCCATTGGTTTTGGTATCTTACGACTGTCATAATAATTAATTTTTAAGTTAAACATTTATTTAGTAGTTAAATATGCAAAGAAAATACCAAGTGCAGTAAACTGACAATAAGTTAGTTGAAGTGGTTTTTAGCGGTTTTTAGTTTCTGAAAAATTTATTAATTTTTAAGAAAGAAATGTCAAATTTTCAGTTTTTGAATGATAGTTTTTTTAACGCAATCTTGTCATCATGACGAAGGAAGGATCTCATTAGGTAACTCCATAATAATTGAATAAAAATACCACACAAAAGGATTAGCTTCGTTGAATTTTATTTCGTTCGGCAGCATTTGGTCTTTTTATATATGTTATTTAAATAGAAATAGTTGTTGTGCCAGATATTAAATCATGCAACGTTCTTTTTCTGGGATTCTTGAAAATACTAACATAGGAAATCCATCCAAAAATTATTTTTAAGAAAAAACGAAGTATTGATCGAATTATGTTTAGTTTTTTGGATTCGTTTGAGCTTCTGCGAATTCTAATTCTCATGATGTGATTTCCAATTGTTGCTCCAAAAGTTACACAAATGGGTTCATACAGGACAAGTGAAGTAAATAAAATAGTTTTTAAAGCTGTTGAAACATCCTCAAAATAACTTAATATTTCAGCAATAATAAAAGCTAAACCAATAAGGAATAAGGTGTCAATAGTGGACGACTTGGTTCTATCGAGTATGGTTGCTGTTCTGTTCATTTTAATTTGTTTTGATTACTGGCACGAGCAAGATGATCGCGTGAGCTGGGAGGGTAAGCTTTTAATTAATATAGGTTATCATTTATTTTAGTTTTTTAATTCTCATATGTTCTTCCGGTCCAAATCGGTCAAAAATATAATGGACGATTTGAACATCGTTTAACCTCCACTGATAGTTGTTAAAACCTTCATCCCCTTTAGTTATGCTTGTTGGTTGTCCAAAAGCGTTTGTGAAAGAATATTGAAATTCGTCGAACGACTTTTGTTGATTGTCATAGTTTGTTCTGAAGAATTCGAGTTCGTTCAATTTTCCGTTTTTACGTGGCTCAAAATGAAAACCAATCATACAATTTAAACTGTTTAAGGATTTACATTTGATTGTGTAATAGCCAGTTGTAATGTGTTTTAAGTCTTTTCCATTAAATAAATCAATGAATGTTTTTTCGTCAATTTTCCAAGGTACAAAAATATTTGGCTGTTCAATTTGGAAACCACTATTGATGTCCATTTTTAGTTTGCTGAGACTTTTTAATTGTTTGTTGTTTTTTTTGGATGTTTTTCTTAAACCTAAATAAGTCAAAATAGATGTTATAATATTTTTCATTAGTATTAATTGTATTTTCTGGTAAGTTTCGATTTTGGAATATTGACAACTCCAGAACCATCAACTAAAGAAACTCCGTTTTTCTCTATCACTTTTAAGGTTATTTCGAAGCTTGGTGCTGATTTACCTTTTACAATCACATAGCCATCAAGTGAATCGATTTTTTTTATTTCAAATCCTTTATCGTCTGAATCCTGTGCGTTGACAATTGGGTCAAATTCCAATCCTAATTCCGGATCAGCTGTATTAGCCGAATCTAATAGGTGTTTGTATTGTTCAATAAAATTAGGCGTTACATTTTTATTTTTTGAAAGCCATTCTAAAGTTTCAGTATGTGGATTAAGAAACTCTTTATTGTAATCATTGATGAATTTAAGAGCTACTGTGTAATCTTTGTTATTGCTCGATTTTGTTTTTTCAATTTTTGAATTGGTAGCTTCTTTACAACCGAAAGTCAATAATAAAAGGATTAGTATTGGATAGTGTTTCATTTTTAGATTGAATATTATTGCGGGCACGGATTACAAATCCGCGCTAACGTTTGTGTGTATATCCGCGCGGTCGGGATGCCGTCTACTCGATTACCTGTTGTTGCTTTTGCGTCTTATCCAGCCCACTTTTTTTAAATTTTTTATTTGCGGATACAAATCATCAGATGTATTTTGGGTTTGGTCGCTCCCCGAAGAAAAGAGTATATAATTATCTCCTAGATTTTTGTAATTGTAATAGTCATTTCCAAGTTCTGATTGTGTCGGGTCATTTATAAAAACAATTTCATTTTTATTTTCTAATTGTTTCAAACTATCAGGATATGTTCCGTTTTGATTTTTATAATATTCAATATCTTTAATTAGTGAATTTAGATGTGTTTGTGCTATTTGTTCTTTAGCTTTACCTAAACCAGAGTAATTTCCAAAAAGAAATAAAGCCGAATATGTAAGCACAGTAAAAAGTATACAAGCGATTCCAATTACTGTTAATTTTAGGTCTTTGTATCTAAATATTCCATATAAAGTAAGCCCAATTCCAACGAAAAAGCCAACAAACGGGAATAAACCCAAGTATCCTAATTTGTATGGAGGCGTCGTTTTTTTCACGTTTATTTTGTCTTGAATATTTTTCATTTAAGTTGAATTTGTCTGCAATAACAGGTAACTAGTATATAGGTCTGATAAAATCAGACCTATCACTCCAATTTTGGGTAGATAGGTCTGACAATCATTAAATTTTATTTTTTTTTTTTTTTTTTTTTT
>DKIJ01000028.1:31035-57558 GCA_002454195.1 Flavobacterium sp. UBA6721
TTTTTTTTTTTTTTTTTTTTCAAATATATCAAAATATCTTTACAAAAGTAGTTTTAAAAACAAAACAAGCTAAATAGCACTGATCGAGCCGATATCCTCGCAGAGATAAAGGCGAGAGCAGGAGGGAAGTACTTTTGGGAATCAGGACTTTCTGCTCCCAAAGCAAAGAAAAAACGTGATTAAAGTTATTATTTGGGTTAAGCAGTGATTATCAATGAAATTTGTTTTGTAGTTAGAGAATAATGTTTTAATTTTGCACACCTTTTGGTGAATAAGAGTTTCCTTTAGGTATCAACAATTTATATCAACAACTTCTGTTGTTTTCTCTCACATTAAGAAGCTCAAGCGAACACAGAATACAAATTTACAAATCAGCATGTCTGAACAATTAAAATCACAAGAAGAGTTTTTAGCAAATTTTAACTGGCACAATTTCGAAGAAGGTATTGATGCAGTTGATGAGAAAAACTTACAAGAATTCGAAGAATTAGTATCTAAAACTTTCATCTCTACAGATCAAGAAGAAGTAGTAGAAGGAGTTGTTGTAAGAATTACTGATAGAGACGTAATCGTTGATATCAATGCTAAATCTGAAGGTGTTATCTCTTTAAACGAATTTCGTTACAACCCTAACTTAAAAGTTGGAGATAAAGTAGAAGTATTAATCGACATCCGTGAGGATAAAACAGGTCAATTAGTATTGTCTCACAGAAAAGCTCGTACAATCAAATCATGGGATAGAGTTATTGCTGCTAATGAAACTGGAGAAATCGTTAATGGTTTCGTTAAATGCAGAACTAAAGGTGGTATGATCGTAGACGTATTCGGAATCGAAGCGTTCTTGCCAGGATCTCAAATTGATGTTAAACCAATTAGAGATTACGATGTTTACGTAAACAAAACAATGGAATTCAAAGTGGTAAAAATCAACCACGAATTCAAAAATGTTGTTGTATCTCACAAAGCGCTTATCGAAGCTGATATCGAGGTACAGAAAAAAGAAATCATCGGTCAATTACAAAAAGGACAAGTTTTAGAAGGTGTTGTTAAAAACATTACTTCTTACGGTGTATTTATTGACTTAGGTGGTGTTGACGGATTAATCCACATTACTGACCTTTCTTGGTCAAGAATCAACCACCCATCTGAAGTTCTTGAATTAGACCAAAAATTAAACGTTGTTATCCTTGATTTCGATGATGAGAAAACAAGAATCCAATTAGGATTGAAACAATTAAACGCTCACCCTTGGGATGCATTAGATGCTAACTTAACTGTAGGTGATAAAGTTTCTGGAAAAGTAGTTGTTATTGCTGATTACGGTGCTTTCATCGAAGTTGCTGAAGGTGTTGAAGGTTTAATCCACGTTTCTGAAATGTCATGGTCTACTCACTTACGTTCTGCTCAAGATTTCGTGAAAGTTGGAGATGTTGTTGAGGCTGTTATCTTGACTTTAGATAGAGACGATCGTAAGATGTCATTAGGTATCAAACAATTGACTCAAGATCCATGGACTGATATCACTGCTAAATACCCAGTAGGTTCTAAACACACAGGTATCGTTAGAAACTTTACAAACTTTGGAATTTTCGTAGAATTAGAAGAAGGAATTGATGGATTAATCTACATCTCTGACTTATCTTGGACTAAGAAAATCAAACACCCATCTGAATTTGTAAACGTAGGTGAAAAATTAGACGTAGTTGTATTAGAATTAGATGTTGAAGGACGTAAATTATCTTTAGGTCACAAACAAACTACTGCTAATCCTTGGGATCAATACGAAGATTCATTCGCTGTTGGAACTATCCACAATGGAGAAATCTCTGAAATCGTTGATAAAGGAGCTACTGTAGAATTTGGTGATGATATCGTTGCTTTCATTCCTACTCGTCACTTAGAAAAAGAAGACGGAAAGAAATTGAAAAAAGGAGAATCTGCTGATTTCAAAGTGATCGAATTCAACAAAGAATTCAAAAGAGTAGTTGCTTCTCACACTGCTATCTTCCGTGAAGAAGAAGAGAAAAACGTGAAAGCTGCTGCTGAAAACACTGCATCTGCTGCTTCTACTAATGCACCTGCTGCTACTTTAGGAGATAACAATGATGTATTAGCTGCTTTGAAAGCTAAAATGGAAAAATCTGAGAAAAAATAATTCTCAACTTTTTTATAATTTTAAAAGTCCCGAGCAATCGGGACTTTTTTTATGGAGTAAATTTAAATTTTTATAAAAAAATATTTTTTTAAATCAAGTTTAAGTAGTTATAATTTAAAAAGATATATAATTAAATGAAAATATCGTTATAAGTGATGTGTTATTTGTAGTTCTTTTTAGATACCATTAATGCTTTATTTCTTACATTAGCAGTAAATTATCTAGAGTTATAATCCTAAAAAATGGGGTATGATAGTAAAACTACTTTTTTATATCAAAAACAACTTTCTAAATCTTTTACTTTTTTGTCTACTCTTCTTGTTTTCAGATGCTTATTCGCAATGTGCCGGGGATGATGCAAGTTTGACAATTTGTGATATTCAAAATCCCGTCTATAAGAATATTAATCTCTATAACCTATTAGGTGGTACTCCAAGTCCGGGAGGAGTATGGATTGATAATTCGAAACCGCTTGAAACGGCTATTTTTAATGGGATATTAAATGCTCAAACGATACGTAATAGTGGAATTTATATCTATACTTACGTTCAGGATCCTTCCACTTGTTCAGATAACGAAGCAACCATAACCTTGAAAATTGGTCCTTATACGGGGGTACCTAGTAATGTTTCTACCTGTGACGATGTTGAAAGTTTTAATTTGTTTTTAGCCTTTGACGGAACTCAGCTTAGTCCACTACAAAATGGAGTTTGGACAGCAGTTACTACTCCGCTTACCTTATCAGGAAATACTATTAATCCTAAATTATTGGGTGAAGGAAATTACTCCTATACCTATTCAATTCCAGCCTTGGATACTTGTCCGGCTCAGTCGGCTACGATTTCAGTTTCTATTTTTAGAAAGCCAGTAGCTGGTACAGCCTCAAATTTATTATTGTGTAGTAATGCTAATTTAGCATCTTATTCCAATTTGAATTTGAATAATTTATTGAGTGGTGAAGATGCAGGAGGAAGCTGGTTGGATGGTTCAGGAACCGGACAAATTACAAGTTCGGCTGATAATAAGATTGATTTGGCAGCTATTTATAATAGCTTTGGAGCGGGTAATTATAGTTTTGTATATAGTGTTACTTCTGCCAATCCTATCTGTTCCAATTCTCAATCTACTGTGAAAATTACCATTGAAGATCCACTGAATTTTACAGGAAGTACTTTGGTCGTAAACAATGATATCTGTGAAAATGAAATTGCAACGGCTACTTATTCGGCTACCTTAACCAAAGGACCACAGGCAATTCCGAATGGAAATTATGATGTAAGTTATTCGATTAATAATGGAACAACAACAAAGAATATCACTGTAAACGGAAATTTCTCAAATGGTGTTTTTGTTTTTAGTGTTGATCCGGTGAATCTTCAGGCAGTTGGAAATTATACTTTTACTATAACTAATATTGTAAATACCGCTGCAAAAGGAGCTTGTACGAATACTTTAGGAACAATTTCGGATATTTTATATATCAATCCATTGCCAAAAATTAATAATGCATCGTTAACCATTAATCCTGTTTGTAAAGGTTTTGATGCTCAGGTTCAAATTTCAGGAAATACCAATTTGACGAACGGCAATTATCGAATTACTTATAATTTATCGGGTGATAATACAGCGACAAATCAGCAAGCAACATTTACAGTGACTAATGGAGTGGGGAATTTTATCGTTCCTGCTAATTTAATTCCAAATGTAGGTGTCAATAATGCTTTAACGATTACTAATATAGTTAACTTATCTACTGCTTGTACCAATTCGGTTGCATTGGCTAAATTGTTTACGGTAAAAGCTTTGCCTGATGCTTCAGCAGTTAATTTGAATATAAATGCTGTTTGTTTGGGACAAAATGCTGCTGTACAGCTTACCGGATTGGGAAGTATGACAAATATTACTGTTAATTTTGGTTTATCCGGGGCAAATGTTCTGGCTAATCAAAATGTGACCTTAACAGTAAGCTCAGGAAATGCAAGTTTTACGATTCCAAATACAATGTTGACTAATATAGGTAACACTACTTTGACATTAAATTCTGTTTTGGATAATGGCAATGGTTGTGCGGCTGTATCTTTAAATAAAACCAAATCATTTGATGTAAATACTATTCCGGCTAATCCGACAGCAGCGAGTTTTGTTTTCTGTAAAAATGATGCGAAAACAATTGCGAATTTAACGCCAAGCGGATCACAATACCAATGGTTTGATTCGGTTTCCAGTACCACTGTTTTGAGTACTTCAACAGTATTAGTAACAAGAATTTATTATGTAAAAGAAGTGAATTCGGCTACGGGATGTGAATCTGGGAGAACGCCAATTTCGGTAACAATAAACGAAACAGATGCTCCGGTATTAGCCACAGATGGACAAAAATTCTGCGGATTGGATAATCCAACGATTCAAAGTTTAAGTGATAAAACTACTGCGGATGATACTTTGGTATGGTATGATGCGGCTACCAACGGAAATCTGCTGGCTACAAGTACCTTATTGGTAGATGGTAAAAAGTATTATGCATTTAATTATTCTACCAGCACAACTTGTTATTCAGATCCATTGGAAGTAACCGTTGAATTAGCCAATTGCGAGGTAACTCCTGACTTTTTTGTTCCGGATGGGTTTTCTCCAAATGGAGATGGTAAAAATGATGTGTTCAGAATTCCGGATATTCAGTTTATTTATCCTGACTTTAGCTTAGAAATTTTTAATCGTTATGGAAATATTCTTTTCAGAGGAAATAAAAATAAATTAGAATGGGACGGTAGAAATTCTGATTATAAAGTAGGAATTGATGGTATGGCTCCAAACGGAGTTTACTTTTATGTCCTTCATTTCAACAAAGGAAATAAAAAACCAATTCAGGGAACTTTATATCTCAACCGATAGTTTTCCATGACATTAAACTAAATTTCGAATGAAGAAAATTATATTTAGTTTCAGTTTTTTACTATTTGCACTTAAGCTGTTAGCTCAGCAGGATCCGGAATATACCCATTATATGTATAATATGAATGTGGTCAATCCTGCCTATGCAACCGGTACCCAGGCTATGTTGGACTTAGGTGTTTTATATCGTTCTCAATGGGCAGGTATGAATGGTGCTCCCAAAACATCCAACTTTTTTGGTCATGCTGCTTTGAGTAAAAAGGTAGAAATGGGATTCTCGATTGTTTCTGATGACATTGGAAAAGGAGCTAAAAAAGAAGATAATTTCTATGCTGATTTTGCTTATGTTTTGAATATGACCAATAGAGCAAAATTGTCCTTGGGATTAAAAGCCGGTTTTACTTCTTTCAGAACCAATTTTAATGGTTTTCAGTTTGAAAGCGGAGACTCTTCAACCGATGAAGCTTTTGCACAAAATATCAATACTATTTTTCCAAATATTGGGGTAGGGGCTTATTTTTTTACCAATAATTATTACTTAGGATTTTCTGCTCCCAACCTGCTTTCTTCCAAATATATTGAAGAACGCTCCGGAATTAATGCTTTTGGTTCAGAGCAAGTGCATATGTTTTTTACAGGAGGTTATGTATTTAACTTATCGGATACTTTTAAGCTGAAACCAGCTTTTATGACCAAAATTGTTCCGGGTTCTGCTGCTTCTCTGGATGTATCTGCCAATGTGTTGTTTAATGAAAAATTTGAATTAGGGGCTTCTTATCGAATTGATGATTCGGTAAGTGCACTGATGAATATAAGGGTTTCGCCAAGTATAAGTGTAGGTTATGCATACGATTATACTACGAACAATTTAGGTCAGTTCAATTCAGGAACGCACGAAGTTTTTATGTTGTTTAATTTAGATTTATTAGGCAAAGGATACGATAAATCACCAAGATTCTTTTAATATGACGGCAATGAAAAGATTATATCTGGTTTTATTTGTGTTTGCTTTTCAATTAACTCAGGCACAATCACAGGATTTAAAAAGGGCTAAACGCCTATTTGACAGAACCTATTATAGCGAGGCTATTCCATTGTACGAATCTATTATGAATACGAATCGTTCTTTTGAAGTAGTGAAAAACCTGGCAGACAGTTATTATAATACGAATGATTATGCCAATGCACAACGTCAATATCGTTTTTTGATCGCCCGATTTCCTCAGGCAGCCGATGCGGATTATTATTTTAAATATGCTCAAACACTAAAAGCTTCCGGTAATTATGATGAAGCCAATAAAGTACTTCGCGCTTATTTTCAAAGTAGCAATAATACCAAAGCTATTGAGAATTTAGATAGAGATAATTTAGTATTGGAAAATATTTCTGCATTGGGAGATAGATATAAAATTAAAAATTTGTCTATTAATACAGCTAATTCCGAGTTTGGAGCAGTGCCTTATAAGGATAAATTAGTTTTTGCAGCAGTTTTTAGAAGGCCTAAAGCATCAGGGAAATTGTATAGATGGAACAATGAAAGTTATTTGAATTTGATGGCTGTTTCACTTAAAAATCCAAAAGCAGATTCTATTAGACAATTTTCTGTCGAATTGAATTCCCCTTTACATGAAGCCAATGCAGTATTCACTAAAGACGGAAAAACAATGTATTTTACCCGTAATAATTCAATTGACGGAGTAAGAGTTAAAAACGAACAAAAGGTTTCTACGCTGAAAATTTATAAGGCTGAATTGCTTAATGGAAAATGGCAAAATGTTACCGCTTTGCCATTTAATAGTGATAATTATTCTGTGGAGCATCCTGCTTTAAGTTCCGATGAAAAGATCTTATATTTTGCTTCCGATATGCCGGGATCTTTAGGTTCTTTCGATATTTACTCGGTGCCTGTTTTAGGCTCTGATTATGGTACACCAAAAAATCTGGGCCCAACGATTAATACGGATAAAAAAGAACAATTTCCTTTTGTATCTCTAGACAACAAATTGTATTTCTCTTCTAATGGTCATGCGGGTTATGGCTTTATGGATGTATTTGTTTCTGAATATAAAAATGGAGAATTTTCGAAAGCTTTGAATGTTGGTTTGCCAATTAATTCCGGCTATGACGATTTTTCTTTTGTGATTGATTCGGATACGCAGCATGGTTATTTTGCATCCAACAGAAAGGGTGGGAAAGGAGCTGATGATATTTATGAAATCAACGAAATTCAGCCGTTGATAGTTGAAAATTGTATGCAATATATTGCGGGAGTTATAACTGATGTTGATTCTAAATTGCCTTTGGCTCAGGCGAAAGTAATTTTGCAGGATGCTAATAAAAAGGAAATTGCGACTGTGTTTACATCAGCTGATGGAAAATTTTCATTTAATGTTGATTGTGAAAAAAGCTATACCGTTTCTGCTTCCAAAGAGCAATATACAGATGCTTCTAAATTCTTGAAATTATATAAGGACAGAAAGAAAATTAATGATGCTTCTTTGGCCATTAAATCAAAAGAAGTGATTAAGAAAGAGGAATTAGCTGCCATTGAACAAAAGAAGAAAGAAGCAGCATTACAGCTAGAGAAGCAAAAACAGGAGACGGCTTTATTAGTAGCCAAACAAAAGAAGGAGGCCGCTATTGTGGCTGAAAAAGCCAAAGTTGAAAAAGAACTAGCAGCCAAAAAAGCCGTAGAGGAAGCAGAGGTTAAGAAGCAGCAAAAGATTGCTGTACTGGTAGCAGCTGAAAAGGATGTCGTAAAGGATAAAGACCGTCTGCTAATTAAAACAGATCCTATTTATTTTGATTACGATTTATGGTACATTCGAAAAGAATCAAAACCTATTTTGAACAGAGTAATCGAATTGATGAAAAAATATCCGGAGATGGTGGTTGAAATTGGTTCGCATACCGATAATAGAGGAAATGCACAATACAATTTGGATTTATCTACTAAACGAGCTAATTCTACGAGGGATTATTTTATCAAACAGGGGATTCCGGCTAAACGAATTTTTGCTAAAGGTTATGGTGAAACAGTTCAGATTATAAAGTGTGAACCAAGTGAATCCTGTTCTGAAGAACAACACGAGTTAAACCGCCGAAGTGAATTTGTGATAAAGAATTTATAATTTAAATTGTGATAATAAAAGTGAGATTCTATGAGTCTCACTTTTTTTTTGGAGTTAATTATTTTCTTTTTTAAAACCAAAATAAACGAGTTTTCGTAAATGCTTTTATATAACTTAAAATATTTTTGTATGAAAACTAAAAACCTATTATCAGCAGTAATTATCGCCTTTGTATTTGGAGCTACATCTTTTGCACAAAAGGCAGTTACAGTAGGAGGTGCCCCAATGTATCCTACTAAAAACATCATTGAGAATGCCGTTAATTCTAAAGACCACACTACTTTGGTCGCTGCAGTTAAAGCAGCAGAATTAGTAGAAACTTTACAAGGAAAAGGACCATTCACCGTTTTTGCCCCAACAAATGCCGCGTTTGATAAATTACCAAAAGGAACTGTGGCAACATTACTAAAGCCTGAAAACAAAAAAATGCTACAAACTATTTTGACCTATCATGTGGTTGCTGGAAAAATGAATGCTTCAGATATTGCAAAAGCAATCAAAGCAGGAAATGGAAAAGCTACAATGAAAACCGTAAGTGGTGGTGCATTAACAGCTTGGATGAAAGGAAAAAAATTATATATCACCGATGAAAAAGGTTCGATGTCTGAAGTTACTATCGCTGACGTAAATCAATCGAATGGAGTAATACATGTTGTAGACAGCGTATTACTACCTAAGGCATAGTTATATTTGGTTAACTATATTTTGTTAGAAATGAAAAACCCATTCGTCGTAGCGAATGGGTTTTGATTTTTATAAGTTCTAATAGAATTATCGTAAAGAAGCTCCAAGTTCTGTTTCAAAATTCTTTTGCAACTTGCTCATGATTTTATCAATTTGAGCATCAGTAAGTGTTTTGGAGTCGTCTTGCAAAATGAAACTCAAAGCATAAGACTTTTTGCCTTCAGGAAGATTTTTCCCTTCGTATACATCAAAAAGGTTAATATTCTTTAACAAACTTTTCTCTGTTTGTCTGGCAATGGTATAAATGCTATCGTAGCTTACATTTTGATCAATTAATAAAGCTAAATCTCTTCTTACCTCTGGGTATTTAGTGATTTCGCTGAATTTTATTTTAGTTGGAATTGTTTTTAATACTGTTTCCCAATTAAAATCGGCAAAGAAAACTTCTTGTTTGATACCAAAATGTTTTAAGATGGATTTTTTTACCACACCAAATTCAACTAAAACATTATGTCCGGAAGTAATTGCAATTCCCTCTGAGAATATATCCGATTTTACAGGAGAATTTTGTGTTTTTGCAATCCCTAATCGGGTAAAAATTCCTTCTACATAACCTTTGAATAAAAAGAAATCAGATGGTTTTTGCGTGTTAGTCCAGTTTTCCTGATTTCTGTTTCCGGTTAAAAATAGCGTAAGATGTTTGTGTTCTTCGTAACCGGAAAGGAATTTATGGTATGATTTTCCAAATTCGAATAATCTTAAATCAGCATTTTTACGGTTAATGTTATAAGCAATCGCTTCTAATCCTGAAAACAATAAGGATTGACGCATGGCTGCTAAATCGTTACTCAATGGATTTAACATCGTAACATTGTGTTCTTCTTTAAGCATTTCAGAAAGTTGAACATAAGAGGCCGTTGTTAACGAGTTAGCCATCATTTCGTGGAATCCTTGCGAGTTTAATTGATTCCCAACAATATTTTGCACTTTATAATCTTCATTTCTAGGTGCATTAAAAACGGTTGCACTCAATTTGTTTGAAAAGTCAATTTTATTGTAACCGTATACTCTTAGGATCTCTTCAATTACATCAATTTCTCTTTGAACATCTACACGATATGCAGGAATCGTCAAACCTAAACCAGCATCCGAAACGCTATTGATTTTAATATCTAATGAAGCTAATATTTTCTTTATAGTGTCTTTTGGAATTTGTTGGCCAATGATTTTAGTTACTTTATCAAAGTTTACAAATACCGAGAAATCTTCTATTTTTTTGGTATAAACATCTAAAACTTCAGAAGTGATTTGTCCACCCGCTACTTCCTGAATTAATAAAGCAGCACGTTTTAAGGCATAAGCCGTAATTGACGGATCAATTCCTCTTTCAAATCTAAAAGAAGCATCGGTACTTAATTGATGTCTTTTGGCTGTTTTTCTAATATTCACTGGATTGAAATAAGCACTTTCTAAGAAAATAGAAGTAGTATTATTATTCACTCCTGAGTTTTGTCCTCCTAAAACACCCGCAATACACAATGGCCCTTTGTCGTCACAAATCATTAAATCTTCTTCATGTAATGTTCTTTCTACCTCGTCAAGCGTTGTGAATTTTGTTCCCGCTTCAACTGTTTTTACGTGTATTTTACCATTTATTTTGGCAGCGTCAAAAGCGTGAAGTGGTTGTCCTAAATCGTGCAATACATAATTAGTTACATCGACAATATTGTTTTTTGGATTAATTCCAATGGCTTTCAAACGATCTTGTAACCAAGCTGGGGAGGGTTTAACATTGACACCAGAAATCGTTACTCCGCAATAACGAGGGGCTAATGTTGGTGCTTCTACATTCACGTCAATTTTTAAAGTACGCATATCTACTCTAAAATTGCTTATCGAAGGAGTGATTAGTTCGACACTTACACCATTTTGTAATAATCCAGCTCTCAAATCTCGGGCTGTTCCTAAATGGCTCATGGCATCGGCACGGTTAGGTGTTAATCCGATTTCAAAAACTTCGTCATTTTCAATTTTGAAAACTTTAGCAGCAGGAGTTCCAGGTACTAAGTCGTTATCTAATACCATAATTCCGTCATGACTGTCACCTAGACCTAATTCGTCTTCGGCACAAATCATTCCATGACTTTCCTGTCCACGGATTTTTCCTTTTTTTATGGTAAATGCATTTCCTTCTTTATCGTTTAAAACAGTTCCAATGGTTGCTACAGGTACTTTTTGACCTGCTGCTACATTGCTTGCACCACAAACAACTTGAATAGGTGCTCCGTTTCCTAAATCAACGGTGGTTACTTTTAATTTGTCGGCATCTGGATGTTTTTCGCAAGTAAGAACATGTCCTACAACAATACCTTCTAATCCTCCTTTTACAGATTGATATTTTTCAACACCTTCTACTTCAAGTCCTAAATCAGTAAGTAAAGCTGCTGTTTGTTCAGAATTCCAATCGGTTTTAATGAATTGTTTTAACCAGTTGTATGATATTTTCATTTGAATATTTTAATAAGGTTGCAAATATAAACATTGTCAACCGAGCTTCAAAGCTATTGAACTTACTTTTTGAGATTAATTATGAATGTTTTTGATAACAATAATTGAACTATTTGTATCGAAATTACAGTATTTCCTCAATGTGTTTTTTAATGTTTTCAGCTATTTTAGTTGTTGGTAAATCATTAGCATCGTGACCAAATGGTTCTTCAATTTCTTCGGCAATTAGTTCTAAACTTGCCAAAACATAAAAGATGAAAATAACAACTGGAATAACAAAATAACCGAGGTTGAAAACATAGCCAAAAGGCAAGGTCATTACATAGAAAAAAATAAATTTTTTTAAGAAAACACTATAAGAGTAGGGTATGGGGGTGTTTTTAATTCGCTCACAAGCGCCACAAATATCTGTTAGGGATTGGATTTCGCTGTTTAAGATAATCAATTGATCTCCTGATATTTTTTTCTCTTTGTATAAATCATTTATTTTTGAAAAAAGTATTTTAGCCACTTGGTTTGGTTTGTGGCTATGGGTTTCATTCAGTTCGATATCTTCATCTAATTGTTTTCCTGTTGCTTCATCTTTAAGATGTTTGTTTAGAATAGAAGCATAGAGCGGGATGGTTTTTCTAAAAAACGATCTGTCTTTTTCATCTTCAAGAATAGCATGGAGTTTGATGGCTAGATTACGACTGTTATTTACTAATGCACCCCAGGCTTTTCGTCCTTCCCACCAACGGTCGTAAGCGGTATTGGTTCTAAAAACCAGTAAAAGTGAAATGACAAACCCCAACATACCATGCATGATTGATATGTTTTTTACTCTACTATCATCAGGTAAGTGCCAATATTCTAATTCCAAATAGGCAATTAGCTCAGAATACACTCCTATCAAAATAATAAGCGGCAATAGTTTTCTAAAAGTATCGGCTTTATGAAAACGAAATATAAAAGTGAACCAGTCTTTTGGGTTGTATGAGATCATGAAAATAAATTTTGCAAGTAAAAGTAAAGGATAATTTTTGGACTAAAACAATCCTTTGGCAATAAATTAGGAATCAAAGCTTTGCTAACTAATGTAATTCCAGATGTTCTTTTTCTTTGTTAATTCCATATAAACCGCTTTTAAAACCGCATGTTCGGGCTTGTTTAATACCATATCCGAATTGACAATTTGCATCGCATGAGCTCTGGCTAAGGAAAGAATTTCTCTGTCTTTGACTATATCGGCAATTTGAAGGTTTAGCACACCGCTTTGTTGTGTTCCCATTAGGTTTCCCGGACCTCTTAATTTCAAATCGACTTCGGCAATTTCAAATCCGTCATTGGTACGAACCATAGTTTCCATTCGGGTTTTGCTATCGGAACTTAGTTTATGATCTGTAATCAGGATACAATAGCTTTGCTCGGCACCACGTCCCACACGACCCCGCAATTGGTGTAGTTGAGAGAGTCCAAAACGTTCGGCACTTTCGATAATCATTACCGAAGCATTAGGAACATTTACGCCTACTTCAATTACAGTTGTAGCCACCATAATATTGGTTTTTCCTTCAGAAAAGCGTTTCATTTCGGCGTCTTTGTCGGCTGGTTTCATTTTGCCATGAACAATAGAAATGGCATATTGAGGCAACGGAAAATCACGGGAAATACTTTCGTAACCATCCATTAAGTCCTTGTAATCCATCTTTTCTGATTCCTGAATCAATGGATATACAATGTATATTTGGCGTCCTTTGGCTATTTCATCCCGAATGAATTTCCAAATCTTTAATCGATTGCTATCATAACGATGCACGGTTTGAATGGGTTTTCGTCCCGGAGGTAATTCGTCAATAACCGAAATGTCCAAATCACCGTATAGACTCATCGCTAAAGTACGCGGAATAGGAGTGGCGGTCATTACCAAAATATGTGGTGGAATATGGTTTTTCTTCCATAATTTAGATCGTTGTTCTACTCCAAAACGATGTTGCTCATCAATAATGGCTAAACCTAAATTATGGAATTTCACCTTGTCTTCCAGTAAGGCATGTGTACCAATAAGGATTTGTAAACCGCCGTTTTCCAGTTCTTCGTGAATAATTTTTCTATCTGAAGTTTTGGTTGAACCTGTAAGGATTCTAATGTTTATATTGAGTTTGTTAGCTAATTCTGAAAGTCCTAAAAAATGCTGATTAGCCAGGATTTCTGTTGGTGCCATTAAGCAAGCCTGAAATCCATTATCCATGGCTAAAAGCATACTCATAAATGCCACAATGGTTTTCCCCGACCCTACATCACCTTGCAATAAACGGTTCATCTGGGCATTACTTCCCATATCGGTCCGAATTTCTTTAATCACTCTCTTTTGAGCGTTAGTTAATTCGAAAGGAAGATGATTTTGGTAAAATTTGTTGAAAAATTCGCCTACTTTGGTAAAAGAATGTCCTTTTATTTTGTGTTTCTGAATCAGGTTTTTCATAATCAGTTGTAGCTGAATGAAAAACAATTCTTCAAATTTTAATCGGAATTGGGCTTTCGCCAAAGCTTCGGCGCTCTTTGGAAAATGAATATTGAACAATGCGGCATTCTTTGGAATCAACTTCAAGTTTTCAATGAGGTAATTAGGTAAAGTTTCTGAAAACAAGGCTTGTGTTTCCAAAAATAATTGCTGCATCATCTTGTTGATAACCCTATTTGAAATTCCCCGATTCGTCAAAGTTTCGGTTGAAGGGTAAACCGCCTGCATAGCCGAACGCAAACTCTGTTCGTGTTCGCCCCAGAGTTCGATTTCCGGATGCGCCATATTGTACACACCGTTAAAGGATGTGCATTTTCCAAAAATGACCATCAATTCATTTATCTTCAAAGATTCACGAATCCATTTGTGTCCCTGAAACCAAACTAATTCCATTTGTCCGGTATCATCCACAAAAGTGGCCACCAAGCGTTTTTTGCCTTTGGCAAATTCAACGGTTTTGACATTGATAATTTTCCCGATAATCTGAATCTCAGCAATGTTGTTTTGCAGTTGGTTGATTTTGTAATATCGGGTTCGGTCAATGTATCGGTTGGGGTAAAAATTCAGTAAATCTCCGTATTTGTGAATCCCCAATTCCTTACGAAGCAATTCGCCCCGGCTGGGGCCAACACCTTTTAAGTATTCGATAGGAGTGAGAAGGAGATTGTTAGAAGACATGTATTGATTTTTGATTTAAGAATGCTGATTTCAGATTTTAGATTTGGAGGCGGTTGTTTTTGTACCAATCTTTAAATTTTCAAATCATTTAATCTTTAAATTTCAAAAAACGAAGATAGTTCTTAATTGGGAATTTTAAAAATGGGATTTTTTCTGGATTATTATAATTTTTTAGTATCGTCATATTTAGTGATATTTTTAATTATCGCTTTATTTGGCGATATTTTATTTAACCGCAAAGGACACAAAGAAATCGCTAAGCTCGCAAAGAAAATTTGTGATAATTTGTGATTAAAATATTTAACCGCAAAGATTTGAAAGTTTTTCGCAAAGTATTCAAAGAAAAATAATCTGTGTTAATCAGTGAAATCTGTGGTTAAAATATTTAACCGCATAGTTTTGAAAGTTTATCGCAAAGTTTAGAAAGAAAAAGATCTGCTAAAATCCGTAAAATCTGCGTGCCATAACTTTTTACACAGTTTTAAAAATAACAAAGCTTCGCAAAATCTTTATAAAAACTTTGCGAAACCTATATATTCTTTGCGGTAAAAATAATGATAAATTAAACCTTATTCCGGGATTTGCTGACTCAAGCAGTGCAAAGTCCCAAATCCCCAGATTAAATCAATCGCACTAATACCAATTATTTCTCTGTCAGGGAAACATTCCGCCAAGATGTTCAATGCTTTTCGGTCGTTCACATCGTTGAATGTGGGAACCAAAACACAATTATTTAAAATCAGGAAGTTGGCATAACTCGCGGGCAAACGTAAATCTTCAAAATCCAATCTTTTTGGCATCGGAAGTGTAACAATTACAGGCGATTGTCCGTTTTCTAGTTTAGCGTTTTGCAAACGTTTTAAGTTATCTTGCAAAGGCTTATAATTTGCATCTTTAGGATCCGTTTCAACGATAGTCACAATCGTATCTTCGTTGACAAATCGAGCCAAATCATCAATATGTCCGTGCGTGTCATCACCTTCCACACCATCACCAAGCCAAATCACATTGGTAACACCTAAATATTCTTTAAAAACCGCTTCGTAATCTTGCTTCGTAAATCCGGTATTACGCACCTGAATACTAGGGTGCATCAGGCATTCCTCCGAAGTTAATAACGTACCACGACCGTTTACATCAATCGCACCACCTTCTACAATTACGGGTTTTCCTTTATAAGTTACCTGTGTCAAAGGTATTTGCAAAGCATCCGCCACCTTAGCAGGAACATGCTTGTCCAATTGGTAATTTTTGTATTTCGCCCAACCGTTGAAGTTAAAATTCAAAGCCTCTCTTTTGCCGTCTTTGTACACCACAATAGGTCCCGAATCACGCATCCAGCTACGATTCGTTTTTTGAAGAATAAATTGCACCTGATCCAAGTTGACACGCGCTCTGTCCAGCATATCGGTAACCTTAGCCTGTAATTTTTCGTCAATAACAACTAAGAAGACCTTTTCGTAAGTAGCCACTTTTTTGATAAACTCCACAAAAGCCCATTGAATCGCTTCGTATTTCCCTGGCCAATCGTTTCCGTTGTGCGGAAAACAAAGTAAAATTCCCTCTTGTTTTTCCCATTCAGCAGGAAAACGTCTGTTAGTAGTTGTCATAAAAAAGGCGTATTATTTTAAGACCGCAAATATAAGCATTCAGGAGGATTATAAAAACCGAGCCGAACAAAAGTGCAACATTAGATCATTTCATTTTTCACCATTAATGAGCTAAAGGAATTAAGCAAAATGAGATTCGTATTTCAAGGAGCTATTTCCAACCCTCCGTTACAAGGTATTTGGGATTTCCTTCTTTTTCTAAGCGCTGGCAGGAGCTTCTTGCAGTCGCTCTACCAGCACAAGAAAAAAGTGAGGCTCTCCCCGCATACGCTATTCACTTCGGTCTGGGCTAGGGAAGTGGTGTTTTTTAAAAATGTGATTTTTGATAAATTAACATTTCAAAGATTTTCGAAACGATTTTCTAACATGGCGTCTATACTTGTTAATTATTAAATAATATAGGCTTAATCCTAAGATTTCATGTTGCATCTACTTTTTGTGGCAAACTATCAAAAATAATAAAACATGAAAAATTTTGGAATTTCATTAGTTGCAGCCTTGTTTATTTTTTGCAGCTGTGAGAATGATAAAGTAAAAGACAACGAAGAATTTGAAGTAAATGAAGACGTAGCCAGTTTTAAAGAAGTAGGAACAATCACTATTGGTGGTGCAGGAGCTGCTGAAATTAGTGCCTATGACGAAACTACTAAAAGACTTTTTACAGTAAATAACAGTGCTACGAATCAAATTGATGTAATTGATTTATCAAATCCGATGAGTCCTGTTAAATTAGCGGTTATCAACTTAACTCCTTATAATGGTGCTTCGAATAGTGTGGCGGTTTATGGAGGTAAATTGGCTGTGGCTTTAGAATCAACTACTAACAAACAATCGAATGGAAAAGTAGTGGTTTTTAACACTTCGGATTATAGTTTAGTTAAAGAAATTACGGTAGGTGCTTTGCCAAATATGGTAACTTTTTCGCCAGATGGAAAATACATTATGACGGCTAACGAAGGAGAACCAAACACCGATTATACGGTAGATCCAGAAGGTTCGGTTTCGATTATCGAAGTTAACAAAGATTATACAGTTACTACATTGAATTTTGCAGGTTTTGCAAGTCAAGTGGCTACTTTAAGAACGCAAGGTTTCAGAGTTTCAAAAACGGCAACGAGTTTTGTTGCTGATATCGAACCAGAGTACATCACAATCGATGCGGATTCTAAAACGGCTCGGGTAACCTTGCAGGAAAACAACGGAGTGGCTAAAGTAGATTTGGCTTCTAAAAAAATTACTTCGCTTTTTGGATTGGGTTACAAAGATTTCAACACAGCTGATAATGCCATTGATGTAAGTGATAAAGATGGGGCTATTGCTTTTAATCCTTGGAAAGTAAAAGGTATGTATATGCCCGATGCAATTGCCAATTATACAGTTAACGGAACGCCTTATTTTATAACGGCTAACGAAGGTGATGCTAGAGAATACGGAACTTATGCTGATGTAGCAAGATTAAAAACATTAAATTTAGATACTACTATTTTTCCTAATGCTGCTGCCTTGAAAGCGGATACTTCAATGGGACGTTTGAACTTGATTTCAACAGAAGGTGATTCGGATAACGATGGTGATTTAGATGAATTAATTTCTTTTGGTGGACGTTCATTTACAATTTGGAATGGAAACACAGGAAGTTTAGTTTATGATAGCAAAAATGATTTAGACAAGCATTCGAATGATTTTGGAACATATGATGATGCACGTAGTGATGATAAAGGTTCTGAACCTGAAGCAGTAGTGGTGGCTAAAATGGGGAATAAAAACATTCTATTTGTAGGTTTAGAAAGAACGGATACTGTAATCGTTTATGATATTAGCAATCCTTCTGCTCCAAAATATGTACAAAGTATTAAAACTGGTGATGCTCCTGAAAGTTTACTTTTTGTCCCTGCCTCTAAAAGCCCAAATAAAAGAAGTTTATTAGTGGTAAGTAGTGAAGGGGATGGAGTAGTGAAGTTCTTCCAACCTGATTTGTTGTAGTTTTTAACTGCAAAGGGATTAAAGAGAAATCTGCGTAAATCTGCGTAAATCTGCGTGAAAAAAAATAGCACGCAGATTTTGCAGATTTTTTTTTGTACACTGCAAAGTTTTAATTTAACCGCAAAGAATGCAAAGTTTTTCGCAAAGAGTACAAAGTTTTAAGTTTTAAAATTTGTGATAATCTGTGGCTAAAAAAATTAACCGCAAAGGGATTAAAGAGAAATCTGCGTAAATCTGCTGAATCTGCGTGAAAAAAATAGCACGCAGATTTTGCAGATTTTTTTTGTAAACCGCAAAGTATTTTAAGGTTTCGCAAAGCCCACAAAGATTTGGAAAAAGAAATTTGTGCTAATTTGTGTAATTAGTGGTGAAATATAAAGTAAAAAAAATGGACTAAAGCAAGTTGTCTTAGTCCATTTTGTATTTATAAAAAGTAGGATTAGTCAATCGCTCTTTTAGTGATGTCACCAAAAGCATCAATTCTTCTGTCTCTGAAGAAAGGCCAGTTTTGGCGAACATTTTCTTGTAAGTCTAAATCAACCTCAGCAATTAAAATTTCTTCTTTATCGTGTGACGCCTGCGCCAAAATTTCTCCTTGCGGACCACAAATAAAGGAAGCTCCCCAGAATTCGATTCCAGGAGTATCAGGTAAATATTGCTCTAAACCAATTCGGTTGGCAGCGGCAACATAAACACCATTAGCTACGGCATGACCTTTCATTACGTTCATCCAGGCACCATATTGGTTTTCGCCGTATTGTTCTTTTTCCTGTGGATGCCATCCAATTGCGGTTGGATAAAACAATACTTCAGAACCTTTTAAGGCAGTTAAACGGGCTGCTTCCGGATACCATTGATCCCAGCAGATTAATGTTCCAATATTTCCTTTTTTAGTTGGATTGTTTTTAAATCCTAAATCACCCGGAGTGAAATAGAATTTTTCATAGAAAGCAGGATCGTCCGGAATGTGCATTTTTCTGTATAATCCGGCTTCAGTCCCGTCAGTATCAATAATGTAAGCACTGTTGTGGTAAATTCCAGCCATTCTTTTTTCGAAGAAAGGAACAATAATCACCACACCTAATTCTTTAGCCAATTCGCTAAAAGCAATAAAAGAAGTGCTGTATAATGGTTCAGCCAAAGCAAAATTGTCTACATCTTCACTTTGACAGAAATAATGACTACTATATAATTCAGGAAGCGAAATTACTTCTGCACCTTTTGCGGCAGCATCTCGTACCCAAGCGATACATTTTTTAAGATTATTTTCGGCAACATCATTCAAATTCAATTGAATAACCGCTATTTTGTATTTTTTATTTGGCATCGATAAAAATTTTAGATTGCAAAAATAGGTATTTTTATGAAGAGTAGGAATAGTGCAATTTATAAATGTGGAGATGATTTTTTTAACCGATACTATATTTAACTCTAAAATCATTAGATTACACGTTTTAATCTTACATTTTATTAGTTCATTCGATAATATATTTATATTTTTGTCAGAAATTTATAGATTATGATTTATGTTTAAAATCCTCCGGATTTCGGTTTATATTTTTGCCTTATTCATTCTTTTCGATGGTGATTTTATTTTTGCAAAAGTTTCCAATATTGAATCCAAAGTTGAATATGTAGCTCCCAGTGTCGATTTTACTATTGACAATCCTAATAGTTGTTCAGGAACACCCATTACCTTTACTCCGATAGTTAGCGGTGACGCACCTTTTACTTACTAATGGGATTTTGGGGATGGAACAACTTCGAATGAAAGCAATCCAACGCATATTTTTACTGCTTTAGGATGTGGTAATAAGGATTTCAGTGTGAAATTGATAGTTAAGGATAAAAATGGGTTGAGTAGTAGTCCCGTTACAAAACGGTAAGCGTGCAACAAAAACCCGATTTGAAATTTGTGAATTTAAATGCTGGTTCGACCTCTGTTTTTGAACGTTGTGGTGATAATAATACTAGTCCCACTTATACAATTAATGTTGGCAATTCTTCCCCCTTCTTCTTCCTGTGTCAGTTCCTATAACATTGACTGGGGTGATGGTAATAAAGAAACCTATGTTAGTTTTCCTAAGACGCATACCTATCAACGCTTAGGATCGTTCAATATGGTCATAACCGCTATTGGAAGTTCAGGATGCAATAATAATATTTCATACATTGTTAAAAATTCAAACAATCCTGCGGGTGCTTTGTTTACTCCAGGAAACACGACCAATTTTTGTGCACCAGGTACCCCTATTAATTTTGCTATTAGCTCCTGGGCTTTGAATACATCAGATACCAGTTATTTGGTTAATTATGGAGATGGATCCTCAAGAACCTACACTCAGGCTGAGTTAGAAAGTTTACCATATTATAACGCTTCAAATCCTGTCGCTTCACAAAATTTTCCTATTCCACATAGCTATACTAGTGCGAATTGTCCAAGTGGGAGTATGGTAACTTTGACGATAACCAATTCATGTAACAATACCAATTCGTCTGTTGGACCTATTATTGTATTGGACAAACCAACGGTACGTTTTAGTTCTCCAAGCATAGCTTGTGTTAATTCTTCGGTGTTTTTTTCCAATAATACCGCTGCAGGATTTACCAAATAATTGTAGTACTGAAGGCGTCTATACATGGGACTTTGGAGATGGCACACCTAAATCAAATGCGGTGAGTCCTAGTCATGCATATTCGTCCCCAGGGAATTATACCATAACTCTGGATGCAGTGGCACCTTGTGGAGTAGGAGTTCGGTATAGTAGAACCATCTATGTAGAACCTGTTTTGTTACCTAATTTTACTTTTGGTAATGCTTGTGTAAATTCGAATACACCAATAACTAATACAACTGATACCAGAGATGCATGCGGCCCTCAACTTTACGAATGGTCTGTAATCTCTTATTATGATCCTTATTGTAAAAATATAAATGGGAGTTGGTTTTTTACAGATGGAACGGGTTCTAATTCTAAAAATCCTATAATTATTTTTTCACTTCCTGGAAATTATACGCTTAGATTGATAACAGAGAATTCCTGTGGTATAAGAAATTCTATTTCAAAAATTATTGAGGTAAAGAAACCACCAACTATTTCCTTAGATCCTATTTCTAATTTCTGTAATTCAGCAACTATAAATCCGATTGGAAAAATAGTTGAATATTGCGGTCCAAGTTCTGATCTTTCATATTCATGGAGTTTTCCTGGAGGAAGCCCGTCATCATCCACTTCTTTGAATCCAGGACCTATTAATTATACAACCAGTGGAAATTACACAGCTACTTTTAGTGTAATAACCAGTTGCGGAACAGTTACGAGGTCGCAAACTTTTTCTGTAAATACGGTTCTTTCGCCTATAATTTCAGCTAAAACAGCTAGAATTTGTAGTGGTAGTAGTTTTACGATAACGCCTAGAACTGGAGGAGGAGATAATGTGCCGTCTGGAACTACTTATACTTGGTCAACACCAGTTGTTTCTCCCGCTGGAGCCGTTAGTGGGGCTTTTTCTCAATCCTCAGGAACGAATACGATCAGCCAAACGCTCACTAATAATACAGCTAATCCAGCTACCGTTACTTATACGGTTTCTCCAACAGCAGGAAGTTGTCCAGGTCCTAATTTTACTGTAACTGTTACTGTCGATCCATTAATCAATGCTAATCCTGTTATCAAGAATAGTAGCTGTTTTGAAGGTAATGATGGAGCCATAAACATAACAGTAAGAGGAGGAATTCCATTTACAACTGGTACTCCCTATCAATTTTCATGGACCGGACCTAATGGATTTAGAAGCACAAACGAGGATATTTCTAATTTGGTTGCAGGAACTTATACTTTAATAATTACCGACAATGGTAACTGTGCATTTAGAACAAATTATACCGTAGGTCAGCCTAATAAATTCAGTTTTACGAGTAATAAAACAGATATTAGCTGTCATGATAAAAATGACGGACAAATAGCTTTAAATGTAAGTGGTGGTACGGTTCCTTATACTTATGTATGGACAAAAGACGGAAATTCATTTACGGGTACAAACAATCTTAGAAATCTGGCAGCAGGTGTATATAAGGTTAAAATTACCGAAGCGAATAATTGTAATGTTCTAGAAGATACTTACACTATTGTCAATCCTCCGCTATTAGAAGTTACATTGGCCAGTCAAATGGATATACTCTGTTATGGGTACAACACGGGGGGAATTAATGTTGATGTTATTGGCGGACGCCCTACATCCATAGTAGGAGGTAATGCTAATTATAGTTATTTCTGGACAGGTCCAAATGGTTATTCAAGTACTGTAAAAAATCCTCGTAATTTATATGCAGGAAATTATCGATTGCGAGTTACAGATAATTCAGGATGTACAGCTGATTTAAATGTTGTTTTGAAGCAAAATCCTGAAATTAAATTAAGTGCTACCAAGACTGAAATCTCTTGCTATAATGATGCTAATGCTTCTATTACGATTAACGATATAACAGGAGGTGTGCCTTTTGCTACAGGAGAACCTTATATCATCAAATGGAGTAATCTGGGTACAGGTAGAAAGCAGGAAAATTTATCCGCAAGAACCTACACTATTACGATCGAAGATGCATTAGGATGTCCTAAAGTTTTTCCAATTGTTATTGATAATGTTCCCGAATTCTCCATTAATCCTGATGTTAAGGATGTGAGCTGTTTTGGTGAAAAAAATGGTCATATTCGATTGAATTTGGTCGGGGGTGTTGCTCCAATAACCTTAGTTTGGAGTGATGGTTCGACTGCAGGAACAGAGCGAAATAATCTTGGTCCAGGCGGATATTCAGTCACAATTACAGATAAAAAAAGGCTGTGTAATTAATGAACCATTTATTATTAATGAGCCTTCAAAACTGAAAATAAATGCAGATGTTTCGAATTCGTTAAGTTGTGATAATGCTAATACAGGAAAAATAAATTTGGTTGTTACAGGAGGAACTGCTCCGTATACGTACAAATGGTCTAATGGCGCCACTACAGAAGATTTAGAGAATTTAACGCCCGGTAATTATACAGTTTTGGTTACTGATGTAAATGGCTGTAAAGAAACTGATTCTTGGGAAATTAGCCGTTTTGGGCAACTGGTTCCTACGGTAGAAACCATAACGGATTATAATTGCGAAACTAAATTTGTGAAACAAACCTTTGTTGGTCATGTAAAAGGAGGTGTACCGCCTTATACTTTTAGTTGGTCAGATGGAGTGGTTAGCGGTGACAATAATCAGTACATGAATACGAATAATAACGGGTTAGTTGTTTTTACAGTAAAAGATAGTTTTGGCTGTGAAGCTGAATTTCCTATCACTGTGAATACGCCTGTTTTAGGTATTGCTAATTTTTCGTATGATTCCTACGGACATGATGTATACAACTTGTATTCGATTTTTGACCCCATTTTGTTTACGAATCTCGCAACAGGCGATTTTACTAAAATAGCTTGGGATTTTGGAGATGGTAGTTTTTCTGATGAAGAAAATCCTTCTCATGTTTATACTAGAGTAGGTACATATACGGTAAAACAAACGGTTACTTATCCTTTTGGATGTCAATATGTATATACTTCAACGATAAAAATTGAAAAAGGATATACCGTAGAAGTACCAACAGCTTTTACTCCTAATAATGACAAAATCAATGATACTTTTGCGCCTGTATTCTTGGGACTTGTCGAAGTTACTTTGCATATCTATGATACTTGGGGAAGTTTAATATATACTGAAACAGCCGAGACAATCAAAGGATGGGATGGTAAAGTAAAAGATTTGGATGCTGAAAACGGCAATTATTACTTTAAAATGATTGGAAAAACGTTTTACAATCATACTATAACTCAAGAAGGAGTCTTAACATTAATCAAATAAAAGAACGTTCGTACAAATGAAAATTAAATTGATTAGCTTACTGATATTGTGTTTCTTTTATTCGAATGTTCAGGCACAAGATCCTATTTTTTCGCAGTATTTTTTAGTTCCTGAATCCTTAAATCCAGGTTTTACAGGTTACATGGAGACCACTTATTTGGGAATTATTCATAGAGAACAATGGCCAGATTTGAACTTGAAAATAAAAACCGATTATGCGTTTTTGAATACTTGGAGTGAAGAAATGAATTCGGGTTTAGGTGTGAGTTTTTTAAACCAAAGAGAAAGCGCAACAAATTATAACTTTTCGCAATTGAATGCAAACTATGCTTACCGAGTTCGGGTGAGTGACGAATGGGATTTTAGACCCGCTATAGAAGGAGGATTTGGTTATAAGTCTTTTGCTTTTCAAAATTTATTATTGGAAGATCAAATTAATATTCGAACAGGGGTAAACAATGCCTCTTCGATAGATCCAGCACTACAAAATGACAAAGTAGGATTTTTTGATATTGGTGCCGCGATGGTTTTTAATACCGAAGATTTATGGATTGGTCTATCTATGAAACATCTCAATAAACCCAAAATTGCTTTTAATAAAGATGGTAATTTGCCTTTGAATACCTTTTTCTCTTTGAGTACCGGATATGAATTCCTTTTAGCCGACTATATTGATGTGCAATTTTTTCCGTATGCTACTAAAATGTTTGCTACGGCAAATTATATGCAACAAGGACGCTATAATCGTTTGGATTTAGGTACTTCAATATTGTTTGAGAAAATGTTTTTTGGTGCTACTGCAGTAACTAATCCTGCCAAAAACGGTATCGATAGTCATTTTCTAACGTCCATCAATCTATTTACGGGATTGCAATACGACCATTTACGATTAGGACTTTCGTACGATATGAATACAACTAAAATTGGAAAAACAGGAGGAGTCTATGAGTTGTCGCTGACGTATCAATTTAATTTGGATAAAAAATGTTTTAATTGTCCAAATTATACGGGAAGATAAAAATAGAATAAGAAAAGGCTGTTTCTAAAAAATCATGAAACAGCCTTTTTTATCTTATTATTCAGCGGTTACAGGATCGATGATTGCTGAAATTTTAGCGATGGAATTGGCCGGAAATCTGCCTTGTTTAGCATGTTCAACGATTAATTCCTCGTTAGGAGCGTTGTAAATACAATAGATTTTGTTATCTGTAACATAGCTATGAACCCACTGGATTTCGGAACCTAATTTACTCAAAACCCCGCAAGAGGCTTGTGAAATTCCTTTTAATTGTTCAGAAGTTAATTTTCCTGCATCAGGAATTTCTCTTTCAATAACGTACTTAGGTATAATGTTGAATTTTAAATTAACTTACTCTTTTGGCTTTTCAGATACGCCCCGTTTTTGAGATGGTTTCTGGTCTCCATCTGAAGGTTAAGGTATTGAAAATGAAAAGATTTGGAAGGTATTAGGCTAAGTTACGAAAATTAAAAATGGGAATAAAAAATAAGTTAATTGATTACTAGCATTCTTTATTTTTTTATCTCTTTTTTGATTAGTGTTACTATTCCTAAAGTAAGAAAACCAAAAATAAGACCAAAAGCAAATTCTTTCAGTATATCAGGAAATTGCGGTGCAAAATGGTGTAAAAATTCAATATTATGAGCAAAAATTCCTCCAGCAACCAAAATTAATGCAATCGTACCAATTACACTTAAGGCTTTGATAACTTTAGGTAATGCAAGCACAAGGATGTTTCCGAAAGATTTTGTAAAACTCTTTTCTTTGGTACTCATTGCAATCAATTTTAATCCCAATTCATCCATGCGAACAATTAAAGCTACGATACCATAAACTCCCACAGTGGCTATTAAGGCGATAATTGAAACAACTGCAATTTGTGACATTAAATCTTGTTCAATAACTGCTCCCAAGGCAATAATAACAATCTCGACAGATAAAATAAAGTCGGTAACAATTGCTGATTTTATTTTGGTTTTTTCAAGAGCCAATATTTCTTCTTCGGTAAAAGTTTCATCAGTGATTTCGATTTTGTCGTGATAATGAGGGAAAAAGAATTCGTAAATTTTTTCGGCTCCTTCATAAGCCAGATACAATCCTCCTAAAACTAAAATAATGATTATCGCTAAAGGAGAAAAAGCACTCAATAAAAATGCAATCGGTAAAATGATAATTTTATTCATTAGCGAACCTTTGGTAATAGCCCATAAAACAGGAAGCTCTCTTGAAGAAGCAAATCCGGATGCTTTTTCGGCATTTACAGCCAAATCATCACCTAATATTCCTGCTGTTTTTTTTGCTGCGACTTTGCTCATTACTGCTACGTCGTCCATTAATGTTGCGATATCATCTAATAAAGCGAAAAAACCTGATGCCATTTAATTATGTTTTAAAATTATTTTGTCAACTCAATTGACAGTTAAAGATTGTAAAAATACTATTTATTACCCGTTGGGTGAAATTATTTGAA